>DATANR010000238.1:0-6645 GCA_036266155.1 Gemmataceae bacterium | reverse complement strand
CTGCTCAATGCTGATCGCGGGCGACAGGCCGGATACGGACTCGACCTTTGGCTTCTGCACTTGACCGAGGAATTGTCGAGCGTAGCTCGACAGCGACTCGACATAGCGCCGCTGGCCCTCCGCGTAAATCGTGTCGAGCGCCAGCGTGCTCTTGCCCGATCCGCTCGGCCCACAGAAAACCGACATTTCCTCGCGTGGAATCGAGACGGTGATGTTTTTGAGGTTGTGTTCGCGTGCGCCTTGAACGGTCAGATGAGTCAGTCGCGTTTCCTTCGGCTTGCCATTCACGCCTTTGCGCTTGTTTGGCTTGAGCGGCGTATATTTCGGCGACAGCACCGGCTTGAGCGCTTGACCCGTGAATGATGCCTCCGACTTCGCCACCTGTTCCGGCGTGCCGGCCACGACGAGCTTGCCGCCGCCAGCGCCGCCTTCCGGGCCGAGATCGATTACCCAGTCGGCGGTCTTGATCACGTCCAAATTGTGCTCGATCACCAGCACCGTGTTGCCCGCCTCGACAAAGCCGTGGAGCACGTCGAGCAGTTTGCGAATGTCCTCGAAGTGCAAGCCCGTGGTCGGCTCATCGAGCACATACAGCGTTTTGCCGGTGCCGCGACGCACCAGCTCGCGGGCCAGCTTGATGCGCTGCGCCTCGCCGCCGGAGAGCGTGGGTGAGGCCTGACCGAGATGCACATAGTCGAGTCCGACGTCGTGAAGCGTTTGCAACATGCCGCGAATTTTGGGCACGTTCTCAAACAACTCGAGCGCTTGCTGCACGTCCATCGCCAGCACATCGTGAATGCTCTTGCCGCGATAGCGCACTTGCAGCGTCTCGCGATTGAAGCGCTTGCCTTCGCAGACGGGGCACGTCACCCAGACGTCGGCGAGGAAGTCCATCTCGAGTTTGGTGGCCCCGTTGCCTTCGCACGCTTCGCAGCGGCCGCCAGGGCGGTTGAACGAGAATCGACCAGGCCGGTAGCCGCGCACCTTGGCGTCCGGCATTTCCGCGAAATGCGCGCGAATCTCGTCGAACACTTTGATGTACGTGGCCGGGTTCGAACGCGGTGTCCGGCCAATGGGTGACTGATCGATGTCAATCACTTTGTCGACCAACTCGGCCCCGACGATGCGATCGCAACGGACGCCGACAACCTTGGCCGCATCGGCCTCTTCGTCGCCGTTCTCCTCGTCTTCCGTCGGTTTGCTGTCCATGTGGTCGCGCAAGCCCGCGAGCAGAATTTCGTTCACTAGCGAACTCTTGCCCGAACCGCTCACGCCCGTGACCACGACGAAGACGCCGAGCGGAATCTCGACGGTCACGTTCTTGAGGTTGTTGTGTCGGGCGCCTTCGATGCGAATGGCCTTCTTGGTTCGTGACCGTCGCTCCATCGGAATCTCGATGCGAGATTCACCGGTGAGAAATTTGCCGGTCACACTCGCGGGGTTGCTCACCACCTCATACGGGCTCCCCGCAGCGACGATTTTGCCGCCGCGGACGCCGGGGCCGGGGCCGAAATCAACGAGGAAATCCGCGGCCCGCATGGTGTCTTCGTCGTGCTCGACGACGAGGACCGTGTTGCCCATGTCGCGGAGCTTTTCGAGGCTGCGCAACAGTCTCTCATTGTCACGCGGGTGCAAGCCAATTGACGGCTCATCAAGGATGTACAACACCCCGACGAGCCCGCTGCCGATTTGGCCGGCGAGGCGAATGCGCTGGGCCTCGCCGCCGGAGAGCGTCGGCGCGGAGCGATCGAGGGTCAGATAGTGCAAGCCGACGTTGAGCAGAAACGTGAGCCGGTCGCGAATTTCCTTGAGCAACTCGGTCGCGATCGTTCGGCGAACCGGATCGAGGCCGCGTTCCATCTCCGCGAACCACGGCACCAGGTCGCCGATGGGCAAGGCGCCAATGTCGACAAGCGTCTTGCCGCCGACTTTCACGGCTCGCGCCTGAGAATTGAGCCGATGGCCGCCGCAGGTAGAGCAGGGCACGCGGCGCATGTACTTTTCAAGCTGCATCCGACGTGGGCCGGCCGCGGTCTTCTTGAAGCTTGTGAGGAGTTGCGGGACGATACCCTCCCACGTGCCGCCGTGCTTCCAGACTTTGCCACCGCGCACCTTCCAGTCGTACGTGATGTGCCGATCGCCGGAACCGTACAGCAGCCAGTCGCGGTGTTCCTTTGGCAAGTCCTTGAATGGAGTCTTCAAATCAATGCCAAGAGTTTCGCCGACACCCTCAAAGATGTGCTTGCGCCAACGGCCCATGCCGCGGAACTTGCCGACGAGCGGAATGGCCCCGTCGAAGAAGGAAATGGCTGGATCTGGAATCAACAGATCGGGGTCGAATGTGTACCGTGTGCCGAGGCCGTCGCAATCCACGCACATGCCGTGCGGACTGTTGAAGCTGAAAAGCTGTGGCGTCGGTGGCTCGTAACTGCGGTTGCAGTGCGTGCAGGCGTAGTGTGCCGACAGCAGCGTGTCTTCCGTCTCTACGGCCTCGTCCACTTTCTTCGCGGGTGGACCTTCGGTCGCTTTCTCAACGGCAATGATCAACGAGCCCTCGGCCAGTGCAAGTGCTTGCTCAACAGCTTCGGCCAAGCGCGTCCGCACACGTGGCTCATTCTTTAAGCGATCGATGACGATCGCGATGTCGTGCTTGATCCGCTTGTCGAGCTTGAGGTCGTCGCTCAGCCGCACGATCCGGCCGTCGACGCGAGCACGGACGTAACCGCGTTTGAGCATGTCCGCGAAGAAATCCTTGAACTCGCCCTTCTGACCGCGAACGACGGGGGCGAGAATCAGGAAGCGCGTGTCGGCCGGCAACGCCAGGATGCGGTCGATGATCTGGTCACGCGTCTGGGCCGTGATCGGTCGGCCGCAGTTGGAGCAATGGCCTTGGCCGATGCGCGCATACAGCACGCGCAGAAAATCCGAGACCTCAGTGACCGTGCCGACGGTTGAACGGGGGTTGCGGCTCGCCGTCTTCTGCTGGATGCTGATCGCCGGCGACAGGCCGCCGATGAAGTCGACATCCGGCTTCGGTAGTTGGCCGAGGAACTGGCGGGCGTAACTCGATAGCGACTCGACGTAGCGCCGCTGGCCCTCGGCATACAACGTGTCGAAAGCCAGCGACGATTTGCCGGAACCGCTGACGCCGGTGAAGACGATCAGCGAGTCGCGCGGCAACGTCAGGTTAACATTCTGAAGGTTGTGCTCGCGGGCCCCCCGCACGACGATCTGCTGGTTTTCCATTACCGGAAGCCCTGGCACTGAGAAAAGAAGCAGTAGTGTAAGTCAGTCTAGTAACATGATCGCATGGTGAGCAATGGCCAGGTCTCAGCTGGCAGATTTCCGTATCGATTCCTCAAGGGGTTGTGGACGGCAAATTCAAAGAGCGCCAATCAAAGAGCGCCACGTAGAGCGCCAGGAGTGTATGGGGTTGGCGCTCTTTGAACTGGTATCTGATCATAAGATGTTGATTGATATACGGTTGAGTCGAATCGGCGATGGAAAAAACTGGTCCAGGAAACCCCCAAAAAAGTGGCGCCGTTGGGCGATCGACGGAGGCGCGATTCAGCGACCTTGGATCGACACTGGATCGGCCGAAACGCGAAAGTTCACCTGCCGGGGAACTTTTCGCCCTTTGAGCCCGTCCGAATGACAAGATGACGTTGTGAATACCGACGACCGCAGACTAATAGCGGAATGCGTCGCGGGGCATGCGCCCGCGTTTGGTCAGTTGGTGCGGCGCTATCAGGATCGGCTGTTCAACGCGGTCCTGCGGGTGGTCGACAATGCGGAAGACGCGGCAGATGTGGTTCAGGACGCCTTCCTGAACGCCTATCAGTCGTTGAATAGCTTCAAGGGTGACTCGGAGTTCTTCACTTGGCTGTACCGCATCGCCTTCAACGCGGCGATCACTCTGCGGCGCAAGCGCAAGGTGGTTCTGAGTTTCGATAAAGGCGACGATGGAGCCGCGACCGAGCCGGCCGATCCGAACGAATTTGCCCGGCCGGGTGTCGCTTTGGAGCGTGCGGAAGAAGACGCTCAATTGCTCGCGGCGATGAATCGGTTGTCGCCGGAGCATCGGGTGGTGTTGGTGTTGAAGGACCTGGAAGGGCAGAAGTACGAGGACATCGCCCAGGTATTGGATGTGCCGATCGGCACGGTGCGCAGTCGGTTGCATCGGGCTCGGTTGGAGTTGCGAGATCTATTACACAAGCCGGAGTAGTCGTCAGCGAGGATGCTGACCCGCTAACATGAAACGCGTGGACGTCCGAGAGCTGTTGACCGCCGCGGTGGACGGGGAACTCACCCCGGCCGAACGCAAGGCCGCCGAACGCGTGCTCCGCGAATCGGAGCCGGCACGGCAGTTCTATGCCCAATTGAAAGCCGACGCTGCCCGTCTCAAGAAGCTCGCACGCCGCAACGCACCCAGCGACCTGGCCGACAACGTGATGGCCACCATCGGCGAACGGGCGCTGACGCCGACGCCGCTGCCCCCGAGCCGAATGCCGAGCCGCAAGTTCAACTGGGGTTGGCTGCCGGTCTGGACGAACATCGCGGCCGCAGCCTGTGTGCTCGTGGTCATCAGCCTCGGCTCGTATTTCTACTTCTCCCTGAGCCAGCAGTACATGGCTCAGCAGAACCAGGGCATGGCGAACCTGCCGGCCCCACGCGATAACGATGCGGGCGCTACGCCGCAAGCGGCACCGATGCCGCGTGAACGGACACCGGAAGTGCCGCGCGATGCCGTTGTTGAGAAGCCGCGGAGCCCCGAAATCGGCCCGCTGCCGCACGAGGTCATCCCAGATCGAATTACGAGCCCGCCCGAGGCGATGCCGGAGATCGAACCGTTCCAGCCGGACAAGATTCGCCTGTCGCAACTGTTCAAGCTGGAAGACCTGGCCAGCGACGGCGATGCGCGCAAGAAGCTCGTCAACGAAATGAAGAAGGACGAGTTGATCCGGCTCGACCTGTTCTGTCACGCGTCACCGAAGGCGCTCGAACATGTGGTGGCCGCACTCAAGTCGCGCGGCATCACGGCCGTCATTGATAATTTCGTCAACGAGCGGCTCAAGAAGAACCTGCCGACCGAATTGATGATCTTCACCGAAGCACTGACGCCCGATGAAGTCGCACAACTGATGGCGGCCCTCGGCGCCGAAGAGAAGAAGAGCGGGGCAGGGCAGTTCGACACACTTGTCGCCGCCCCGTTCCTGTCCGACGACCTGACGAAACTCGGCAAGCTACTCGGCATGCCGAATGTCCCGTCGAAACAGCCGAAAGCCAAAGGCCCGGTTGATATCCGCAAGCCATTGCCCGAAGGCACCGCCCAACACGTGGCCGCGACCCTGAATGGAATGGGCACCTCGGCCACACCGCCGAAACCCGAACGCATGGCCGTGGTTGTCGCCTATTCACCAATGAACGGCAACCCGCAAGCCTCCAAAGAAATCAAACAATTCCTCGACCGCCGCGGCGAACGCAAAGCGGATGCGAAGCCGATGATGTTGGTGTTGAAGATCATTTCGAAGTAGTCTGGGCGCTGACGACTTCGTTGGCAAGTTGGCGCCAAGAAAATTCGGATGCGATCAGCGAGGCCCACATGCCCATTTCAAATGAACAAGTCATTGCTGACCTGAGCCGCCAAGCAATCCTTCGAGTAGGACGGAGCGTTGCCGACTATCGAGGAAGAAAAGGGCAAATCCTCACTCAAGAGAAGCTCGCCGAGGATGTTGGGGTAACCCGTACTGTTGTCGCTCATCTCGAAGAAGGTCGCGATCTACCAAAGAACGAAAAGCTCACACAAATATGCGAACTCCTGAAAATACCTCCAAATGAATGGGCCGCGGCCACACATTTATTTTACACCGACGGGTACATATTCCATGAACTCGCTTGTGAATTACTGGGGCGCCGCGTCTCACTTTCGGAACATGCCGCCAGCGACCAATTAATTGCATTGGACAGAGCCAAAGCGCTTTTTCATGATAATCTATCAGCACAACAGTCACATTCACAAGTAAACGCGCTGTTAGTTTTCTATGGCGAGCGTCCGGTTTCTATTGAGTTCTTCCATCGCTATTTGGGTACAGATGCATTTCGATCCAACCTGAGTTTCCTTCAGAGGCTGCGCCTTTTTCAATCGGAAGCAATGTTATTATATGGTAATTTTAGAAGAGCCTTTACACGGATGTCGCGTGTATCAGATTTCCGGGCCGAGCTAGCTCCGCTTGAACGGCGTTCTACAGAGCATTTTGGCCATAGGTCACCGTTTACTGGCATTAAGACTATCCCGCCGGACCGGCTTGCAGATTTAGGATATATCGCAGCTCAGAGAATTACGACGCAGAACAAGGAGCGGTTAGAGCTGAGTAACTCGCTTGGTGAGCTTGCGGCGGCTATCGAAAAGACAGGACAAGGCAATTTGACCAGTCTTGCCTCTTTGCCAGGTTTCCCTGCCAAGCGCCTCGGCCGAATCCGAACGTTGCTGCGGAGATTTGACTCTCCTATCCAACTCGAGGCCAACCTTTTCTCGGAATTAGATTCAGCATTGCTTCGCGAGGAAGCGGCTCGAGTACGACCAGAACAAAGCGATATCGCTCGAATTAGCACTACCCAGGGAGACGGATTACACAATCTTGGTGT
>DATANR010000237.1:0-2726 GCA_036266155.1 Gemmataceae bacterium | reverse complement strand
GAGTTCGTCGCCCACATGGAGGAGGTGCTGGAGACTTACGAAAAAGCCGACGATCCCGATTGCCCCGTCGTCTGTATGGACGAGCAGCCGGTGCAACTCATCGGCGAGACGCGTGTACCAATCCCGGCGACCAAGGAGCATCCGGAGCGGGTCGATTACGAATACGAACGGAAGGGGACAGCCTGTATCTTCCTGTTCGCCGAACCGCTCTCCGGCTTCCGCCAAGCGACGGCCCGGCCGCGCCGCACCAAGGACGATTGGGCTCATGAAGTGGCCCATTTACTGGACACTCGCTACGCGGGCGACGGGATCACTTTGGTCTGCGACAACTTGAACACGCACCCCAAGGGGGCGTTCTACGAAGCATTTCCACCCGAGAAGGCGCGCGACTACGTCAGGCGGATCCACTTCGTTTACACGCCCAAGCATGGAAGTTGGCTCAACGTGGCGGAGTGCGAGTTGAGTTGCATGACCAGCCAATGTTTGAAGGACCGACGGATGGGCGACCTCGCAACGTTGCAATCCGAAATCGCTGCCTGGTCAAGCCGCGTCAACGAGAAGCAACGAGCCGTCGATTGGCAATTCACCATCGCGAAAGCGACGGTAAAACTGAAGCGGCTCTACCCGAAAATTTAGTCTGGACGGGGCACTAGATCTCGACACAGAGCACCCCGTATTCAACGTCAAACCCTTTGAGGGAATCGACCCGCCATCGACACCGGACTATTTCCGTAACCTCTTGGACGAGACTCGCCGATGGATCACACCCGTCGGAGAGGAAGGTGCGATCGGCGTTGAGGACCAACATGATGCACTGCCGGACTTCAACCGTCTCGACGGCGGCAGTCTCTACCATCTCGTGACCCAAGCCGCCGATGATGAAAAGAACTGGGAGGGTGACACGGTCGAGTTCTACCAGGCTCGCCCGCGACTGATCCTGTTGGAACGCATCCTGTACCAACTTCTCGTCGGACCGGGGATGTTGCTTCGAGATGTATTGAAGCATTTCCGGTACATCGGCCCTCAGCGTCAGGTTCCGCCGCGGGCATATTCGCCGCCACGCTTACCGGAGCCATCCCGCTGGGCGAACGGAATGGCGGCCTGGGATCTCCTGTTTGCCCGTCCGGTGCTTGTTGATCGCATCAGCCGCCTACTTTCCGATCCGCTGCGGCTGAATCTCGGCTACACACTCGAACAGGTCGAGTTCCGGGAGTTTGAAAGTCGCGACCGTTTGTTGACCGCTCTCCAGACGAACAGCGTCGACGACATCGAGGATGTTGAAGGACTGCTGAAAAAGGCGATGAGCCGGCGTCAGGTCCTCTTCCGACCAATCGAATCGCCCGAAGTTCTCCTGGAGCCTTCGGACTTGGGCGTTGGCGTCAGCCAGATGATCCCCGCCTTGGCTGCTGCTCTGGACGACCAACCGATCGGCACGGCAACTCTACCGGTGCAACTCGTCGCAGTTGAACACCCTGAGTTAAACCTTCACCCCCGTCTCCAGGCTGAGATCGCAGACGTGTTCCTCGAAGGCGCTTTGGCGGAGGCGACACGGGGCCGCATCTTCTTCATCGAAACGCACAGTGAGGTCTTCACACTTCGGTTGTTCCGCCGTGTTCGCGAGAGCTACCGAAGCAATAGCGGCCCAGCGCCCGGCGACGGTCGAGGTGATGGAAGCGGTGCGGGCTACGGAGACGGAAGTGGTGATGGAAGCGGGGCAGGCTATGGTGATGGGAATGGTGACGGTCGAGGCGACGGTAGCAGATCAGAACTGCGAGTGAAGCCGGACGAAATCGCTGTGTGGTACGTTGATCGCGACGACGGGCAAGTAACCGTCCGGCGTATCGAACTCGACAAGAAGGGGGACCTCATCGATCCCTGGCCTGACACCATCTTTGATCAAGACTTCTACGAGAGATTCGCATGATGCTGCCGGAATTCGCGCTAACCCCGGCGGTCTTCGAGCAGACATCCCACGCCGGCGAAATTGAATTGCTGGACTGTCTGCGAGAACTCGGGAGCAACCTGTTTCCGAACACCTCCATCTGGCCGGCCGTCGTCGCAGACTTGCATGGCGGGACCTGGTGGCAGCAGGTGGAACCCGAACTGCGCTCACTCGCCCAAACACCTGCGGGAGCCCTTCTCCGAAATCTCCTTGAGCGACTTCCCAAAGTACTCGTCAACCGCCCCGGATGTCAGGATTGGCCAGCCACTGAGGCGGAATGGCTCGAAGAAACGTGCCGAACGCACCGAATGCTTCCTCTCCACCGGGTACTTACTTCCGAGTCCCACTTCGCGACACTCGCACCAGGATTCCAAACCAGTGACAAGCCGCGCGTGGGGCCACTAAGTGCCATCTTCGGCCAGGGATACTGGATGACGTTAGGCCCCACGCATCGCCGGAAATGAACATTAGCCGCCAGGTCGAGACGTTGCGCACCATCACTTCTCACTCCGACTTCGTGCACTTTCTCAACCCGTACATCGGCGGCGGCGACGGGAGGAAACGCGAAATAGATTTCGCCATTTCTCTCATCCAAGCAGTGCATCGAAGGCCGATTGCCCTCGTCCCAAATCCAATCGTGGTTCTACTTCTACTGTCTAGCTACCGTCGCTGTTCGTTCTTCAATGGTGGTATGGCGTTACGCGCGCGATGGTGATAGTACCGCGCCAGCTCGTTGCGCCGCAGCCAGCGATTGGTGCGGCGGATGATCATCGGCTTGGTGTAT
>DATANR010000236.1:0-7419 GCA_036266155.1 Gemmataceae bacterium | reverse complement strand
CCCCTGACCCCTGACCCCTGAGCCCTAATGCAGTCCGATATCCACATCAAAGACGTCCGTTTCGAATACGAAGACTTCCGCTATCGGACGCCGATCAAGTTCGGCGGCGTCGCCCTCGATCGCGTGACCGTCTTGAACGTGAACGTCGATGTCGAGACGAAGGGCGGCAAGTCAGCGCGAGGCTTCGGTTCGATGCCGCTTGGCAACGTCTGGGCTTATCCCTCGCGGAACATGGCCTACACGCAGACGCTGGATGCCATGAAGACGGTCACAGATCGCGTCGCCGATGTTTATCGCGGTTATCGCGAGGCTGGCCACCCCATCGACATCACGTGGACGCTGGAGCACGAATACTTGAAACAAGCGGGCACGGCGGGCGAGTATGTTCAAGTTGCCGATCCCATTCCGGCGCTGGCGACACTGGTATGCGCCAGCCCGTTTGATGCCGCGCTGCACGATGCGTTCGGCAAGGTGCACGGCTTGAACTGTTACTCAACCTACGGGCCCGACCTGTTGCCCCACGATCTGGGCCATTATTTCGGAGCGGAATTCGCGGGCCTGCGGCTCCATCAATTCGTCACCGCGAAGGCCAAGCCGCGGATGCCTCTCTATCACTTGGTCGGTGCACTCGATCCGCTGACGGTGGCCGACATCAAACAACCGGTTGGCGATGGTCTGCCGGAAACGCTCGCTGAGTGGATTCCGACCGACGGACTGACGCACCTGAAGATCAAGCTCAACGGCGACGACTTGAATTGGGACGTCGACCGGGTCCTCGGCGTCGACCGCGTCGCGGTGGAACAGCAAGCCAAACGCGGCGTAGCGAACTGGCACTATTCACTCGACTTCAACGAACGCTGCGGCAACGTCGGCTACCTGCTCGAGTTTCTCGGCCGCGTCAAGGAGAAGACGCCGCACGGGTACGAGCGGATTCAGTACATCGAACAACCCACGCGGCGCGACCTGAAGGCGGATCGCGCCAACGTGATGCACGACGCGTCGAAGCTGCGGCCCGTCGTGATCGACGAGTCGCTCATCGATCTGGAAAGTCTGCGGCTCGCGAAGGAGATGGGTTACACCGGCGCCGCACTCAAGGCCTGTAAAGGACAAACGCAGTCGCTCTTGCTCGCCGCGGCCGCGCAGAAGGACGGCATGTTCCTGTGCGTGCAAGACCTGACTTGCCCCGGCGCGTCGCTCATCCATTCGGCCGGGCTGGCCGCACACATCCCCGGCATCGTCGCCATTGAATCGAATGCGCGCCAGTACTGCCCGGCAGCCAACGAACCGTGGGCCGAACGCTTCCCCGGCATGTTCCGCATCAAAGACGGCACGATGGAAACCGGCCTGCTCGATGGTCTCGGCTTGGGAGCAGTTACATAAGGTTCAGTTCATTTTGCCGCACCGATTTATTTCAGCCAACCCGCGCAATCGGTCGATACCTCCAAAGCGCTCCGTCCGGCAAATCCGGAAGCGCACGGAGGGGTATCGGCCCGTGAGATATTGGTTGTGCGGCGCTCTGCTCTTGGCGGTCACTGCCGAGACGTGGTGTCAGTCTCCGACTGTCGAGTTCGCCGGCGATCGCGTGGCCCCCATGCCTCCCGCGGTCGCGTCGCCCGACGTCTTGTCGTTGCCCGCGGCCATCCAACAAGCACTTGAAAACAATCCATCCCTCGCGGCACAGCGACGCCTGCGCGGCATCGCCACAGCACGTTTGGTGATCGCCGACACCTATCCGTTCAACCCCACACTTGAAACCCGCGTTCAGCGTGCCAGCGGGCCCGAGGTGGCCGGCGTCACCAACAAGACTCCGTACGAGGCTCTGCTCCTCTGGGAAGTCGAGGTTCGCGGCCAGATCCATCATCGCCGCGATGGCGCAGTCGCCGCGCTGTCGCGGACCGAATGGGAGATCGTCGCGCAGGAGCAATCGATTGCAGTCCAGGTAATCAAGGCCTATGCCGGCCTGCAATATCGGCAGGAGAAGATCCGCCTTCTCACCGAGACGATGGGAATTTACGACCGCATGGTGACGGATGTGGGTGGTCTCGTTAATGCGGGCAAACTGAAAGCCGCTGATCTGGTCGTCGCGCGCACGGAAATCACGGCCACGCAAGATCTGCTCAATGCCAGCCGTGAAGCCGAGACGACTGCCCGCCAAGAACTACTCCGCTCACTCGGCCTGGTTGTCGGCACCTTCAAGACCGATGGCCCATTTGAACCCTCGGCGTGGGATGTCGATGTGAAGGCACTGGATGACATTGCCTTGAATCGTCGGGCCGATCTGAAGGCGCGCCAGTTCGCCGTCAACGAGGCGGCCGCGAACGTTCGGTTGGCGACCGCGAATCGCTATGGCAATCCCATTGTGGGGCCCGTCGTCGGTTACGATCCGAGCAAGATTCAAACGGTCGGCGTTCAGGTCAACATCCCGATTCCGATCGCCAACACCGGGCGCGGGCAAATGTTCCAGAGCGAGGCCGAGCACGCCCAAGCGGTCGCGCTTCTCAAGCAAGCCGAACTCAACGTGCGGCAGGATGTGACCTCAGCTCTGGCTCGACTGACGGCCGCGGAGATGCGTGCCAATCAACTTCGGACCAAGCTGTTGCCGGATTTGCAACGAGCCGTCGACGATATGGAGAAGCTTTTCCAGGCCGGCGAACCGGGCGTCGACTTGCTGCGCATCATCGACATCCGCCGCAAGGTGCTCCAGGCGCGCGACAATTACATCGACGCGCTATGGTCCGTCTGGCAAGCGCGGGCCGACGTGGCCGCCGCCGTTGGCGAGCCAGCCCTCGGTCTGATGCCAGCGGAGGTCAAGTCGGAACCGCCCGCTAAGATGGGCATGCCGAAGCAGTAGTCAAATCGAAGTAGGTGCCGCGAGCCGAGCGGCACCCGCCCGCACCCCCCCGGGAGACCGCCAATGGGCCCAAACGCGAAGATCTGGGGCACCGACGACTGGATGCTCATCACCTTCGTCGTCGGCTTCTTCGCCGGCGCGTTGGCATTGCACGTCGCCTTCCTGTTTACGGTCTATCGCTGCCTCCTGCGCGTCGACCCCGACAATCGCGAACTGGCGCCCGGCTTCGTCTGGCTCGCGATCATCCCGCTCTTCAATCACATCTTCTATCTGATTATGGTTCCGCGGGTGACGGCGTCGCTACGAAACGAATGGCGTGCCCGCGATTGGTACGTCCAGACCGAGGATTTTGGCCATCGACTCGGAATGACTTATTCGATTGGCACGCTGATCATTGCCTGCTGCATGTGTGCGCCGGCGACCAGTGGATGGAATTGCGTCGTTTCCGGAGCATGGTTGGTGCTTCTTATGTTCTGGATTGGCTATTGGGTCCGCATTGCCGGTCTGGCGCGTCGGCTCGGCAGCGCCCGGCCGCCAGGCGATGAGTTCGCAGACTATGACGATGAGTTCCGGCCAACCGACCCCGAAGCGGCGCACCGCGAGGAACCCGACGGCAACGGCATGAGACCTTGGCCACGCGAAGGCGACGGGCCGCCGCTGGCGGAGCCCGTCGACGAGTGATCTCCGGCTCTACTTGTCTTTCGGCCGCTGCTGGAGCAGGAACGCCATCAGGTTGTAGAAGTCTTCTTCCTTGATCGTCTCGTTGAAATTAGCCGGCATCGGCGACAGCAGCGAGACGCGCCGTTCATCCACGTCGGCCTTCGGGATGCGAACTTCTTTACCGAGGTTGTCGGCCATCACGATCAGAGCCCCTTCTTCGCGAAGGACCAGGCCGGTCATCTGTTTGCCGTCCTTCAAATTCAGCACCGTCGCGCGGAATGCTTGATCGACGTTGCGCGACGGGTCGAAGATGTCTTCGAGCAAACGATCCAGACCGCGAACGCCGAGACCATCGAGTTGTGGGCCGACCTTGGCGCCCTCGCCGCCAAGCTGATGACAGTTGGCGCAATTGTTCTTGTAGATCAGCGCCCCGGCCTTCGGATCGACTTTTGCCTTCGCAAACGCTGTGCGGCGCTGGTTCATGAGCGCGGTCATCTTCTGATCGGCGGAGGGCAAGCCCTTCGTCAGCTCCGCGATGCGTTCGCCGACCTTTGGCAACTTGCTCTCGTTGAGCCGAGCCTGCACCGCACGCTCTTGCAGCAGCCGTGCTGACGCTTTGCCAGCGGCAACTGTCTTGAGCAAATGATCGGCCCCGGCGGCCTGACCCGCCATTGCGATCGCGATGCTCGTCTGCAAACGGGCCGGCGCCTTTTCCAGCGCACCTGTCAATTCAGCGTATGTCGCCGGCGAGGCGGCGCCGGCCAACGCCTGGGCCGCCCGTTCACGGACTTCGATACGCTCATCCGCATCTGTCAATACTTTGCCAACGATTGGTCCAGCGCGAACGGGATCCACTGCGAGGAAAGTCGCGAACGCGGCCCCACGTTGGGCGTCCGGTCGATCCTTCTGCATGGCAAAATCGCGCACGCCGTCGGCGGCGCTTTTGAGCTTGAGCGCCGTCGCGAGATCAAGGCACGACTGCACCACCTGGCCGTCGACATCCTTCAAGCCGCGGCCGAGCAAGCCTTCGGCAAAGTCCGTGTCGTCCTTATCGAATCGTGGTCCGCCCTTCTGCTGCAAACCACGTTGATAGGCCGCGAACATGGCGACCGTCTGCCGCAGATCGTCCGGCTTGTGCGTGGTCACGAATTGGAAGATCGGCTTGGCCCCGTCGCCGAATCGACTGGCGTGCTCGATGTACGTTGGCAACATCTTCGGATCGGGCAGGTTCGCCAGGTTCGCCGTGAGATAGTCGGCCGCATCCTTGGTCGGCAAGCCGAGCAGCACGTCGGCAACAGCGCGTTGCAGAGCGCCCTTGAGCTTTATCGCCTTCAGCGCCGTAAATGCCGCCGGATCACGCAGCGTTTCGCGGAGCGCAATGCGGAGCGAGTGACGCAGGTGTGTGTCTTCCGGCTTGACCTTCTCGATCGCCTTCAACAGCTCCGGCAAATTCGCCGGCTTCGGATCGGTCGTCATCCAATCGGCCTTGGCGCGGGCCACCTGCGGATGGTCGGCGTCTTTGGCAATCTCCTGAACCGCTTTCTCAATCACTTCCTCTCGATCCCCTCGGTGATCACGCCGCCATTCCGCCTGGGCCGATTGCAGACGATAACGATGGGTGCCAATGAGTCCATCATTGTCCTGAGGCGTGGCCAGTGCTTCCAACTTGTGGTCCATCTTGTCAAACAGCGGCTCGGCCTCGTTGGCCCACATCTCGTGAACGCGACGCACATCACTTTCGTCCTCGACCTTGCGTGCTTCTTGAAGCACGGCCTCCTTGCGATTGATGAGCTGATGCGTCGCTTGCATCCGCACCATGATGTTCGCGTCGCCGAGCAGTTTTTCCAACGCTTCGCGCTTCAGTCCGGTGATGTCGCCGACGCTCTTCGGCTCTTTCGCGTCCTTGCCCGTCCACACAATTCGCCAGATGCGGCCGCGCGTCTTGTCGCGGCCGGGATGCCGCAAGTCGACTTCGTAGTGGCCGATGATCTTGTTGTAAAAGTCCGACACATACAAGCAGCCGTCCGGCCCGAGTTTGATATCGACGGGCCGGAACCACAGGTCCTCGCTCACCAGGAAGTCCGGCTGCTGGTTCGCCATGGGCGTCGAGCCGACGAACTCGATCTTGTCGAAGTTGATGCGATTGGTCACCACGTTGCCGAGGAACATCGTCCCCTTGAATTCCTTCGGGAACTGGTCGGCCTCGTACCATGCGAGGCCGCACAAGGCCGTCGAGCCGTGGTCGTGGTTGATCATGTTCGGCCCGAAGCCGAGCCCGTCGTGCGGCTTGCCAAAGCTTTCGTACACCGCCCCGCGAATGAGCTGCGTGATGGGCTTCGAATGACAATCGGCGTCGTAGAGGTTGAAGTAGGAGTCGTAGGTCATGCCGAACGGGTTCACTTCGCCGCGCGTGAACACCTCGATGCGCCGGCCATCGGGACGAAAGCGAAACACGCTGCCGCTCTGCATCGGCGCTTCGTGGCCGTCGGCCCCCTTGACCTTGTCCTCGTTCGAGAAGCCGTGACAGGCGTAGACCCAGCCGTCCGGCATCAGCGTGAACGAGTTCACCATTCCGTGCGTGTCGCGGATGCCGAAGGGGCCGTAGAGCTTTTCCTTCAGGTCGTATTTGCCGGTCCCCTTCGTGTCGGTCAGCTTCCAGATGAAGACGCCGGGCGATTGCTTCGCGCCGTCTGGCCCCGGATCAATGCTCGACACGATCACGCTCTTGCAATCGGGCAACGGCAGGATGCCGATCGGAATATTCAAATCGTCCGCAAACACCGACACCTTGCGTGCCTTGCCGTCGGGCCCAAAGTCTTCGAGCACAAAGAGCTTGTCGGTCCCCGGCCGGCCGATGGCGGCGAACGGATACTCGCGTGACGTCGGCACCCAGAGCCGGCCCTTGGCGTCGAAGGCGATCTGCATCGGCTTCAAGATGTCCGGTTCGCTGGCCACGAGCTGGGCCTTGAACCCTGGCGGCAACTTGAACGAAGCCAACTCCTCGGCCGGCGTCTTCGGACCAGTCGGCGCGATAACGGCCGGCTCGGCAGCGAAAGCTTGCAATGAAACGAAGGCAAGGAAAACGGCAACGCGACGTGACATGAGGAGAGGCTCCGGCCAGGTGGGAAGGTCAAAGGGCAATTGTAAAGGGGCAAGCAGCAAGCGGAAATGCGTCGCAATCCCAAAGTCAGTTCATTGGATCCGAGACCCCATGCTGTTCGCAGAGATGGCCAAACCAGAGATGGCCAACACAGACACTGGGGTTGGCCATCTTAGATTCGAAAAACTGCCACATTATGTTATCGGCAAGCAACTTGCGGCGCAAATCCGTCTTTTCACTTCTAGCGCCAGAAGCCTCCGAAGATCGCATGCTCAGTTCGATTCACCGCGCATAATTGCAACGCAATGAAACAAATCGGGCCGCGCGTTGTGCACTCTTCATGGCCTCAGGATAAGACACTCCTCTCTGAACGCGACCGGGCTTTGTCCTCTTGATCCCGCAGGAATCGCCGACAATAGACCACCGGTAAGCGAGTTCAGCACACCAATCGACCCCAAGGGGCAACGCCGCGAAGGATTCTGACATGCATTTCGCCCCGAAGGGGCTCGGCAGGACAGCCCAGGGCAGCGCCCTGGGAATCGGGATCGAATTAACTCGCTGGGCATCCTGAAAGGATGCGGCCGAGCGGCCGCACGCCTTCAGCGTGCACATGCTCGTTGTGCGCCACATTTCCCAGGGCGTTGCCCTGGGCTGGCCTGCCGAGCCCCTTCGGGGCGAAAGGCATGTCAGAATCCTTCACGGCGTTGCCCAAGGGGGGTCGTAGAACGCTGAATTTGCAAACAATCGATGTCCTGGTGTTCGGCAAGCTCCGCGACTCCTACGGAGTCGGCGACAATGGAGATTCCAG
>DATANR010000235.1:0-5867 GCA_036266155.1 Gemmataceae bacterium | reverse complement strand
GAGGTGAATCAAGCCCATCTCATCGTGTTCGGCACGCTGTCGAACGCCCAGCGCGATCCCGAACAGTTCGGCAAGGGCACGACCGATCTCGACATTGAGATGGTGGTCAAGGACAACGAGTTCCTCAAGGGCAAGAAGAAGATCACCCTGCCCCGTTACGTGCCGGCGGATCCGAAGAAGGAATCGAAGCACCTGATCTTCTGCGAGATCTACAAGGGCGAAATTGACCCCTATCGCGGCGAGGCCGTTGCGCCGGACAGCAAGATTGCCGAGTATTTGAAGGGCGCCATCGCGTTGAAGGACAAGGACATGCCGACGCGGCTGGCGTACTTCTTCAAGCACTTCGATGCCGCGGATTGGGCCGTGTCCGGCGACGCGTTCCAAGAATTCAGCAATGCCGAATATAAGGACGTGCGCGTCGCGGCCGCCAAACTCGATGCCGAACAGGTGCTCAAGATGCTCAAGGACCCCAGCACTTCGACGGCACGACTTGGGTTGCTCGGCCTGATCTTCGGCCACTGCGGCAAGGGACCGGAACACGCGAAGGCTTTGCGCGCGTTTATCGACGATCCCAAAGTGAAGCAGGCGACGGGCCTCGATGGCCTGCTTGCCGGTTATGTGCTGCTCGACCCGAAGGAAGGGCTCGCTTACGTTCAGGGCGTTATAAAGGACACCAAGGAAGATTTTCTCGTCCGCTATGCGGCGCTGCGATGCATGCGCTTCATTTGGGAATATCGCGAAGACGTGCTGAAGAAGGCCGACATCGTCGCGGCAATCACGCCGCTCGTCGATCAGCCCGACATTTCCGATCTGGCCGTTGAAGACTTGCGCAAGTGGGAACAATGGAACCTGGCCGACAAACTCGTCGGCCTGTTCGACAAGCCGAGCCACGATGTGTCGATCATCCAACGCAGCATCATCAAGTACGCGTTGACGGCGCCCGCGTCGAACAAGACGTGTGCCGATTTCCTGGTCCGCATGCGTGCCGACGCGAAGCAAGCCGAACGTGTCCGCGACTTGGAGCAGCTTCTTGAACTCGAGAAACCGCGGCCGGTAGTACCTGCCCAGCCGAAGAAGTAATTGCTGGAGTGGCCGGCGTGTGCCGGCCGCTCACCGGTCATTTTCGGACCATGGAAGGTATCGATCGCCCACCGCCCTGCCCCGTCGGCGCGTGAAGGAGTACGCATGTTTTGCCGGGCCGTCGTTTTTGCGCTTTTCGTAGCCGTTCCAACGGTGCATGCCTGCACCTACTGCGACCCGGCGAATCAACGGCTTCAGACGTTTCGGCAGGAAGCACGTACTTCGAAATTCATCATCATCGGCACGCTGACGAACCCCCGGCTGGTTGGCGACAACGGCTTCACCGACGTTGCAATTGAGGAAGTCGTCAAGAGCGATCCGGCGCTCGGCAAGGCCGGGACGATCACCTTGCCGCGCTGGACGCCCGTGGACCCCAAGAAGCCCGTCCGTTTGATGGTGTTCTGCGATGTGTTCGAGGGCAAGGTCGATCCGTTCCGTGGCGTGACCCTTCGCGGCGCCGGCATGCCGGCCTACATGAAGGGCGCCCTCGCACTCGACGACCGCGATCGTGTCGCGAGCCTGCTCTATTACTTCAACCACATCGACAGTTCGGATCCGGAGGTAGCGGCCGACGCGTTCCTTGAGTTCGCCAAGGCCAGCGATCAGGAAATCGGCGCCGCGGGCCCGAAGCTCGATCCGGCCAAGCTCCGCAAATTGCTCGGCGATCCGAAGACGCCGCCCGAACGCCTCGGCGTGTTCGCATTTCTCCTGGGTGCCTGCGGGACCAAAGCCGATGCCAACGCGCTGGCTGCCATGATCGACAAGAGCGACGAACGAACGGCGAGCGCCTTGAGCGGTCTCCTCGGCGGCTTGATCGAGATGCGACCCGAGGACGGTTGGAAGCGGGCGGTGGCAATCGTCGATGATCCGAAACGCCCCTACCAGGACAAGCTGGCGGTGCTCGGCACGCTGCGATTCTTTCACGCATTTCGGCCCGTCGAACATCGCAAAGCAATCGTTGCTGGGATGGCCGCCATCGTCAGCCACGGCGACATGGCCGACATGGCCATAGAAGACCTGCGTCGCTGGCAATGGTGGGACCAGACTCGCCACATCCTGGCGCAGTACAAGCAGCCGACGCACGCGGCACCGTTGGTGAAGAACGCGATTCTGCGTTACGCGATCTGCAGTCCGGACCTGGACTCGGCCGCATTTGTTAAAGCCGTGACCGTAGCGGAGCCGGCGCTGGTAAAGGAAATCCGCGAGTCGCTTGAATTCGAACGGCCAGCTCCGGCCAAGAAACAGTAACCGCTTTGCTTGCCTCTAATCGCGCTGACCAAAGTCCTTCGTCGCAAAAGGAAAGGTCACGTTAACGCGCTGACCGGCTTTGACGCTGATCGGTCGCCGCTTCACGACTGGCGCCTCATAGTACAGTCGTACGGGCGCGGCCCACTCGGGATCATTTTCAATTCGTTCAACGCGCCAGTTCGGCATCCAGCACGTGAGTTCGTAGTCGCCCTCCGGAACTTGCTCCAGGTCAATCGTCCCGTCCGGTGTCGTCACGGCCGCGTACGGATGATCGAGCACGAGCAAGTAGCCCCTCAGCCAGTAGTAGCCCGAGGCGCTCGATAGTTCGACGACCCCGGCATCCGAAAGGACACGACGAACGGGCTGGTCAGGAGTGGTCAACATTTGCGTGAAGAAATTGGCGCCGCGACCACGGATCGACTGAAAGGCCGCATCGCGAGAGACAAGGTCCACCGCTTGACCCCGGCGAGCGATTCCGACTCGACCGCTGACGCCGGCTTGGTTGATGACGAGTTCCTTCGTGCGCACTTCAATCGTCGGTGACGGCAACGTCCATTCGTGGGACTTGCGCAGGTCGACGCGAGCAAGATAAACGAATACCCCCGCGACGCGATCATTTTGAATCCGTGGCGCGTTGGGGTTTGGCATTTGCGTCTGTCCATCCAATGGAACAGCAATGCGGATAACGTCGATCGGCTTGACCAGGGGTAACGGCCCGCCCCATGCGATTGTCGCATGAACCTGTCCACATTGACCGGCATCGAACGAGCCACCGAGTTCCGTCGTCGGTTCCGGTTCTCGGAGCGGGTGCAACGGCTTCGGTGCGGGCGCGCTGCGCAAGAGCAGGATGAGGATGGCAGCGCCGATGGCCGCGTACAACAGTCCCCTGCCCCGCATGTTCGCCTCCGGCGCCGTTAACTCTCTATGCTGAATACGGATCAGCCCGAGAGTTGTCCCCATGCCAACCGCGCTTCAATCGCCCGGCTACTCTGTCCGTCACGTCAAAGAAGCTCCGACGGTGCCCTGCCCCTGCGGGCAAAGCACGCGCATTGTGACCGCGACCGACGGCTTGGGATGTTCGTTGCACGTGACCGCGATCCGCGATTCAATTCGCCATTACCATCGCCAAACGACCGAGGTCTATTACATTCTCGAAGGCGCCGGAATAATTGAGTTGAACGACGCGACCGTCGACGTCAGTCCAGGCACGACGATTACCATTGAGCCGGGAACGCGACATCGGCTCGTCAGCCCCGTCGGCGTGAAGACGATCGTGTTCAGTGTGCCCGCATTCGATCCGGATGACGAGTTTTTCGACTGACGCGCAGATTTCAGTGCGGGCAATATGTCCCTTTCAAAACTGGTTGTTCCGGTACAAAGGCTCAGTTGCGCCCACGGGTGTCTTGGCGACCTTCCTTTTTGAAAACACGCGTTTTCCGCGGCAAATTGAGTAAGGTCGCCAAGATCGCCACCGTTTTGCCACCCCCCCCCCCGATGCGTTTCATTTCCTTGCAAATCCGCACAACCGCCAGAATCGTTTGACTCGACAGAATCGGAATATAGGTTTGCGCATCGCCCAAAACTGTCGAGCCATGTTCATGCTGAAGCTTGGCCGCAAAATCATTCGTAAATTCACGGCACCGGCACACGATCGCCGGGTAGACCCCCGTCATGCGACCGATATTCGCACGATCTGTCGTCCCGTCAGCGAAGACTATCACATCGCGATTCAGATTCGGGACGTGTCGCAGGGTGGTCTCAAATTCCTCGCGGCCAAGGCGTTGCGGCAGGGCACGATGGTTCGCATCGACCTGCCCAATCTCTCCGGTCCGACAACGACGGTGCTGGCCTGCGTCACCCATGTTCACGAGATCAGTCCAGTCGAATGGGAAGCCGGTTGCAATTTCTCGCTCGAGTTGTCCGACGATGAGATGCGCGCGTTCGGAGCTGCCAAGCTTGAGTCCGGCGCTGACGACGCTCGTGCGTGGGTCCGTCATCCGGCCCGGGGAATTGTCGAGTTTCGCGTTCTTCCTGGACATGACGGTCCGGCGCGCACCGCTCAACTAGTCGATCTGTCGCCGGCGGGCGTTGGGCTGATCGTCGACGAGAAACTCGAGGCTGGCGCGGCGATCACCGTGTCGATGAAGCGTCTGGATGATAAACCGGATCGTCCGTTTCTCGCATGCGTCGTCTATCAAACAGAACGACCCGACGGCAAATGGGCGGTTGGCTGCAATTTCTTGCATCGACTGACGGAAAGTGATCTCGACGAGCTGCTCTGGGCGTCATCCTTTTGACCGAATTTGCGGCAAGGCGATCCGACCGGGCGGCGAAGGCGACTCCGGTGCGGCACACTTGCCACAGCCCGATCCGCAGCCGCGACCAAGCAGCGGCCTGATCAGGGCGCGAAGGACATAGATGCCCGCCAGGGCAACCGCGATTGTCGTCAGTGGTAACTGCCACTCCACTTCGATACCCTTCGAATATCGTCCGTTACCACATTCTACCATCGATCCCGCATTCCGAAGAAGAACGAGCCGTCCTAGCGTCTAGCTGACCAACAGCCGACCAATCTGGAACGTGATCAGCGCCCCAACATAGGCCAGGGCCGTCATGTAGCAGAACGTAAACGCCGGCCACCACCACGAACGCGTCTCGCGTCGGATCACCGCCAGCGTGGATGCACACTGACAACAGAGCGCGAAGAACACGAGTAAGCTCAATGCCACCGGTACGCGGTACTTGCCGCGATCCGGATCGTTCGACCACTCTTCGTGAATCGCCTTGCCCAATTCCGTTTCGCCCGCGTTCTCCGCCTTGCGAATTTCCTGGGAATCGACGTCACCCCGATCGTAGATGATTCCCAGCGTTCCCACAACAACCTCGCGTGCCGGGAAGCTAGCGAGTGCGGCCATGCCGATTTTCCAATCCCAACCAAGTGGCCGAAATGCCGGCTCGAGGCCGCGGCCGGCGCGGCCCAGTAGGCTTTGGCGTTTCCATTCGCCGTAGAGCAGGTTCCGTTCGTCGTCTTTGGCGTCGCGCTCGGGAGTGCCCTTCTCCAACTTCTCGGCTTCGGATTGCAACTCATCGGTGACTTGGTCATAGGAGCGGCCGTCTGGCATCGTGCCCGGGAAGTAGAGCGTCGCCCAGATCAGGATCATGCTCGCGAGAATCAATGTGCCGGCCCGATAGACGAATGCCCAGCCGGCGTCGATCATGCGGCGCAGCACAGCCTTGATCTGCGGCACCTTGAAGGCCGGCATCTCCATGACAAACACCGGCGTTTCGCCGCGCAGCAACGTCCGCTTCAAAACGAGAGCGACCAGTGGCGCCACGATCAGGCCGATCATGTACATGCCGAACAACGCCACGCCGGGCAACCACCAAGGGTCGCTCAGGAATGTGCCGATGAGCAGCATGTAAAGCGGCAGGCGAGCGGAGCAGCTCATGAGCGGCGCGACGAGGATCGTGGCCAGGCGATCGCGACGATTCTCGATGGTCCGCGTCGCCATGATGCCCGGCACCGCGCACGCGACCGA
>DATANR010000234.1:0-8696 GCA_036266155.1 Gemmataceae bacterium | reverse complement strand
GCCGCATCCTTTCAGGATGCCCAGCGAGTTAATTCGATCCCGATTCCCAGGGCGTTGCCCTGGGCTATCCTGCCCGGCCCCTTCGGGGCAAAACCGGGTAAACTCGGGCGTGAAATCCTTCACGGCGTTGCCCTTCGGGGTGCAAATTTTTTGTGTCGCTTTCCGGTGGTCGAGCTGACGCTCGACCACCGGCTACTATCTACGACCCCTCCGGGGTCAATACGGGACAGGCGTGAACTCACTTCTTGGCAGGTGTGAATGACTTGAGCAAATAAATGGTGCTGCCTTGAAAATCCACTTTTACCTTTCCTCGACCAGCGCGGCCGTCAGTCCGTGGGCTTTGAACCTGCACCCATATAATTCGCTCCATTGCCTTTTGCGACCGGAGCGAGCAACACGTGGGCCACAAGTTTCAGATCCACCTGCGCGGCATCATCGATCTGCTGTCCAAGCACTTGTACAGCGGCCCCGAAGTGTTCGTTCGCGAGTTGTTGCAGAACGGCGTCGATGCCATCCGGGCCCGGCAGAAGGCCGAGCCGGACTTCGGCGGCTCGCTCAATCTCGAACTGCACACGCCCAAGGGCAAGCCGGCCACGCTCGTTGCCACGGACGATGGCATCGGGTTGACCGAAGACGAGGTCCACAAGTTTCTCGCCACGATCGGCGAGAGTTCCAAGCGCATGGCCGAGGGCGATCGGCCGACGGATTTCATCGGCCAGTTCGGCGTCGGCATTCTGTCGTGCTTTTTGGTCAGTGACGAGATCGTCGTCATTTCCAGATCGGCCAAGGGCGATTCGCCGACGGTCGAATGGCGAGCCCGGCCCGACGGCACCTACGAAGTTCGCACGCTGACGCATGAATTGTCGCCCGGCACGCAGGTGATTCTGACGGCCCGCGAGGATGCGAGCGAGTTCTTCACGTTCGATCGCCTGTCCGAACTCGTCAAGCATTTCGGCGGCATGCTGCCCTATCCCATCAAGGTGACGAGCGGCAAGCGCACCGAATTCGCCAACGAACGGGGCGTGCCCTGGCGGCAGGAGTTCGCGTCGGAGAAGGAGCGATCGCGAGCGCTTCTTCAATTCGGCCGTGAGGCATTCGGCGCCGATTTTCTCGACGCGATCCCGCTACGGGCCAAGCCCGGCGACATCGACGGCGTGGCGTTCATTCTGCCGCACGAAGCGAATCTGACGGCTCGCCGAGCGCATCGCGTTTATTTGAAGAACATGCTGCTATCGGAAAGCGCGGACAATCTGCTGCCGGACTGGGCTTTCTTCGTCAAGGCGGTCGTCAACGCCAACGACCTCCGGCCGACGGCAAGCCGCGAAACGTTCTATGACGACGAAAAGCTGGCCGCAGCCCGCGAAGCGCTTGGCGATTGTCTAAGGGGCTATTTAGTCAATCTTGCCGAGAAGCGGCCCGAGAAACTCGAGAAGTTCATCGACCTGCACTATCGGGCACTTAAGGCGCTGGCTGCGGAGGATGAGGAGTTTTACCGCCTCTTCATCGACTTTTTGCCCTTCGAGACGACGCATGGCCGCATGACGTTTGGCGAGTATCGCCGGGAACATGGAACCATCCTGTTCGCGCCCACCGTCGATCAATTCCGTCAGATCGCCCGCGTCGCTTCGGCGCAGGGCAAGTGCGTCATCAATGCCGGGTATTCCTACGATCAGGAACTTTTGGCGAAGGCCCCCGAGGTCTTTGACGATGTCGCGATCGAAGAAATCGAAGCGTCCGAAATCGTCGAGTCGTTCGACGATCTGACGCTCGAGGAACAGGATTCGACGCACTTCCTGATGAGCGTAGCCGAAGCGGCGTTGAAGCCGTTCCGGTGCGAGCCCGAATTGAAGAAATTCAAGCCGAAGGAACTCGCGGCGCTGTTCAGCACGAGCAAAGACGGCCGATTCTTCCGATCGTTGGAGCAATCGCGTGAAATTGCCGACCCGCTCTGGGGCGGCGTGCTCGATCAAATCGGCAAGCGCGAGAAGCGGGCGGCGGCACACTCGCAACTCTGCTTCAACTTCGACAACACGCTCGTGCGCCGGCTGGTGGGCCTGAGGAACAAGCCGCTGTTGCGCCGCTCGATCGAGATGCTCTACGTCCAGGCACTCCTGCTGGGCCATCAACCGCTCAACGCCAAGGAGATGGCGTTGCTCAACGACGGCTTGCTGGCGATGATCGAATTCGGCGTCGGCAACGAGGAACCAGCGTGAGCGGCCATTTCGCGCAGGTCGCGCGCCTGATGGGCGAGGCCGAGGGCCTTCCGGATGGGCCGGCCAAGGTCGCGCTCGTCGAGCAAGCCGCGGCGATCGCGGACAGCCATCAAGACGTCGAACTCGCATTCGAAGTGCGCCGGACCATGCTCGGCGTCTGCCTCGTCGCTGACGAGTGCCAGGTGATGCTCGTCGCGTTCACCTGGTGCCTGGCGCAATGCGATCGCGATCCGGAGCGCTTCCCGATCATTCGCCTTCTCTGGGAATTCCGCTGGGTGGTCAGCTCGCTCTGCACGTTTCCCGAAATCTCACGTGCGAAGATCGAGGAGATGAAGGCGGAGATGGCGCGGCGCTATCAGCAAACAGGCGCGAGTCCGCGATCCTATTGGTTGATGTGCCGCAAGATGGGCGTCGACATGGGGGATGCAACGGCTGCCATTGCGGCGAGCAAGCAGCTTTGGAAGGCCCCCGAAGATCGGCTTGCCGACGGCCGAGAGACCGAGCGGGGCTTCGAGATCACGTACCAGCTCTTCCGCAATCAGCCGAAGCAGGCCTTGCAGGCGGCCGAACCGTTTCTCACCAGGTCGATCGAGTCCGAGCACTTCGAAGGCCAAGCCTGTGCCGACGTGTTGTTGCCCATGCTGAAGGAGGGGCGGGCGGCCGAAGCGATGCCCTGCCACAAACGCGGATACAAGTTGCGCGGTAAGAACATTCGGCACCTCGATTCGATCGCCAAGCACATCGCGTTTCTTGCCCTGACCGACAACCTCAACCGGGCGGTTCGCCTATTCGAGAAACATCTTTCTGACGCGTTGCGAACTTCAAACGTCTTCAATCGCATGCGGTTTCTGACCGATACGTTGCCGTTGCTCGACCGGCTGATGAAGGTAAAGAAAGGCGTGAACCGGCTGCGTGTGCCCGCCGACTGCCCGATCGCAACTGATGGCCGGGCGACGGTCGCGGAGTTGCGGGACTGGATGCGAACAGCCGCTGGCGAGCTGGCGGCCGCGTTCGACGAGCGGAACGGCAACGACTATTTCACCAAGCGTCTCGTCGCCGTTCCCCGGCTACAACGGCTGTTCGCCCCCTGCCCGCTCAGTCCATGATCGGATGATCCCATGAAGCGCCCGAAAGCGAACGACCATACCGACCAGATCGATCGGCTGTTGACCCAGGCCGAAGCGCTGCCGCACGGAGCGACCCGCATCGATCTCTGCGAGGAAGCGGTGCGCATTGCCGACATGCACAACGACACGGCGCTTGCTTATCGTTCCCGTCAGGAATTAATGGACGCGGCTTGCTTCGGCGGCCGGCCGGATCTGCTGATCGTTACGTTCTCCTGGTGCTTATCCGTGTTCGATCGCGGCGAGGAGTCCGCGGTGGCGCCGTACGAATTGCTCTGGCGCATGAAATGGGTGATGGGCGCCATCGCCAAGTTTCCGGACGTGAAGCTCGAGACCTTGCACGCGATGCTCGACGACATGGAACGCCGTTTCCGCGATTATTCTGGCTCGATTCAACCAGTCGTCGGCATGCGGCGCACCGTCGCACAGCAAACCGGCGACTACAAGACGGCCGCGGCGGTGCACAAGCAATTTATGCGCTTGCCGCGCTCGTTCCTGAGCGATTGCCTGGCGTGCGAACTCAACGGCCATGTCGGCTACTGGCTCGATATCGGCAAAAATGTGCTCGGGCTACGCAAGGGGGAAGAGCTGATCGATAGCGGCATGCGTTGCGCCAAGGTGCCCGACAGCACGTACGCCGATGTGTTGCTGCCGCTCCTGCGCGTCGGCCGCGGCGAGGACGCGATGCGCTATCACAAGAAGGGTTACCCCCTCATCCGCCGCGACGTCAGTGCCGTGTGGCACTGGGGGGAGCACATGGCGTTCCTGGCGCTGACTGGCAACAGCGCTCGCGCCGTCAAGCTTCTCGAAGCGCATTTGCCGACGGTGGAGGCGTCGCACGACCCGCTCGGCAGCCTCGCGTTCTTCCGAAACATGCTGCTCACGATCGAGGTCTTGGCCGAACGCAAGGAGAAGATGAAGTTGCGCTTGCCGGCCGGCTCACCGTTCGCACGGGCGGAAGGCGATTATGTGTTGGCTGATCTCGCCGCCGAAGTTCGCAAACGAGCTGTTGTTCTGTCGCGGCAGTTCGATCGGCGCAATGGCAATTCGCACCATGAGAGACTCGTCGACAAGGCTGGGAAGTTCCGCAAGTGGGCGGCGGCGATTCCGTATTAGATCATCTAATCTAAACGTCCGGGTCGAATAAGACCGGAGACCGAAGCGCAGCGAGGGCGACGGTGTCATTGATAGAACGCCGTCGCCCTCACGGCCCTTCGGCCTCCGGCGGATTTGCTCACCTATTGGAGGCAGATCCCATTACATCGGCTGCGCCGGCAACTCATCGACACGCTCGCCTTCAATCTTCGCGACACTCGCTCGATCGGAAGCCGCCAGCGTCACGGCTGCCAGGATGAGCAAGAAAGCACCAGCGGTCTTCCACGTCGGCGACTCTTTCAGATACACGTACCCGAAGATGACGAACGCGCTGACTGAGATTGCTTCTTGAATGATCTTGAGCTGTGTCGCGCTGAACTGACCGTAGCCGAGTCGGTTGGCCGGCACCTGGAACGCGTATTCGGGTAGGGCGATCAACCAGCTCACGAGAATCACGGACCAGAGTGGGAAATCACGGAACCGCAGGTGGCCGTACCACGCGATCGTCATGAAGGCGTTGGAGAAGATCAGCAAGATCACAGAGCGCATTGCCAGTTCCTCAAACGAAAAAGGCCGGGGCCTGTTGCCCCGGCCATCGCGATTGCCCAAATCCAAGTTTACTTACTGACGTCGATCTTCGTATTCGGATCCGCCTTCATCTTGGCGACAATCGCCTCACGCAGACGCGCTCCATAAACCTCGGACACGGCGCCCTTGATCATTTCGAACGCCACGGCCTCGCCCGGCTTTTTGCCAGTGACCAGGATCAAGTGGTAGCCGTACTGCGTTTCGACCGGGTTGCTCACTTCGTAGGGCTTCATGGCGAACGCGGCCTTGGAGAACGCCTCTACCATCATGCCCATGCGCGGAAACTCGCCGAGATCGCCGCCGTCGCGCTTGGTGGGGCACGACGACTTTTCACGGGCGGCGGCGCTGAACGCGTCGTCGGTCGCCTGGTTGATCTGCCGTTGCCGATCGAGCGGCGCCACTGCGACCGGCACCTTGGCGGTTGCCGTTGCGATCGCCGCGTCGATTCCAGCTTTGATTTCTTGAATCTTCTTGAGCGCGGCCGCTTTGCCAGCGTCCGTGTTGGCTTCCGGCGTAATCAGAATGTGGCGGGCGTGAACCATGGAGCCGTCGAAGATCTCGGGGCTCGCCTCGAAGAGCTTTTTCAGCTTGTCATCGGTTGCCTGCTGGGCGGCGAACTTTTCCCAACGCAGCGTATTCAGAACCTCGACACGCAGCTCGGCTTCGGAGATGTCCATCTTCTCGAGCACTTTGGCAAAGTCCTGCTTCGAGTCCGTGATTTGCTTCTTGAAGGTTTCGATTTGCGTATCGACTTCCTTCGGCTCGACGACGATCTTGAGCAGTTCGAGGTAGTAGTCCACCAGGACATTCTCGATCAAGTAATTGATCACCTCGGGCCGGGCTTTCGCTCGCGTCTCGGCTGGAACCGGCTTGAGCGCCCGCTCCACGGCCGCTTCTGAAATCTCGCGGCCATTGACGGTCGCGGCGACCTTCTTGGCCGGCGCGGCCGGCTGCTGAGCGACGAGCGACGAAGCGACGACCAACGCGGCAAAGAATCCAATTGCGCGCGGCATGAGTAAGGCCTCCTGCGGAAGCAACGAACGCCGCCGGTGCGGACCGGCGGGCAACACAAGGCCGGGTGTATAGCGAAGTGGTTCCAATGGGGAAAGGCCAACATGCCGAGCGAGCCGTACCATGAACCTTCGTTCATTTTCAAGTGTCCCGCCCGGAGCACGCCCGTTGTAGGGGCGTGTCAATCGACCGGACTTCTGGAGCAGTTTCCCGATGATTACTCTCAAACTTCCGGATGGCTCGGCCCGCCAGGTCGCGCCCGGCTCGCGGCCGCGCGACGTGGCCGAGAGCATCGGCAAGCGGCTGGCCCAAGCCGCCGTCGCCGCCAAGGTCAACGGCGAGATCGTCGACCTCGCTCGCGAATTCCCGACCGAGCCTGCCGAGGCGTCGTTTCAGATTCTGACGGATCGCGACCCCGAAGCCCTGGAAGTTCTGCGTCATAGCTCGGCTCACATCATGGCGCGCGCAGTGATGCGCCTCTTTCCCGGCACGCAACTCGCGTTCGGACCAGCGCTGGCGAACGGGTTCTACTACGACATCGACTCGCCGACGCCGATCACTGAGGCCGATTTCCCGCGCATCGAAGCGGAGATGAAGAAGATCATCGCGGCCGGCGAACCGTTCGAACGATTCGAACGATCAACCGCCGAGGGCCGGGCGCTGTGTGCCGACATGAAGCAGGAATTCAAGGTCGAGCACATCGACGAGGAGTTGAAAAAATACCCGAGCCTGAGCTTCTATCGCCAGGGCGAATTCATCGACCTCTGTCGCGGCCCGCACATCCCGAACGCGGGCAAGGTCGGAGCGTTCAAGCTGCTCAGCATTGCCGGGGCATATTGGAAGAACGACGCGAACCGGAAGCAACTTCAGCGACTGTACGCAACCGCGTTCTTCAATCAGAAGGACCTCGATGCGTATCTCGCCCAGCTCGAAGAAGCGAAGAAGCGCGATCATCGCGTGCTCGGCAAGCAATTGAAGCTGTTCACCATCAGCCAGGAGGCCGGCCAGGGTTTGATTCTGTGGATGCCGCGTGGCGCGATGGTGCGCAGCCTCCTCGAAGGCTTTATCAAGGACGAACTTCTCCGCCGCGGCTACTCGCCCGTGTACACCCCGCACATCGGCCGGCTCGATCTCTATCGCACGAGCGGACACTTCCCCTACTATCGCGACGCACAGTATCCGCCGCTATTCATGAATCCGATCAGCCAGACCGTCGACACCTGGTTGACGCTGCTCGAGAAAAATCACCTGCCACCCGAGCGCGAAGCGGCGTTTCTTAACCTGCTCGAAGCCTTCACCAAGGGCGAGCTGCCGGAGGGCGAGCAAGACAACGCGCAATACACCTGGGGCCAGGTCGTCCTTGACGCACGCGGATTGTGGAACGAGTACCGAGCCGCCAAAGGCAACGCGGGCAAGCTCGATGCGCTCAAGAATTGGCTGCACGGCCAGGAAGGTTACCTGCTCAAGCCGATGAATTGCCCGCACCACATTCAAATCTACAAAGCGCAGCCACGAAGCTATCGCGATTTGCCGGTGCGGTTGGCCGAGTTCGGGACCGTCTATCGTTTTGAGCAATCGGGCGAACTCGGCGGCATGACCCGCGTTCGTGGCTTCACCCAGGACGACGCGCACCTGTTCGTGACGCCCGACCAGGTGCGCAGCGAGTTAGAAAACAACATTGATCTCGTGTTGATGATCTTGAAGACGCTCAGCCTGAACGACTATCGCGTGCGGGTCAGCGTGCGCGACCCGGCGAGCAACAAATACGTCGGCCCGCCGGAATTGTGGGAAAACGCGGAGAAGACGCTCGTCGAGGTCGTGTCGGCGCTCAAGATGAACTACTCGATCGGCGTCGGCGAGGCGGCGTTCTATGGGCCGAAGATCGACTTCATCGTCAAGGACTGCATCGGCCGCGAGTGGCAACTCGGGACCGTGCAGCTCGATTACAACTTGCCGAAGCGCTTCGACCTCGAATACACGGGGGCCGACAACCATCGGCACCAGCCGGTGATGATCCATCGCGCACCGTTCGGCTCGATGGAGCGCTTCTGCGGCATCCTGATCGAGCACTTTGCCGGCGCGTTCCCGCTCTGGCTAGCGCCAGAGCAAGCGCGCATCATGACCGTGAGCGAGAAGTTCAACGAGTACGGCAAGTCGGTCGAGGCAGCGCTGAAGACCGCCGGGTTGCGCGTTTCCGGCGACTATCGGCCGGAGAAGATCGGCGCGAAGATCCGCGACGGCTCGTTGGAAAAGATCCCCTACCTCCTGATCGTCGGCGAGAAGGAGCAATCGGCGGGCGCCGTGTCGTTGCGCGACGAATCCGAAAAGGAGATGAACAAGCGCGACAAGGGGTCGATGCCCGTCAGCGAATTGATCGCACGGTTCCGCCAGGAAGTCGACGAGAAGCGGATTCGCAACGTGAGTACGGCCAACGCCGGATTGTCGGATAGCGAGGCGAAGTTCGCGGGGTAATTGATCCGTTTAGCGTTATGACCGACGGTCACAACGCTAAACGGAGGCCGATCGTAAACCACAAATACGAAATCGGCGCAGCGAACAAGAGTGAATCGATCACATCCAGCACGCCTCCGAAGCCGGGCACGGTTTTGGAGGCGTCTTTCGTTTGTAGATCGCGCTTCAGCAACGACTCCGCGAGATCGCCGAC
>DATANR010000233.1:0-21298 GCA_036266155.1 Gemmataceae bacterium | reverse complement strand
GTTTTGTCATGGCGTATGTGTTGTACGTGGTCGCTGGATTGATTCGACGTTCGATCTTGACGCCGTCGCCCTCGCTCCCGCTTCGGGCTCCGGCTGAATCGATTCACTCGTATGGCATAGGGACCTCGAACGCTTGTGTTCAGAAGCCAAACCGCTGGCACACGCTTGGTACAAGTGATTTTCCCTCATTCAGTTGCGTCACCGGGCCAACCGATCATGATTTCGATCAGGATTCGATCAGGATTCGATCAGGATTCGTTCGGGGGGTGTGACCCATCCTGAACGAATCGCATTTTGCAACCGCGCCGCAATGTAACGAAATGCTTGTGGACACCCTCTGGATCCGCTTAGAATCATCCCAACACCCTTCCGTTGTGCCGCCGCATTTGCTCGGTACGCGGACGCGGTTCGTACCCGTGGGACGTTCCATGCCCGCCGCCAAGCTGCCCAAGAAGCTGCACGCACAACTCGACTTCCTGGCCGCCCGCGTTCGCAGGTTGCGCGTGTTGCGTGCCGCCGGCCGCGCCGCGTTCTTGCTGCCGAGCACGGCGCTCGTGTGCATTCTCGCGGATGCGTATCTTGGCTTGCCAATGGTCGTGCGCTTGTGCCTCGCCGGCGGTTGGCTGTTGTTGCTTTTGCGCGAAGGATGGAGCATCTTCCGGGCGATGACCGCGCCGGTCGATCTGGAGTCGGTCGCGTTTGCTGTCGAGGAAGAGTTCCCGCGCCTGGCGGAGCGCTTGACGACCGCGGTCGAATTGTCTGAACATGCCGATGAATCGAACGGGTCGCCAGCGCTGGTGAACGAGGTGATCCGCGATGCCGATTCACGCGCCCGCAAGCTCGACCTGGCCACCGCCTTTCCGACAAGCGGGCCGGTCGCGTCGTTCGTGACCGCCCTGGTGCTATTCGGCTTGTTGTTGATCCCCGCTTTTGTCGCGCCACGCGGCGGCGAGTTCGTGCGTCGCTTCTTTTTGCCCTGGCACACGCCGACGAAGGTTTACCCATACAAGGTCGTGGTGACCTCCGGCGACCCGGCGATCAAGCGCGGCGATCCGGTGAATCTGACCGCCTACATCGAAGCCACCAAGCCGGATGCCGAGCTGCCGACGTCGGCGACGCTCGTTATCAGCGTCAACGGCAAAGAAGAACGGCTGCCGATGACCGGGCAGGAAGGCAATGTGTGGCTGGCCCGGCGCACGGCCGGGGAGGGCGACTTCGATTACCGTGTCGAGGCCGGCGGGGCGGTCAGCGATACGCACCACGTCACGGTCGTCGAGCCGGTGACATTGGCGGCCGCCCATGTGACGATCCAGCCGCCTGCCTATGCGGCGCTGGGCCGCGATCGTGACCCGCCGGTCGAGGGGCTCGGCGAATTGACGGCCCTGCAACACAGCACCATCACATTTGACCTGAAGTTCGCGCCCAAACCGATTGCCGCCAGTCTCGAGTTCGTCCCGACCGTCGATCCGGAAGCCAAGCCGGTCCACGACAAGTTCCCGCTCAAGGTGGCCGACGACGGCACGGCGACGCTGGTTGTTCCCGCACGCACGTCCGGCACGTTTACACTGACGGCCGAAGGCGGTCGCAGTGTGAAGAGCGAATTCCCGCCGCAGCCATTGCACGTGCGCAAGGACGAGGCGCCGAAACTGCCACGCGTCACCGGCCTGGGCGACAAAGTGCGGCAGGTGCGGCCGACCGAGAAAATCGTTGTCGAAACGACCGCGACCGATGACGTGGCGATCGCCGCGCTCGTGCTCGAATGGAAGATCGACGACGGCGCCGTGCAGACGCTGCCGCTCACGACACGCGGCCTCCCGGCCAGCCAGATCGACGGCACGGTCGTGCTCCCACTGACCGGCAAAGTCAAGGTGGGACAGCGCATCTCTTGCCGGCTCGCGGCCACTGACAACCGCAATTTGCCGGACTTTAAGTTGACGCCGCAAACGACGTACTTCCCCGCCCGCGACTGGGCCGAGTTCGTCGTCGACGCCAACGCCGAACCGCTTGCCGAGCAGGACATCCGCGGCCGGCAGGCGGAGGTCGATCGGAAGCTGCAGCAAATTCAGGACGAGCTGCGCCGCGAATGGCGCGACAGCGACGATCTCAGGAAAGCGGCCGCGAGTGCGCGCCCGCTGAATACGGACCGGGCGAACGAAGTCCGTGACAACGTGAAAGAGACTTCGGCCAAGGTGGACGACCTCGCCCGCGACGTCGGCATCACGCCCGATTTGTCCCGGCTCTCGGAGGCGCTGCGTGGGCTTGCCGACCGTGAGTTACGCGACGCCGATGCGGCATTGAACAAGGCGAAGGACGAGGCCAAGTCTTCGGAGCGAGCGGAGCAATTCAAAAAAGCCGAGGACGCGATCGACGCCGCCTTGCGGAAGGTCGACGATCTGCGCAAGGAAAACGAAAAATTGGCAAAGGATCGACTCGACAAACGCAAGCTCGAGGATTTGGCTCAAGAGCAGCAGGACCTCGCCGACAAGGCCAAGACCGCCGACCCGAAGGACGCCGACGAGCTGGCCAAGAAGCAAAAGGAATTGGAAGACCAACTCAATAAGCTCAAAGAACAATCCGAAGCGATCAAGAACGCGACCGACGCGATCAAAGCCGACCAGGCCAACAAGCTCGCCGACGAGGCCAAGAAGCTCGCCGACGAGATGCGCGATCTTAACCAGGCCATGAAACGCGCGGACAAAGATTCGACCCAGGAACGTCTTGCTGAACTCAAGAAGAAGCAAGATGAACTGACCAAGAAGGCCAAGGACCTCGCCGAGAAGACCGATACGCCGACGCGGATCGCGCAGACGGCGCCGCTGAATTCCGACGACGCGCAAAAGGCCAAAGACGCGCTCGATCAAAACAACCTCGACGAGGCGGTCAAGCAACAAGAGAAGCTGCGGCAGGAACTCGAACGCCTGGCGCGCGATCTAGAACAAGCGGCCGCCAACAGTAAGGACCCGCGTGAAGCCGCCAGGCAGCTCGCCCGCCTGCAAGAAGAGTTGCGCAATCGATTGGCACAGGAAACCAAGGAGCAGGGCCTCGACAAATTGCCGGCCGGGCGGCGGCAGGCTCTCGAAAAGCAACAGGAAGCGATCGAACGGGCCACGTCGAAATTGAAAGCTCCCGCGAACGATCTGCCGGCTGAATCCGCCAAGCAGCGGGCCGTCGGCGACACGCAGCAGGCCAGGGAGATGCTCAAGAAGGGCGCTGAGAAGGGGGCCGACCGCAAGATGCAGGAGGCGAAGGAGTCGCTTGAGAAACTGGCTGACGCGCTACCGTCTAAAGAGCAACGGCTTCAACGGGCCAAGGAAGACCTCGCGAAATTGAAGCAACAACAAGATGCGATCCGCCAGCAGACGGACAACGCGGCCGAGGGGGCGAAGAAGCAAGACCCGGATGCAGCCGCCACGCAACAGGACCTCGCCAAGAAGCTCGCCGACGCAGCCAAGAAGCAAGCGGACCTTGCGGATCAACTTGAAAAGACGGACGCGCCGGGTCACGACGCCCGCAAGGACAAGGCCGCGGACACCTTGCAACGCGCGGCCGGCGATCTGACCGCCGGCCGACCGCAGGACGCACAAGCATCGCAGCAAGCGGCGAAGCGCGAACTCGAACGGCTGGAGCAGGCGCTCAATGGCCAAACGCCGGCGGACGAGAAAGCGGCGGAGTTGGCCAAGAAACAGAAGCAACTCGCGGAGGATGCCGCCAAGAACGCCGCAAGTGTTGACAAGTCGGGTCAGCAGGAATTGCAGAAGCGCCAGGCCGACATTGCCCGCGATGTCGAAAAGTTGCAGACACCGGAAGCCGCGACCGCACAGGCCGAGGCTGCCGACGCCGCCAAGAAGGCTGCCGCTGATAATCAGAAGCCCGACGACATGGCCAAGAAGACGAAAGAGGCGGCCGCGAAACTCGATCTGCTGAACCGCCAGATCAACGGCGACGAGCATCCCGCCGACGCGGCTGATCGTCTGGCCAAGAAACAGAAGGCCAATGCCGACGAACAGGAAAAGCGCAAGGACAACGCCGGCACGGGCGAGGCGCGCAAGAAGGCCGCACAGGAGTTGGATGAACTCAAAAACATGCGCGCCGGCCAGGATGCGCAGAAGGCCAAGCAACAGGCGCAGGACGCGCTGCAAAAGGCTGCGAACCACCTGGACCCGCAGGCCAACGCGAAGGCACAGCGTGAGGCGGCGGAAGCGCTGAAGGACTTGGCCGACAAGCTGTCGCGCGACAAGACCGCAAAGACTGAGCCGAAGAACGAGGACGCGGCCGACGCGGCCGAGCGCCTGGCCAAGAAGCAGAAGGAACTCGCCGAACAGACGAAGCGCGACGCCGACGAGGCCAAGAAGCAACCGGGCGATGCCGGCAAGAAGGCGTCCAAGGAAGCCGCGGCGAAGTCGGCCGGCGAACAGAAGAACATTGCTAAACAGGCCGGCGAGATGCCGGGCCGCGATTCACCCAAGGATCTGCAACAGGCCCAGGAGGCGATGAACAAGGCCGAGGAAGAACTGGGACGCGAGAATTTGGATGGGGCGGCGCAAAAGCAAAAGGAGGCCGCGGACGCGCTTGAACGCCTCGCCCGCAAGGCTCAAGAAAACAAGCAAGAGCGCGCGAACGCGGACAACCAGGGATTGCCTTCGAAAGACCAGGCCGACGCCGCCCGCCAGCTTGCCGAGGAGCAGCGCAAACTTCAGGAAGAGGCGCGCAAGGCCAATGAGGATCTCGCGAAGGAAGGCGCGGCGCCCAAGAACAATCCGGTCGAAGAACTGGCGAAGCAGCAACAAGAAATCGCGCGGGAGGCCGGTGACCTCGCGAAGAAAGTTGCCGATCGCCAGGGTGAGAAGTCCGAGCAGTCGAAGGAGGCCAAGCAAGCTGCGGATGCGGCCAAGCAGACGGCCGGACAGATGAAGAACGGCGACCTGAATCAGGCGAAGGAATCCGGGAAGCAGGCCGCTCAGGCCATGGAGCGCATGGCGCAGGACAAGGCGGGCGGCGATACCGGCCAGAAATCGAAGGACCTCGCCCGGCGTCAGGCCGACTTGAATCAGAAGCTCGACGAGATGGCGAAGGACCCCGGCGCCGGTCGCGCCCAGCAGGCGGCCCGACAGCAGCAACTCGAAGAGAAGGCCCGCGGCCTTTCGCAAAAGCTCGACGAGATGGCAAAGGGGAGCGACCCGACAGGCAAGGCCGGTGAGCAAATCAAGGACGGCGCCCGCAGCGCCGGCAAGTCGGGCGAGCAGATGCAGCAAGCCCGCGAGGCCGGCCGCAAGGGTCAACGCGATCAGGCCGGTGAAGCGCGCGAGCAGGCCGCCCAGTCAATGGAACGGGCGGCTCAGCAAGCGAACGAGGCCGCGAAGCAACTCGGCGGCGGCGAGAAGGGCAACGGCTCATCCGAGGCCGGTCAGTCGATCGAACAAGCGAAGGGCGCGATGGATCAGGCCGGCAAGCAACTCGGCCAGGGCAAACCAGGTGATGCCGCCGGTTCGATGCAAAAGGCGGCTGGCTCCCTGCAACAAGCGGCCGGCCAATTGGGTCAAGGCAGCCAGGGACAATCACAATCGGGTCAAGGCAATGGCATGAACAGCCAGACATCGGGCGGCAAGATCGGCGGCCCCGGCGGCACACTTGATCTGCGGCAATTCAGTCCCGACGTCGCCCAGCATACCGGCAAGCCCTGGGGCGAATTGCCCGGTGAAATCAAAACCAAGATCGTGCAAGAAATGAAGGCCCGTTATGGCGAGGATTATGCTCGCAATATCAAGCTTTATTTCGAGCAATTGGCGGAACGGAAATAATGGAGCAATTTATTCGTTTAGCGAGAACGCCGTCGGCGTTCCCGCTAAACGAATAGATTGACATTAATGATGCGCCGTATATTCACAACCGCCGTCCTCCTACTTTTCGCAGTCGCGCTCCCTGCGCGCGCCGAGCCGCCCAAGCGCGAAGCCTTCGAAGTCGCGATCGACAATGCCCTTCAATATCTGGCCGGCGCGCAAAACGCGGACGGTTCCTGGCCCTCGGGCGGCTTTGGCGGCGGCGGGCCACGCGACCCGGCGGTGGCCGCGCTGTCCGTGATGGCCTTTCTCTCAGCAGGCCATGTGCCCGGCGAGGGCAAGTACGGCAACACCATCATGAAAGGTGTCCGCTACGTTTGCGCGCAACAGCAGCAGAACGGCGTTTTTGCCGGCCAACAGTTCGGCATGACGGTCATGTACTCGCATGGCATCTGCACGCTCATGGTGGCGGAGGTCATTGGCCTGATGCCCGATCGCAAGGAGGCGGCCGAATTGCGTGCCCGCCTCGTCGCCGCCGTCCGCCTGATCAAATCCGCCCAGTGTCCCCGCCAGGGCGAAGGCGGGTGGCGTTACACCATTCAGCCAAACGACGCCGACATGAGCGTCACCGCCTGGCAGTTCATGGCGCTCCGAGCCGCCAAGAATGTCGGCTGCGATGCACCGCCCACGATCATCGATCGGGCCGTTGAATACGTAAAGAACTCCAACGACCGCAACACCGGCGGCTACCGTTACACCCGCTACGGAAATGTGACGCTCCCGTGCACCGGGGCGGCCATCCTGTCACTTGAACTCAGCGGCAAGGACTATCACAAGTCGCCTGAGTCGCTGAAGGGTGCTCAATTCATCGTCGACCAACTCGTCGCGGACGGCAACGGTGTCGGCCGCGGGTTTAATATGCGGTTCCAGCAACACTTTTTTTACGGTGTCTATTACACATCCCAGGCCATGTTCCAGGTTGGCGGCAAATATTGGAATTGGTATCGTCAATATTTGCACTGGCTGCTGTTGAACCCGCAGGCCAAGCCGCAACAACCCAGCGGCTTCTGGAACCCGGTGTCCGGCGACGATCAGATGGCCGGCGTCAACTATTGCACCGCGATGGCCGTCCTCGCCTTGACGGTCGAGTATCGGTTCCTTCCTATCTATCAGCGCGGCGAGGAGCCGGAAGAACGCGAGGGTCGATAGGGTATGGGGTATGGGGTATGGAATTCAGATTGGCCTACATACCCTATACCCTAAACCCTATACCCCATTCCAATGACCGACCCCCTCAGCGATTTCAAAGTCGTCATCGATCAGCCCGTCGCCTGGGGCGACATGGATTCATTCCGGCACGTCAACAACGTCGTCTATTTCCGCTACTTCGAAAACGCGCGCGTCGAGTATTTCCAACGCATCGGCTGGTGGGACTATTTGCAAGCGACCAGCATCGGACCTATCGTCAGCGCGACACAGGCACGCTTTCGCCGGCCCGTGAAGTACCCGGACACACTGCGGGCCGGCGCCAAGGTGGTTTCATTTGCGGCGGACCGCTTCACGATTCGCCACGTGCTGGTAAGCCGCGCGACCGGCGAGATGGTCACCGAAGGCGACGCCGTCGTCGTGTGCATCGACTATCGATCTAACGCGAAGGTGAGCATTCCCGACGTGTTGCGCAAACGCATCGACGACTTGGAAGTCGGCAGGGAATAGTCCTCAGCCGCCGACATCCCACACATGAACCATTCCCGCGATGTCCGACGCGGCGAGCCAGCGCTCATCGGGCGACAGGGCGACGGCGCTGAGCCAATCCTTGAACTGTCCGCCGCGCGGCGACCCAAGCACGGCGACTTCCTTGCCGTCGGCCACCTGGCAAATGCGGACGCACGTGTCGCGGCCCACGGAAATCACATGCTTCGAATCGGCAGAGAAGATCACATCCGTCACGCCATTTTGATGGCCCGACACTGTGCGCACAAGCTTGCCGCTGCTCGTGTCGAGCAGATGCACGCGACCGGTATCGGTCTCGCCGCCTTGGCCCACGGCGACAAGCTTGCCGTCGGGCGAGTAGGCGGTCGCGATCAAGCCATTCGCCACGAACTTGCGCCAAACCTGTGAGGGGCTATAACCACGCTCGGCTGGGTTGAACTTCGGAAACTGCACCTTCATGATGTCGAGCGCTTCCTTGCCCGTCTCTATGTTCCATAGCTTGAGCGCCGGACCCGGAATGTCGAAATCATCGCGCTTGTAGCGGTTCTCGGAAACGAGCGCCGTCTTGCCGTCGGGCGAGAGCGACGCGGCCACGATCCAGTTCCACGGATGTCCTTGCCATTGCGCGACCGATTTCTTGGACGCAAGATCCCAGACGATGATCTGGGCGGCCGCATCGCCGCTGATAATGCGTTTGCCGTCGCTGCTGATGCCGAGCGAGTAGACCCATTCCCTGTGGCCTTCGAGAACCGTGCCTGCTGTGTGCGTTTCGAGCGTGATGCCGGGGGTTGTGGGCAAATCCTTCTTGCCCTGCCGTCGGGCCTCGCGCTTGCGCGCATCGGCATCAAGGATCATTGCCGTCTTGCCGGCGACAGCGCCATCCGCGGGCCAGATGCGCACGGTTCGATCGAGGCTCGACGAAACAAGCTGCTTGCCATCGGGTGTTGCGACCAAGCGAGTGATTTCGTTCGTGTGGCCTTCCAGCTTGCGAACCGGCCAGATGTTCGGAGCCTTCTGCTCAGTCTTAGGGTCGGCCTTGAACTCCGGCGGCTTCTCGGGCAGATCCCACACGACAATCTGGCCAAGCTGGTTCGCTGTCGCCAAGCGCCGATTGCCGCCAAAGAATGCGACCGAAGTCGGCCACGAACCCTCGAAGGTGAGTTGGTAGGCAAGCTTCGATTTGGCGGGATTGAATGGCATTGTTGTTCCAGGCGAGCGTAGACGCGTAAGCGTCACGATGTTGACAGGCGAGACATCATCGTGACGCTTACGCGTCTACGCTCGCCTTCCCTATGAAAGCAGCGACTCCACGACTTTCGACGTGAACGGCGCCAACGGCACCGGCCGCACGCCCGCAAAATTCTCAGTCGTCGGATCGATGCCGAGCGCTTTGTAAATCGTCGCGAAGAAGTCGCCTTCGGTCACCGGGTTGTCCTTTACTTCCACACCGTCCACGTCGCTGGCGCCGTAGGTCTGCCCGCCCTTGATGCCGCAGCCGGCCAGGGCCGTCGACCAGCAGCGCACATAATGGTCGCGGCCGGCCCGGTTGTTGATCTGCGGCGTACGGCCGATCTCGCCGGTCCAAACGATGAGCGTCTTGTCGAACAGGCCGCGTTCCTTCAGATCGGTCATCAGCCCGGCCCAGGCATGTTCCATCGGCGGCACGAGTCCGCGGTGCCATTGGAAATTGTCGGCATGCGAGTCGTAGCTCGACTGTCCGACCTCGATGAACGCGACGCCGGACTCGACGAGCTTGCGGGCGAGCAGGCAGCGTTTGCCAAACTCGCTATCACCGTACAGGTCCTTGTACTTGGCCCACTCGGCATCGATCTTGAATGCGTCGCGGGTTTTCTGCAAGCGTCGGGCGGCCTCGTAGGCTTCGCGGTGCATCTTGGCGACTTCGCTCTTCGTCTCGGCCGCGAACTGATCCTCGACGAACGACCGCAAGTCGTGTCGTTTCAATTCGCGGGCCGGCTCGGTGTTGGACACGGAGAACGTGGGCAACCCGCCTTCGGAACCGATGCCGAACGACTGATATTTGGGCCCGAGGAACCCGGCCCCGGCATCGCCCTGCGTCGACACCTTGACGAAGTTCGGCAGGTCGGCCCCGTCGAGCCCCTGATACTTGGCGACAATGGCCCCGATCTCCGGGAAGCGCACGTTGGCAGCGGGCCGATAGCCGGTGTGCATGAGATAGATGCCGCCCGGATGATCGACCTCGCTGGTGCGCATCGACCGAATGACGGCCACCTTGTCCATCTGCCGAGCCATCTTCGGCATCAGTTCGCAGACCTGAATGCCGGGCGCATTCGAATCGATCGGCCGAAACGGCCCACCCGTCGGCCGTCCGGGCTTCATGTCAAACGTCTCGAACTGACTGGCCCCGCCGTTCATCCAGAGGAGGATGCAATGCTTGCGCTCCTTCTTGGCCTCGGCAGCGAGAGCGGATGAATTCGTAAGCCCGCCCCAGTTCATGACGACGCCGCCGGAAGCGGTGGCGAGGGCGCCTTTCATGAGGGCGCGGCGGGAGAGGTGGTCGGAACGAATGGAATTCGAGTTCATCGGAACCTTCCGGCCAAGCCCACAGACAGCCGTCTGTGGGCGGGTACAAGTGCTCAATCCGGACTGAAGACGAGATTTTGATATTCTTGTTTGCATTGCGAACATATTACACAGCCCACTTGGGGCACTCGATGCACTTCCATTGCGTTGAGCACCCGTTGGGGCGGGACATCATCGCAATCCGAACAATCCAACTCTAACTCGGCTTGGTCTACGAGGCTCCACTCGTCTTTACATTGATGGCATAAAGCCTCATGGCATCGGACACAAAACGCCTTCGCGATGTTGCCGCACTTGCACACGCTCGGCTCATGTGCAACGGTGATTCTCGTCGGATCGACCCAATGAAACTTGGTCTGGCAGTGCTTGCAAACGTAGGAATGACGCGCCGCCTGGCGCACATTGCCAGAACCGCAATTCGGACAGTTGACGGGCTCATTGGGCATGGACGGATCTCCGTTGCAGCAAGTCACGGCGACCCTCGCACAATCACTCCGAAAGGCGCGAGCGTCGGCTTTGAGCGTTGCGTGTCGTTCCGTTCAACGATGTCGGGTCGGCGAGCGTGGCGACGCTAACGCGAACTCGCGTTCCCTTCGGCAGCGCTTTTTCGTGGTCCAGCTCAATCATGCTACCGTGAACCGTGCCTTCGAATTCCGTCGGACGCCATTCGATTGTGGCCACCTCTTCCCAGGTCTCCGCATCGGAAATTCGATCGAATAGCTTGTGGAGTAACTCGATGTCTTCGCACGATTCAAGGAGCGGGCCGAGCGTGGGACTGGGCGGGCCGAATCGATTTGTCCCCAAACGCAAAAAGACACTTCGTAGGGCGTACGACTGACCCTCTTCGTGGACGCCGCGAAACGTATCGGATGCTTCCAGCCAATTGATCTTCATGATTCTTCCAATCGCTTCGGCGTCCCGAATCGGTAATGCTCATGCTGGTCCGCGAGATCGACGGGCAGGTCGGAGGCACAGCCTTTGAACCGCGCGTATCGTTCTCCAAAGGTCTTTGGTTTGGCGGTCGAAGCAACTGTAATTCGCACGCGTGTCCCCTCTGGCAATGCGATCGCGTCATCGGGCACAATCACGTCGTCGTGGACCACGCCTTCGAGTTCCATCGTTCACCTCGCGACTGGCAGCCCCCACCATCATACCAACGCACGCTCAATGATTAAACCGAAACTCACTGCTCGTAATCAGCGCCCACACCGCGTCGCCCGGCGAGTTCTTCCCCTCCAAGAACGCCGCGAACTTCTTCGCTTCCTCCGCCGTCGGCCGGCGATTCAGCGTCGTCAAAAACAATCGCTCCACGCGTTCTGCCATCGGCTTCTTCGCGTCCGCAACATACTCGGCGATGCCGCCTTTGACGCCGATCATCTGGCTCAAGGGGCCGTTGTTCATGTACAGGTGCTCGTGCAGGCCGCCCTGGAAGTCGCCGGTGCCGGTGTTGGGGGCGCCGAAGAAATGCACCATGTATTCGCCGAACGGCCGAAAGCGATTGGTGTCAGTCTTCTTGCCGCTCGTCTTTTCGCTCGCGGCGTAGCCGGTCACGATCCGCCATGATTCGATCAGTTCTTCCGCCGACAGCGGCCGCGAGCGGGCGTGCTGGAACCATTGCGGCAGCGCTTCGCCGGTGCCGGCCGCGGAGAGTTGGTACGTGCGGCTCGTCACAACTTCGCGGATCAGCCACTTCAAATCGAAATTGTGCGCGACGATTTTCTTCGCCAGCGCGTCGAGCAGTTCCGGATGGCTCGGCACATTCGACGGACTCAGATTGTCGACCGGATGAACCAGCCCGCGGCCCATGAATTGCGCCCACAGGCGATTGGCGATCGCTCGCGCAAAGAACGGGTTATCGGCCCGCGTGATCCAGTCGGCGAGTGCGTCCTTGCGCGAAAACTTGGGCTTCGGCGGCGGCTGGTTGTTGACGAACTTCACCTCTTTGAAGTCCTTCGGCAACGGCGGCTCATTGAGTTCGTCACCGAGCAGGAACTTGGGCTTCACCGGTTCGCCTTTGTCGCCGGGCCGGGCGTCCTTGGCGGGACCGGTGAACTTCACGTCGCCCGAATTCTTCTCGCCGATCGCGTAGACATTCAGATTCCCCTTCTTGCCGACCTGCACCACTTCGAGCCGGGCCAGGAACGCCGCCATGCCGAAGAATTCCTTCTGTTTCCACTTCTCGTAGGGGTGATTGTGGCAGCGCGAACATTGAAGCTGGACGCCGAGGAACGTCTGTGAAATCGCTTCAATCGCATCCTCCGGGGCGCTGCGATATTGCACCAGATACATTGCCCCGCCGTCGACGCTGTCGCCCTCGGCCTTGAGCAGGTCGCGGGCCCATTGGTCGTAGGGGGTGTTCTTTTCGAACTTGGATGCGAGCCACGTGCGGAAGCCATCACGCTTGTCGGTCTCGAATCCCGGCGGCCGGCGGCCGAAGAGCACCATGTCCCACACATCGGCCTGGTGTCGCGCGAAGCGAACGTCGGCGATTAGCTTGTCAACCAGCCGTTCACGTTTCCCCGCGTCGTTGTCGTCAAGGAACGCGACGGTTTCCTCATACGTCGGCACCTCGCCAATGAGGTCGAGCGACACGCGGCGCAGGAACTCGGCATCGGTGGCCGGCCGAGCCGGCTTGACCTTTTCGCGTTCCCACGCGGCTTGAATTCGGGAGTCAATTGTTTGATGCAGAGTCTCGGCGTCCGCACGCACGGCGACGGGAGCTAACAGAACGGCGACAAGCGAGGGCCCGAGGCGGCCCAGACCGGCGGGGAGGAACATGGTCGCGTCTCGAAATCAACCGATGGCGAATTGCGTGGCGGTCGGCGGGATTGATCCTAAACCAACGGCATCGTACTCGCACGCCGCGGCTGATGCAAGCAATCCCCTGGAAGAGATTTCGATGAACCGATTCGTGCTCGCGGTTGTTGTCCAATCGGCACTCGTCGCCACTCTCTCGGCACAGGACGTGGACGCCCTCGCCGGCAAGCGCGTCGTCTTTCTTGGCGACAGCATCACGCAGGCCGGCGGCTCCTCGGGCCTCAGCGAGGAGGGCCATGCCGGCGGCAAGTTCCCGCGACCCTGCCTGTTCGAACGGCTGGGCCGGTTGCTCGAGAAGGCCAAGCCCGAGATCGTGGTCGCCTGCTACGGCATGAACGACGGCATCTATTTGCCGCTCGACAAGGAACGGTTCGCCGCGTTCCAGAAAGGCGTGACCAAACTGATCGAGCAGTGCAAGGAAGCGGGCGTCAAGCGCGTCGTCCTCGTCACGCCGCCGATCTATGATTTCAGTCCGAAGAAGGACGAGTTCAATTACGACGTGGTGCTGATCGAATACGCGAAGTGGGAACTCGCGCTGATGACGCCGGGCGTGTCCGTCATTGATCTGCACTCCGCGATGCGCAAGGCTCGCGATGGCCGTGCCACGCCGTTCTCCGGCGACAAGGTGCACCCCGGCGACGATGGTCAATTGCTGATCGCGACAACGATCCTCGCCGCACTCGGCGTCAAGACCGCGGACGACTCGCTGGCGACCATCAAGGGCGACCAACTGTTCCAATTGGTTGAGCAGAAACGCCAGATGCGCTCGGCCGCGTGGATGAAGCACATCGGCTACACGCGCGAAAAGACGGTGAAGCCGGAGCCGCTCGGTACGGTCGAAGCGGATGCGGCCAAGGTGCAGGAGAAGATCGATGCGCTGCGGCGGAAGAAATGACGGTCCTCGCCTGGCGCCTACCCCGCCTCGTCTTCTTTCTGAAAATCGCGCAAGTCCTTTTTCAAATCGGGCAGCAGCAACTGATTAGCGCCCAATTCCGCGAGGCACTGTTTCAAGACCGCATCGCTGGCAGTCGCTTTTTTCAATTCCGCATAACCGCCGTCAAAATCAACTTGCAGCATCTTCGGGTCGACGCGCCAGATGCGGAACATCCGCGGCTTGCCAAACTTCTCCAGGGAGCGCTGCTCCCGAAGCAGGAACAAGTCCATCGTCTCGCGCAGTTCCTGCAGGAGCTTGGCATCGTTTCGATTCAATCCCAGCGCATGCAACGCGATGCTCAATTGCCGGTCGTCCGGTCCCAGCAACTCCGCGCGATGATCCTTGTAGCAGACGCGCATGCGCACGTTGCCCACGCGGGTCACGACAAATTTCTTGCCCATCGGCCACCGTATGTCGGAGCTTGTCGCTGGAATCGTGGGGATTCAGCGCTTCGTTTGGCGCAGTGCTGAATTCTTACGAATCCGGCTACGACACCGGCCTCCCTGCATCGCTATAACGGCTCACATGTCCGAACTACCACTCGTGCTGGTGACCGAAGATTCCGATGCCAAGCCGCTTGCATGGCTGAAGGAGCACGCCCGCGTGGTCGAAGCGCCGCCGGGCTCCGCCGAGTTCGATGCGACGTTGCCGGAGGCCGTCGGGCTCGTCGTGCGCACTTACACCAGGGTGAACGTGGCCCTGCTGGCGAAAGCGCCGAAGCTCAAGGTCGTCGCGCGCGGCGGCGTCGGCCTCGAGAACATCGACGTGCCGGCCTGCCGGGCGCGCGGCATCGAAGTCGTTTACACGCCGGACGCGAACACGCACGCGGTCGGCGATTTCGTCATCGGCTACGCATTGCAACTGCTGCGGCCGTGGGCGTTTTTCAAAGAGCACGTGTACACGACGAAAGAGTTCAGGCACGTGCGCGACACGCTCCGCGGCGTGCAGCTCAATGAACTGACGTTCGGCATTCTCGGCATGGGCCGGGTTGGCCGGCGTGTCGGGCACATCGCCGCGAACGGCTTCGGGGCCCGGATCATTTACAACGACCTGCTCGACGTGCGACCGCAATTAACATTCCCGGCGACGGCGGTCGACAACCCGACCCTCTTCCGCGAGGCCGACGTCGTCACGCTGCACATCGACATGCGCGCCGGCAACGAGCATTTGGTCGGCGCGCCGCTGCTGTCGCTGATGAAGCCAACCGCGATCCTGATCAACGCCAGCCGCGGCGAAGTGCTGGACGACAACGCGCTCGCGGCCGCGCTTCGAGAGAAGAAGATCGCCGGCGCCGCCATCGACGTCTTCGACCCGGAACCGCCGCAGGCTGACTACCCGTTGATCGGCTTCGACAACGTCTTGCTCACGCCGCACATGGCGGCGCGCACCTACACGGCTATCGAGAATATGAGCTGGGTCGTCCGCGATGTGGTCGACGTTCTGAATGGGAAGCCGGCAAAGTATCCGGCGCCCTAGCCGGCCTTGTTCTTCTCGTCCCAGAGCTTCGGCTCCCACAGCTCCACCTTGTTGCCGTCCGGATCGACAATCCACGCGAACTTGCCGTTCTCGTGCGCCTCCGGGCCCTTGAGAACCTCGACCCCGGACGCCCGGAGGTTCGCGAGCAGCCCGTCCATGTCATCGACGCGGTAGTTGATCATGAACGACGCGTCGCTGGGCGCGAACCACTTGGTGTCCGGCTTCGCGACGGTCCAGACGGTGAGGCCCTTGTCCTCGGCCTTGTCGTCCGGCCACCGCAGCACGCTGCCGCCCCAGGGCTCCAACGGCAACCCCAGATGCTTGTGATACCACGCCGCCAGTGCCGCATGGTCGCCCTTGCTCTTGAAGAACACGCCGCCGATCCCGGTGACTTTGGCCATGACTCTCTCCGAACGTATTGGTTATTTCTGTTCGACTGCCGACTTAATATCGTTGAGATCCTGCAAGATTGCTTTCTTAATCACACCCTTGAATAGAAACATTGGCATCGACTTTAGCCGTGCAACAAAGCCTTGCGGCTTGGTCTCGTGACCACTCGTCAATGTCATGCTGCCATTGCGCTCGGAAATACTCGTCGTGGTTACGAAGACAAATCCACTATCTTCAGCTCGAGTTTTGTAAGACTCGTTCTCAACAACATCCGTGATGCGCTTTTCCACGGTCGCCGGGTCGCCGAATAATATTCGCGTCTCGCGCCACCGGAGCCCGACGAGCCCGTTGGCCGGTTTTTCGACAATCTCAATCTTCTTGATGCCGCCGATGATTTGCGCGGCATTCTCAATGTTGGTGATGGCGGCCCAGATCGCCACCCTGGAGCCGTTGATCGTGACCCGTGCTTCAACGAACATAGTGTTTCACCCTGGGCTTCGAGAGTTGGTCTATGGCCGAGGGCAACACGGGGCATCGCCGAAGTTTCCCGCTGGGCAGCTCCGCATGCGGTTTTCTGACGGACGCCGAAGGCGTCCCAGGTAGTAGCCGGGGGTTCGACGCGCAGCGTCGTACCCCCGGAACCGTGGCCGTTTCAAATGGATCCGACCCGTTCCGGGTCGAAGACGTCTTCAGCGCACACCTTTCTATTTGTGACCCCTCCGGGCAACGCCGTGAAGGATTCTGACATGCATTTCGCCCCGAAGGGGCTCGGCAGGACAGCCCAGGGCAGCGCCCTGGGCAATGTGGCGCACAACGAGCATGTGCACGCTGAAGGCGTGCGGCCGCTCGGCTTTCAGATGCTCAGCGAGTTAATTCGATCCCGATTCCCAGGGCGTTGCCCTGGGCTATCCTGCCCGGCCCCTTCGGGGCAAAACCGGGTAAACTCGGGCGTGAAATCCTTCACGGCGTTGCCCTCCGGGGTCTTTCCGATGATCTTGACATGCAACCAATCGGTTGCATAATAGACCCGGCGACAATTGCCGGCCCGTCTGGAAGGAGAGAACAATGCCTGAATCACGCTTCGTCTACGTGACCTATATTCGCACGACGCCGGAGAAGTTGTGGGAGGCGTTGATCGATCCCGAATTCACCCGCCGCTTTTGGGTCGAGACGTGGCAGGAGTCCGAGTGGAAGGCCGGCGCCCCCTGGCGCATGCTGACCCCCGACGGCCGCGTCCACAGCACCGGCGAAATCATCGAATGCGAGCCTGGCCGACGCCTCGTCCTTTCCTGGTTCTGCCATCTGTTTCCGGAACTCCAACCCGAGGGCCATTCGCGCGTCACCTATGAACTTCAACAAGTCGGCGACTCAGTCAAGATGACCTTTATTCAGGAGAACGACACGCCGGATTCGAAAACGATCAACATGGCGTCGCAGGGGTGGCCACTCATTCTGGCCAGCTTGAAGAGCCTGCTCGAAACCGGCTCACCGCTCGAAGCGACTCGTCACTTTCCGAAGGGGATGTGACGGCGGAAATGATCTGACGAAGTCCGATGGTGGCAGGCCGGATACGATACTGAAGGGTCAGTCCATTCCCTCAGTCGCGTCCGAGGTCTCGCCAGCCGTGTCCACGACTTCTCCTTTTGACCTGACCGCCGAGGTCTGCTGGCCGACCCTTTTGTTCCACCGCCGGTGGCAGGATCATGTGAAGGAGGCGCCCGCGATCCTTGAGTTCCTTTACCAGCAGAAGGTCGCCCGCGGCGACCAGACGAACCCGACCGTCGCCGTCCGGGCCAAGTCGCATTACGGGCTCTACGAGAGCGGCTTCGACCTGTTCACGCAGCCGCACCCTGGGCTCGCCAACCTCATGCGGTTCATCGGCGACAGTCTGGCCGCCGCCGTCTGCCAGGCCGACGGCAATCGGGTTCGGCCGCAGGAAGTGGAGATGGCGATCGTGGAAAGTTGGTTCCACATCTCCAACCGCGGCGGCTTCCACGACGCCCATCTTCACCCCAACTGCTCCTGGTGCGGCGTCTATTACGTTCAGGTCGGCGACAGCGGTCGCGTCACGGCCGGCGGTGCCCCGAACGGAGGCACCCGCTTCTACTCGCCGCTGACGCTTGGGTACCGGGACTTCGGCAACATGTTCCAGTTCGACGAACTGGATGTCCCCCTGGAAGACGGCCTGCTGGTGCTGTTCCCGTCCTACCTCCGCCACAGCGGGCTGCCGTACGAGGGGGACCGCGACCGGGTGGTGATCGCATTCAACGCCCGCGTGTTCCGCAAGGGAGTGCCGTCGTCCGTCCGGCCGTGATGGCGGCTGTCCCGCCTGACCCCGTGAAGGCTTGGATTGACCGCCAATTCATCCCAGTGCTGCGTGTGCAGGTCGATTCACTCGGACAGACTTGAAATAACAGAATGCCATACGTCGATGAAAGCGGCCTACCCGGAATCGCGGTCAGCTATCGGCAACAGTTGCATGTTCGTGTCGACATCGGACGGCGGGCAGGGTTTGGTGAGACCTCTCTGTGGATTGTGTAGCTGAATTCATAAGAATTCAGGTTTTTGCTTCGCGAATGAACTGAATTCTCACGAATTCAGCTACATGAGCGTTCTGCGTCTCTTTGCAAGTGACGTGATCATCGAAATTTACAACAAATACTGAAAATTTGTACATTTTGATTTGACAAGCGCCGCGCGGATTATAGGGTTGCGGCGGTTGGCGATTGTGGGCTTTTCAAAACGACGCTCGGTTGGCACCTTTTCCGAGCTGTCTACCAATCCAGATTTCGTGTTTCGTAAGGTGGGTCGAGGCTTTGCGCCGACCCAACGGGTGGCAATGGTGGGTCGGCGCAAAGCCTTGACCCACCCTATGGGATACCGGGAGCACTTCTATGAGCCAGAACACCTATTCACTGTTGTGCCAAGCCGCGGAGTTGCGGTCGGTCGGCTATACCTGGGACTTCATCGCGCAGAAACTGCAGCGCAAGACGCGCACATGTCAGAAGTGGCCGACACGTTTTCGTGGTGAATGGACGGCCATTTACAACGCCACGCAATTGCGCCGCTTCGAAGAGACCAGCAACGAAGCGCATTCGCGTCTCAAGGCGCTGATGCGCGACGACGACAAGCGCGTGCAGCACAAGGCCATCGAGCTGTGGACCAAGTGCGCGGCCACGGCCTACGGTCAGGGCGGCGTGCTGGGGCCGGCGACGACGCCGGCGGATGATGAAGCGATTCAAGAGGCGTTGCGAATTAAGTCGATCGCCGAGCATTGTGAGGAGGTGAGACAGCAAGACCGGGAGCGGCTGGACAAGGAGCGTGCCGCTGTTGGTTTGGGGCCGTTGACCGACGACGAGTTTGAGTGTGAAATGGCGCGGCGTGAATACGAAAGTGCGCGCCAAAATCTGGACTTTCAGTTCTGGCGGCCGACCGACTGGAGCAACGCGACGAAGCCGGAGCCGCTGCCCGCGTTACCGCGTTCGCGCGGCGAGGGGGCGGAGTTTCGGCCGGGGTATGTGGCGCTGCTCATTGGGGCGCTGTTGGTGGGGATGACCGCGCGCTACGCCGCCAGCGGCGATGCCCCCTATAATCGGGGAAACCTTTTGCCGCACCCGGGAGTCGACGCCGTGCACGAACGCATCGCTTACCAGGGCATCACTTTTGACGACGTCCTCCTGGAACCCGGATATTCCGAGGTTGTCCCCAAAGACGTTGACGTGCGCACTTCGCTCACCCGCAACATTCGCCTCAATCTGCCCATCCTCTCGTCGCCGATGGATACGGTGACCGAGAGCGAGCTGGCCATCGCACTCGCGCAGGAAGGCGGCATCGGCATCATTCACAAGAACTTGAGCGTGACGGCCCAGACGCGCGAGGTCGACAAGGTCAAGCGGTCGGAGAACGGAGTCATCAGCGATCCCGTGACGCTACCGCCGGATGAGACGGTGCTTACGGCCAAGAAGCTGATGGAGACGCACCACGTCAGCGGCGTGCCGATCGTGGTCAATGGGTACTTGCGGGGGATACTCACGCGGCGCGACATGCGCTTTCTGACGAACAACGCCCAGAAGATTTCCGAGGTGATGACCAAGGACAACCTCGTCACGGCCACGGAGAATACGACGCTCGAGGAGGCCGAGAAGATCCTCACGAAAAATAAGGTGGAGAAACTTCTCCTTGTAGACGATCAATACCGACTGAAGGGATTAATCACGATCAAGGACATTGACAAGATGCTCAATTTCCCCCACGCGTGTAAAGACGCGCGGGGGCGGCTGCGAGTCGGAGCGGCGGTCGGGGTGCTCGATTTCGAGCGGGCCGACTCGTTGATTCAAGCGGGCGTCGACGTCCTGGTGGTCGATAGTGCTCACGGGCACTCGAAGAATGTGATTAACACGGTGCGCGAGATCAAGAAGCGGCACCAGATCGACGTGATCGCGGGGAATATTGCGACCACGGAAGGCGCCAAGGCTTTGGCGGACGCGGGGGCGGACGCGGTGAAGTGCGGCATCGGGCCGGGGAGCATCTGCACGACGCGGATCGTCTCGGGCGTGGGTGTGCCGCAGTTGTCGGCGATTGCTTCGGCGGTTGAGGCCTTGCGGGGAACGAACATCCCGATTATTGCGGACGGCGGCATCCGCTACTCGGGGGACATGACCAAGGCGCTGGCGGCCGGCGCCCATGCGGTGATGATCGGCGGCCTCTTCGCGGGGCTGGCGGAGAGTCCCGGACAGACGATCTTGTACAAGGGGCGGACGTTCAAGGCGTACCGGGGAATGGGGTCGCTCGGGGCCATGATGGCCGGCAGCGGCGACCGGTACAACCAGGGCAAGGACGCGACCGCCGGGAACGGCAAGCTGGTGCCGGAAGGTGTCGAGGGGCGGGTGCCTTACAAGGGCGCGCTGCAACCGTTCCTGTATCAGCTCGTTGGTGGTTTGCGGGCTGGGATGGGTTATTGCGGAACGCAGACGCTCGAGGAATTACGCACGCGGACCCGATTCATTCAGGTGTCCGCGGCGTCGGTGCAGGAGAGCCATCCTCATGACATATTCGTTACTCAGGAAGCGCCGAACTATTCGTCGCGCGAAGAATACACCAAGTCGGATGGCATTTAGGCTTCTCGCCGCCGCGATGCTGTTGGCCGTGGCTGGCACGGCCGTCGGCCAGGACGGCGAAGCGCGCTCGAAGTTCCGGGCACGCACCGATGCCCCCGCGGCGCTCGTGGTTCCCATTCAAGCGAAGAGCGATCCGAAGGCGCCAGACGTTCCGCCCGTGAAGGCGCCCGAGGTTCCGCCGGTGAAGCCGCTGGACGTGTTGCCGCCGGCGACACCCAAGGCGACGCCGCCGGATCCGTATGAGGCGTACATTCGGTTGGAGCCGCCGGGCCGCGAGCGATTGTTCGGCAACCGCGACACGGAACGGGAACTCGAAGAGCGCATGCGGCAGGAGCGCCGCGACAGTGGACCCCAGGGTGACCCGATCCAGTTCCCGGAGAAGCCGAAGCTGACGAACGAGCCGTACCAGGCACGGAAGTTTTCACCAATGGTCGAACTAGCCGAGCCGGCCGCGGTCGTCTATCGCCGGCTGTATTTCGAAGAGCGGAACTCGGAACGGTACGGCTGGGACC
>DATANR010000232.1:0-10525 GCA_036266155.1 Gemmataceae bacterium | reverse complement strand
GGTGCTCGCCGTTCAGGCCGACGCCGATGTAGTTGCCCTGGACCATGTTGCGAGAAGCCCCGTCGCGGAGGACGACGCCGTTGCGGCCGTTGTCAGCGATGATGTTGCGCGGCCCACCCCCGTTGGAGGTGGTCGCCGAGCCGCCGATCAAGTTGCGGAAGCCGCCGTTGACATAGACGCCGTCAACTTTATTCCCCAAGCCCAGGGTCCCGGTGAAGTCGGTGCCGATACGATTGCCCTGGATCGTGTTGTAGTCGCTTCCGACATAGATGCCAAGGTCGCCGTTGCCCGACACGACGTTGCCCGCACCCAAGGTCGAACCGCCGATGAGGTTTAAGGTCGCACTTGGATTCAAGACGATGCCATCCGCGGTATTCTTGATCTTTTGCGTGCCGGTGCGGTCGGTGCCGACGAAGTTGCCTCGGATAATGTTGCTCAAGGAAGCGCCGTCGAGGGTGATGCCGTTCGTATTGCCGGAAATGACGTTGCCCGCGCCAAAGCCCGCCCCCCCGATGATGTTGGCGCTGGCGGTGAGAAGATGAATGCCGTCCAGAGTGTTTCCAACCGGTTGATTGCCCTGGACGTTGACGCCGATCATATTGCCCTTGATGTTGGTCGTCTGGACGCCGGTCAAGAGTTCGACGCCGTTGGCGGCATTCCCAGAGATCACGTTGTGCGTCAACGTGTTTTTGCTTACGAGAACACGGACGCCGTCCAAGAGGTTGGGAAGGGCGGCATTTCCCGTGACATCGACGCCGATCCAGTTTTCCTGCACGGAATTGTAGGTCGTGCCGAGCTCGATGCCGTCCCCCAAGTTGCCGGAAATCAAATTGCGCGCCAGCAACGAAGTGCCGCCGATCGTGTTTTTGTTTGCGGCGGCGGCCGTCTTCACTCCGTCCTGATGATTGCCGAGACCGGCCAGTCCAGTGGCGTCGGTGCCGATATAGTTGCCGAGCACCTGGTTGCGTATCGCCGCAGCGGCGGTGATGAGGATGCCGTTGCCTTGGTTGGCCGAAATGACGTTGCCGGAGCAGCAGATCGTCCCGCCGATGAGATTCGAGGCCCCATTTTGAATCTCGATGCCATTCAAGGTATTGCCCAAGGGAACCAAACCGGTTGAGTTGGTACCGATGTGATTGCCGACGATGCGATTGAAGTTGGTGTTGATCAAGATGCCATCTCCAGCGAAGAGATTGATGGCAAGTCCGCGGATCGTGCTACCGGGGACCGTCGAGGTGCCGCCGGAACCCGGCCCCAGCCACAGCCCGTTGGCGCCGGCCCCGGCCCCACTGCCATTGAGTTCGATCACGGGATTGCAGTTCGAGGGGTCATAGCCTGGCTGCGAACTACCGTCGATCGTGACCCGATGTGTGATTGTTGGAAGCGGGCTGGTCAAGTTGATCGTTTGTAGCCCGGTGCCGATGTTGAATGTGATTAGATCCCGAGGGACGGAACTGTTAGCGGCGATAATCGCCTCGCGCAGGGAGAGCACACCGTCAGTGGAGCTGATTACGTCTGTAACGGTCGTCACCATAAAGGTGGCGGGCACGTCCCGAACCTCCAGTTGTTCGAGGAACGGGCGGTAAGGCCTGGGCCGGTTCGCCAGCGGTTGGGATTTGCGGTCCAGCCAACGGTGCAACCAAGTGACGCGCATGATGCACTCCTTCGAAAGACGGGTTAAGGAAAAGTGACAGTTAAACCAGCTTGGTCCTAGGTACTCCCGGACAATGTTCAAGGGCCCCAGACCCCAGACCCCTGACTCCAGAATCTTGGCCGGCTCGGGACGGCGCGCTTTCTCGCCCGCGATGGGCCGAAACAAAGGGGACGCATCTTGTTTCTGGAAACGAGTTGCTTCCCCTGTTCTTGTCAACCGGATCGGGGGCTCGAAGATATGACGCGGTTGGGGGCGCAACGGATTGGCGGATGGGGCGGTTAAATGGAATTGAGGATAAGAAAAGGAAACGCAGCCAATACTGTTCGGTTCGCCATTTACCCCGGCCCATATTACCGATAAAGGCATGGCGATGCGTCATTGAGACGACTGTGCGTTCGCAAGTGTCGGTGTTGTTGTGGAGCGTGCGGATGGGGTGAGCGCGCAGCGTCAAGCTGGACGGTTTGCACGCGGGGCGCAGACCATCCCAGCGACTATTCAGCGTGTTTTTTCAAGTGGGCCAGCAACTCCTCCAGGTCGGCCATGCCGACCTGGGCCTCGCCAAGAGGCTCGGCTGACTACGGTGCTGAGTGGCCTCGTGCCGGAATCGAACAAGTCTAGCGACTCCATTCGGAATTGCGGGAAGTAAGTCCGTATTCCGGTCCTGGACTGGATTGTATGCGGGTCTTGTTGCATGCTGCTCCGGGATTATTTGCGGGCGGGGCGCCAGGAGCCTGGCTCTTGCCCCTCCGCCGGATGCGGGCGGTGACTGGCTCGGTCGCCTCGTTGCGGCGGTTTGTCGTTCGTTCCGGACCGGCCTCGAGGGTATGGGCAGCGGTGAGTGCCTTGATCCTGGTCGCCAGTTCTGCGGCGGTCGGCCCTGTGCCGTTCGGTTCCTGTTTTGATGCGGATAGCCCGACTTTGAGTTGATCGCGGAGGCCAGTTAACTCCGAGAGATACTGTTCATGTGGGAAAGCCACGCCCTGGCGTTCCTGGTAATCGCGAAGCTGCCCTTTGGCAATCTCGAGGTCTTGTGCAATCCGCTCGCATTCGGCCTGATAGCCGCCCGCTAGACGCTCCAGGGCGTTCAGAACAGCACGGGGGCCGTGATGTTCTCTCGACAGCATCGACTGCCGAATGGTCTGCCCTTCCAGGTAGATTTCGGGAGTGAATTGCGGATGTAGCACGATGCCGAAGGCGAGGCCGCGATACCGGCCGATCGGGATTCGCCGCATCTGAAGGACTGCAAATGGCAGCGAATCGAGAGCCCCGCCAAGCACGTCAATTACGTTCTCGCGAGAGGTCGGCTTTGTTCCGACAATGAGGTTGTCGCCGGAACGTGCGGCGACGGTGACCATGTCGGCTTTGAGGTTGGCGAGTTGCTTGTTGAATGCGCCAATTGACTCAGGCAATTGCCGCGAACGCAGGCGGCCGAGATATTGCTCGTCCGAGTGGTTCTTCCGGAGGATGGTCAGCCGCTGCAATTCCGCATCGGCCTCGGCCAAGGTCAGGACCGCAGGATTGCCGGAGGCGATTGCTTTCACCTCGGCGTAGGACAGTTCCTGGCCGCCGATATCCTCGGCCCGGCGGGCCGTGCTGTCGCCGGTGATGACCTGCGAGATAAACCGGGCCTTGGTCTCCAATGCCTGCCACATATAGGCGTCGAATGACCCCTCGGTGACGTAGCGGTAGATCGAGACCTCCTCGGTTTCGTTGCCCTGGCGGAGAATCCGTCCCTCACGCTGCTCGACCTCGGCCGGCTTCCACGGGGCATCAAGGTGATGCAAAGCGGCGAGCCGCTTCTGCACGTTGGTGCCGGTGCCCATTTTCTGCGTGCTGCCGAGGAGCACACGGACCGAACCCTTGCGAACGTGCTCGAACAGCGATTGCTTCTTTGCGTCCGAATCGGCGTCGCCGATGGCAGCGATCTCGCTCCTCGGGATACCGCGAGCGATTAGTTTCTCGATCACCTCGTCATAGGCCGAGTAACCCGACGGTGCCTTGTGGACGCCCATATCGCAGAAGATCATCTGCGTGCCGCGGGTGGCAGCTGTTTTCCGCCATACTTCCTCGACCCTTGCGACGAGGGCATTCACTTTCGAGTTGGGAAAGTCGGATGCCGTGCTTGAGAGCATTCTTGCATCGAGGGCGAGCTTCCGGCCATCCGTGGTGATGGCGAGGGCGTTGTCTTCGCGTGGGTCTACCTTCTGTGAGCGTATCCGGTCGTAACGCTCGACAAGTTCCGCTTGAAGAATCCGCTGCTCGTAGGACATCGGGCAAGCGATGACGATCGGCTTTCCACTTTCCAGCCGCGGTCGCGGTAGATTCAGCATGTCCGCCGTCTGCACATCGGAGAACGCCCGGAACATCTGCTGGAGTTCCGGGAGGTTGGTGAAGCGGGCAAAGCGGCTCCGCGGCCGGAGCGACGCTCCATCCGGGGAGATTTCCATCGTGTCGACGACTTCGCCGAAGGTCGCGGCCCAGCCGTCGAAATGCTCGATGCCGCGCGTTCGTAACCCCTCGGGGTCAAGGAACCGCTGCATGGTGTACATCTCGACCATCGTGTTGCTGATCGGCGTGCCGGTCGCGAAGGTTACTCCGTGGCCGGCATGCTGATGGTCGAGGTAACGGGCTTTCATGTAGACGTCGAACGCCCGCTCGCTGCCCCCGGTTTGGATGCCGGCGACGCGTTCCATCTTGGTCGGCGTCTCGAGGTTCTTGTAATAGTGGGCTTCGTCGATGAACAAATGATCGACACCGAGTTCATCAAAAACGAGTCCGTCGTCCTTCTTCTCCTCGGCCAGCATGTCCTTCAGTCGTTCTTCGCGTTTGGCTTTCTGCTTCTCAATGGTCTTGATGAGATTGCGGTGGGCGCGTTTGGCGTCCTTGGTTGCTCCCTCGATGAGGAGCTGGTTGTATTCCGCGATCTGATCGCGGAGGAACCGCTCCTGATAGGCCCGTGACATGCCGATCCGCTCGAAGCTGCTGTGGGTGACAATAATGCCATCCCACTCGCCGCTGGCAATCTTGGCCGTCAAGAATTTACGGCGGTCGCGGGACAAATCGTCCTTCGTGGCGACAAGAAGTTTGGCGTTAGGGTACAGTTGCATGAACTCACGTGCGAATTGTTCAAGCAAATGATTCGGTACGACGAGCATGGGCTTTTTGATGAGCCCGGCCTGCTTCATTTTCATGGCAGTTGCCGCCATCGTAAAAGTTTTGCCGGCGCCAACGGCGTGGGCGAGTAATGTGTTGCCGGCACTCATGGATCGCCAGATCGCATCCTCCTGATGTGATCGCAGCTTTACCGTCTGATTCATGCCGGGGAAGTCGAGATGTGAACCGTCGAAGGCGCGGGGACGGAGATTGTTGTAAGTGTCGTTATAAACCCGGACTAAACGCTCCGTTCGATCCGGATCGCTGAACAGCCACGAGCGGAACCGTTCCTTGATCTGTTTCTGCTTCTCTCTCGCGGCGAGCGTCTCCTCTTGATTCGTCACCCGTTCTTCGCGGTCGCCGTGATTAATGGTGTCGTAAATCACCGGGGTTTTCATGTTGAGGGCCAGTTCAAGCAGCCAGGTGCCGTTGGCACGCCCGGTGCCGAACTCAGAGGTTGCTGCGACCGATTTTTCGGCGGCGTAATCCGCCTCGATACTCCAGACGGCGTCCTTCTTCAGTTGCCCGACTTTGATTGCATTGGGCTCAACCCGGAACAATCCGCACGCAAAAGCTTGGATGTCCGTCTCTGGAATCCACGGGGCGCCAAGGTTGCCGTCGATGTCGCCGGGAAGAACATCCTCGGGCTGCACTTGGCGAAGTGCCTCGACATTGCGTGGCTCGCCGCCGGCTTCGGCTTCGACGAGCTTGGCCCGGACATTGCCCGAGAGATATTCGTCGGCGGTGACGACCTCGTCGGTCTCGGGGTCGAGATAAATCAGGTCGCCGAGTTCCTCCCAAATCGCGTCGAGGGGCTTGCCGTACAACTCGGCGATGAAGGGGAGATCGACCTTGCCGCGTTGGTTCAGCGACACGAGCAAGCCTTCCTCGGCGCTGGCAACCGAAGTGACAGGCGGCTTCTTGCCGACCACGTCCTTCTTCATGATCGCGGCCTTGGCCGCCTTGCCGGTCGTCTCGTCGTACTCCTCGAGTGCCATGACCAACATGGAGTCCGGGTCTTCGCGGAATTTCACCAAGTTGGGTATGCGGCGGATGGCTCCGCCTTCCGACGTCGATCCGAAAGTAGTCTTGTTAATTGGTCCATAGCTACGGGCGAACTGGTCATAGGCACGGTTCAATTCTTTGCGGGCCTCGGCTCGATGCTCTTCTGGCCAACCCTCGTTCTGCGATAAGAGGACTCGGCGAGCGTGGTCGCGGAGGCCGATCAGAGAAGCGAGGCGTTTGCCCGTCATTGTGGCGCCGACCCCGGTTTTCAACAGTGTGCCGCCGTAGGTCACAGTCTCGGCCTGGCCATTCACCATCTGGCAAATCACGCGGTCGGCGCGAACGAAGAAACTGCCTTCGCTGATATGCGCATCCGCTGGCGGGGGCGTGAAGGAAGGACGCGGTTCGCCTTGGTCTACCGCAACCTTGCGGGGTTTGAATTCCGGAAGTCTTGCGACACATGAGCGAAGCTGTTCGACAAGCTCACCATTGCTGACGAGGCTGTAGCCGGCGTCGTAGAGCCGGTCCTTGCGGCTCCAGTTGCCTAAGACCATTTCTGGATGGTTGATGAAGTAAGAATTGATCGGAATCTGTGTTCCGTCGATATCAATGGGCTGGGTTTCCAGCCAGGCAGGGTCGATGTGATTCGCCGGTTCGCCTTTGGCGCGGCGTCGAAGGAACACGATGTCGGTTACGACACTGGTGCCTTCACGCTTGAATGCGTCGGCGGGCAAGCGAATCGCTCCGACGAAGTCCGCTTGGCCGGCAAGGTACTCACGTATTGCGGCGTTTTGCTTGTCGAGCGTGAAGTGAGTTGTCACCAATCCCAAAATGCCGTCGGGTTTTAGGGCATCGATCGACTTGGCAAAAAAGTAATCGTGGAGACTCCACTTCTGTCCGCGATGCTCAAGTTTCAGTTCCGCGAACGGAACATTGCCGATGACGCCGTCACAACTATTTTCAGCGAGTCGCGAGTCACGGAAATTCTCTATACGAATGTCGTGGTCCGGGTGTAGTAATTTCGCAATGCGGCCGCTTAAGGAATCCATCTCGATGCCGACAAATCGTAAGCCGGGTCGGCCATACTGCATGAAGTTTCCGGTCCCGCAGCCGGGCTCCAGGACCGTGGCGCCCGCCGACACGCCCATGCGCTCGATGGCCGAGTGCATCGCCGAAATGACAGTTTGTGACGTGTAGAAAGCGTTAAACGTTGTTCGCTTCGCGCTGTCATATTCCTCGGGCGAAAGCAGGGATTTCAGTTCTTCGCCGAGCGACTGCCAGCTTGCATCCTTGAACTTTCCGGTGACGGGATCAGGGAAGATTGAGAGGGCGACCGGCCCGAACCCAGCGAACCGGCTTAGCGATTGTCTTTCCTCGGGCGTGACGGCTCGCTTTTCATGCTCGGCACGCTTCAAGACTCGCAAAGCCGCGATGATGTCGCGGGCCTTGGCCTTCTCGCCACTCGAAATTGGTGATGCAAGAGATTTGGGTTCAGCGACTGCGTCTATAGGGTCGAGAACGGGAACTGGTTCGACGTGCTTCGGCGGTTCTTCGGTTTCACGTTCGGGGAGGTTGTCGTAGAGTCCAGGCGGTGGCCGGCTGCGTTGCTTGTTCAGCCTGGCGGAGTTTGTCCGCGAAGATACGCCATAATTTTGTCGAGGGAGATTGGCTCGTTGCTGTCCGCCGGAATTTCGTTCGGCAATCGGTCCCGCAAGTCCTGCAGCGCCAACTCCAGGGCCTCTGCCGCCACCTGGCTCGAATCGCTTCCCGGCTTCATCTTGTCGATCACGTCCTTGTAGGTTGCGTGGTGGCTCTTCAGTTCTATTGCCTGTAATTCCATTGCCTGGAGAAGCGTGCCGCTCTTCTTGAGGTAGTCGTGGAGTTTCGGGCGCTCTCTCAGTAACTGCAACACGAGTGTCTTGTACATTTTGATCTCCATCCGGAACGGCGGCGCCAACGTCTTCAGGCAGCGTCGGTTCGTCTGGACCAGACGGGAACAGAGTGGGCTGTCTAAATGAAGGCGGCTTCCGTGCCATAATCAAATCATTCAAATACGAATCCGTTGATATTAACTCAGTTTGAATGACAAGCCAACAGGTTTGTAGGTCGTCATGCGACGAGATGAGACGCAACGAAGGGATGAACTGAATTCAGAATTGTTTCTCGCCCGACAGGGTACGCGGTGTTTCGCACCGATGAACATGGTCATCTATCAGGCAAGAAAGATCGAGAGATTCCCTCGCTCGCCGGGACCGTCGCTCGGGGGTCTTCTTCATAAATCCCCGGTTCGGTTGCAAAACCAACCGGAACAGAGGAAATCATGAAACGGGGGGAAGGAATGTCAAGGACGGCGGGCGGTCTGCACAAGCGAGGCTTTGGGAGCGCGGAAGATCGATCCGCCGCCGCTCGCGGGAATCCTTGACATTTCGGGGGTGCTCCCCCTGTATTGTCCTTGGCTCGGGGCTTCACCTGCCTTCGTCATCATGTTTGCAAGCCAGCATGCTTACGTGCTTGCTACCTTTCTTGTTGGCATGCTGGCTACCGCCTGCGTTTTTCGGAGGGGAGGGAGTGGGAACCGGTCGGTTCCCGCAAAAACAAGAGTGACTTGAAGAGACTCCCCTCCCCGGACAGGGAATGCAGCGATTCACACTGAGCACGTCGGCAACGCAACTGTCCGAGTTTTAACCAAATTGTTCTTTACTATCGGTGACGCGGAACTCTGTCAGCAGAGCCACTAAGTTCGACTCGTTTGGCAAATGGAAGTAGATCGTCAGGTAGTGCTCCGCGCCAAACGGATTCTAAGGCCGGCAAGGGAGTGGATGAGCCGGTTTCCTTCGCATCGGTACGCGCCTTGCGGAGCGCAGCAATAAATAAGTCCCGGTCGTCTATCCAAATTGTTTTCAACTCGGCCAAAGAACTGGATGTAGCTAAGGCCTGCAAGCCGATTTGCTTCAGTTTCACTCCTTGCACATGCAGACAGGACAGTTTCTGAAAACTCCGCGAGCCCGTAATCGCCTGAATGCCGGAGTCTGTTATGCAAGTGCGCGACAGATGAAGCACCCGCACACCGGCCAACTGAGGGCAGCTGGCAAGATCACGAAGTCCAGCATCGGTCAGTTTCGTGTAACTCAGAAAAAGACAATTCACGCCGGCAAATTCAGACGTTGGAGTTGGAATATCGATTTCCTGCACCAGCCTCGCCGTGGTCACGAACCCGCGACTGAAGCGTTCCCCATCCCAACCCAAATCACTCAAAGGTCGAAGCCAATCATTGCGATTTCGTTTGCGAAGTGCTTTCTCGCGAAGTTTCAATACATGACGATTTGGATCATCGACAGAGATGCGGGTGAGAGCGATCTGCACTCTAATGAATTCGGCACGTGCTGGATCACCGTGCTCATCGAGCCAATCCGCATAGATCAGTCTCGGTGCATCATCATCCGGGTTGGCGGCGATGGCCGCAAGTAACGCGTCACTATCCGTCAATCATGCAATCGCCTCCTTGCGATTTCAAATTGTCTAGCCCGGATACTAACCCACTATGAGATAATATTCACTCGTTTTATTCGTCTGCTGTCGGAGGACGATGTATGGACTCTAAATAGCTCCAAACCTCCAGGGCAAAGAATCCCGTTCGCCCGCGGATGTGAAGTTGGGGCTTGCTGACGGCTGTCTTAGATGGCCAGTAGAATCCGACGAGCCCTTGATCGCCAACCATGTAGAGGGAAAACTTCGGTATAAAGTCGAGAGAATGTTCCGTCACTTGAATCCGCTGCTCCGGTATCAGATCATCGACAAAATCCTTGATCTTCTCGTTTTCACCTCGAATGCGACTGGCGACATCGCTGTCAAGTTCCAGAGCCCGTTGCTTGACAATCGGAGCATCCGGATTCAATTGGTAAAGGTCGATTTTGAGTCCCGACGTCTTGGACAATGCGGCTGTAAGCAGGCCGCAGATGTCCCGAAAATTCTCGATCCACGTGTTAACGATGACCACTGGCCCAGTGGGCTGCTGCAAAAGTAGCTGCTCGAAGGCCCTCCCGTCCAAGCGCTCATAACAACGCACAATCCCGGAACCGTTCAGTCCGAGAAGGGCGGCAGTTTCTTCGTTAACGATCAGATCCTCGGGAGTGGTCTTTAACGCTTTCGCGACTTTTTGCAGGCATTTCCAAGTAGCACGGCGCCCTGCCTCCATGTTCTCGACAGTTTTTTTGTTTACGCCCGCTAATTCTGCGAGTTCGTGCTGGTAGTGTCCCAAGGCCATTCGGAGCTGACGGATTTTCTTGGCATGCGCTTGGTGACGCGAGTTGTTTGAGGGCTTTGTCACCATGGGTGACTCCTTACAACGTGACTCGCAAGAATTTCATGCGAGTCGCAATCGCGTTGTTCTGGATCGCAAGTGGGGCTGCCTCGTTGTACTTCTGGCATTCCCATGAGTACCGTGGGATTGGCGGAGGCAATTCCCCGTTTACGTTGATCGTCCGAGGGGATTGTGGCTTCCGCCGAAAGGAGATCCGAGATGGCAGGTTTCGACGGATGGCTTCCACCGCCCTACTCAATCGAGATACTTCTTGAGCCTTCGGACGGCACCCCCTTCGTTAGGCAAATCGAAATCGACCGGTTCCACGACGATGGCGGCTCCGATCTGCCTTCCTCGTATTTCGGAGGCGACGATGAGAATTGAAGACCTGGTACGCGTGGGCGACGCTGGCC
>DATANR010000231.1:0-1930 GCA_036266155.1 Gemmataceae bacterium | reverse complement strand
CCATTCAATCCGCACTTGGCCATCAGCTTGTCCATCAGGAACGCGGCACGGGCCATGTAGCCGCAATCTTCCAGCACCGCGATGACGGCGAACAGGATCAAGATTTGCGGCAAGAACACGAGCACACCGCCGACGCCCTTGAGAACGCCGTCGGTCACCAGACTCCGCCAGGGCCCCGGCGATCCCACGTCGCGAACTTGATCGGCCAGCCAGCCGCGACCGGCGTCGATGTAGTCCATGAGCGGCTTGGCCCCGACGAAGATCGCTTCGAAGAGACCGAACATCAGCGCCAGGAAGATCAGTGTGCCCCAAAGCTTGTGCGTAAAGACGCGGTCGAGGCGATCGCTGGTGGTGACGACGCGTGTGGCCGGTCGCCGCACACATCCGCCGACGGTTTGACGGATCCAACCGTAGCGCGTGCGCGCTTCCACGCCGGGGACAGCGCAACCGGCCTCTGCCAAACGCGCGCGCGCCTCAGTAAGCCGAGCGCCCAGTGTCGGCCCGAACTGGGCGACGAGGAGCTTCTCCGTATGCCCGCCGACGTCGAGCAGCAATCGTCCCGCTAGAAATCGCTCGACTTTGCCAGCCAAGGCGGATTCGAGGCCTGCCATTTCCTTGCGAAAAATATCCGGGAACGGAACTTCCGGCGGCGGGCCGGCGGCGGCAACTCGCACAATCGCCGACTTCAACTCGTCGAGCCCGATCCCATGATTCGCCTGAATGGGAACAACAGGGACGCCGAGCCGTTGCGACAACGCCGCGAAATCGATGGTCAGTCCCTGCTTGCGGGCCACGTCAACCAAATTGGCGGCGACGACTATCGGCACCCCGAGGTCCATGAGCTGCGTCGTCAGGTAGAGATGCCGTTCGAGGTTTGAGGCGTCGACGATCGAGACGATCACATCCGGCCGTCTGCTGCCCTGGACGTGGCCGAGCAGGAGATCGACCGAGACCATTTCATCGGGGCTGCGCGGCGCCAGGCTGTAGGTGCCGGGTAGATCGATGAACTCGAATTCAAGGTCGTTGTGACGTGCCGTTCCGACCTTCATCTCGACGGTGACGCCCGAGTAGTTGCCCACATGCTGCCGTAAGCCCGTCAAAGCGTTGAACAGCGTCGACTTCCCGGTGTTTGGGTTGCCGACGAGTGCCACGGTCAGTTTGCGGGTGGTCATCGGCGTCAGGAAGCCCGGGGGAATGAGAACCGGTCTCAACCGGGAAGGTCGACGCGGATTTGGGCGGCTTCTTTCTTGCGCAGGCTCAGCCGACTGAGGGCCGATTCAATTTCGATGGGGTCGCCCAACGGAGCACGAGCAACCACAGTCAATTCTTCACCTTCCATCAACCCCAGTTCTAACAGACGCTGTACGAGCGCGGGCGGCCCCGCCAACGACGCGATTCGACAGCGCCCGCCTGGAGGCACCTGATCGAGGGTGGTCATCCCAGTTGCTCGGCGATGGGCATTACCAGAATGTGGGCCGAATCATCGGAGCGGAGACACAGCTTGCAGCCCGCGACCCGCAACATGCACGGAGCACCGTCCTGGAGCATCTGCACCCGGCACCCCGGCTGCAAACCCAACTCGGCCATCCGGCACACCCAGGTTGGATCGCCCCCAACGTCGGCGACATCCGCCCATTCGCCAGGGCGAAGCATATCCAACGGAAGGAGTGAATGACTCGGCATGGCCGAAGGTTGGCGGGTTGTTGAGACTTAATCTCAATTATTTTGTACGTTGTTTGGACGCCAGGGTCAAGGAGAGAGTTCCCGGAAAACGGCGCGATTTAGATACCTAGTGCCCCGTCAAACCTTAATTTTGGGGTAGAGGCGTTTGAGTTTTTGGCGGGCATCGTCGATTTTGAACTGCCAGTCGACGCCGCGCTGCTTGGCGTTGGTTTTGTCGGCCCATATGCCAATCTCGGATTGGAGTACG
>DATANR010000230.1:0-1731 GCA_036266155.1 Gemmataceae bacterium | reverse complement strand
TTATGGGGCGGATTACGCCGCTCCGCTCGCCTTGTTTACCGACCGCTTCCACAAAGACGCGTGATGTGCCGGATTGCGTCACGGACTGAGACGAGTCCCACTGGGACGCCATCCTCTTCGACCACCGGCAAATGGCGATAGCCGCCGACGTCCATTTTTTCGAGTACGAGAGCTAGCTTGTCATCCGGGCGGACTGTCTCTGGCTCGGACGTCATGAAGTCCTGCAGCGGCTGGTGGGCATAGTCGGCCAGCGTGCCGACGACTTTGCGTAAATAGTCCCGTTCCGTCAGTATCCCAACGAGCCGGCCGGCCGCATCCACAACAAGCAGTGCTCCAACGCCGTGGTCGACCATGCGATGCAGCGCCAGACCGAGCGGGGCGTCGACCGGCACCGTGACGGGCGCCTTGATCTTGAGCATGTGCACGCGGTCTTGCAAGACGCTCGCTTCGATGGCGTCCATCCCACTTGGATCGTTGTCAATGGACGCGAGTGCGAAGAGACACCGGGCGCATTCGTCCGCGCCCGGAACGTTCACGTGGCCGCAGGAAGGACAGAGCATGTCAATGCGGAGTGCGGAGTTCGGAATGCGGAGTGAAGACACGCCGCCCGGGCGATGCGGAGTCTGTTGTATTCATTCCGCACTCCGCATTCCGCACTTGGCACTTATTCGACGACCCACAAGTCATCGTTGCGGAAGAGTTTTTCCAGGTCGCCTTTGCCCTTGCGTGCAATGACCTCGGCTGCTTGCTTGGCCTGAAGTTCCTCGTAAGTCGGATGGGTCACCGTACGAAGCACTCCGAATACCTCGGGGAATTGCGGGACCATCATCCGGCTGAGCAGGTAGGCCATCGTCGCATTCTCGGCCGTCTCGTCGTGAACCACGATGTCGTCGAGAGCACAATCCTTTCCGACGGTCACGACCTCCGGTGTGAGCCCGTTGAGCCGGATGCCCTTGTTGCGATCCTTGCCGAAGATCATCGGCTTACCGTGTTCCAAGAACAAGGCGTTGTCGGCTTTCGAGGACTTGTCGGTGACGTACTCGAAGACGCCATCGTTGAAGATCTTGCAGTTCTGATAGATCTCGATGAAGGCCGAGCCCTTGTGGGCGGCCGCACGCTGCAGCGTGTGCGTCAGGTGGGTCGGATCAACGTCCATGGTTCGGGCAACTAACGTCGCCTCAGCCGCGAGTGCCACCGACAGAGGACGGACGGGCGAATCAATCGACCCCTGCGGGCTCGACTTGGACTTGGTGCCAAGCCGCGACGTTGGCGAGAACTGGCCCTTGGTCAGGCCGTAAATCTCATTGTTGAACAGCAGGATCTTGATGTCGACGTTTCGCCGCAGTGCGTGAATCAAATGGTTGCCGCCGATGGACAAGCCATCGCCGTCACCGGTCACGAGCCAGACCTGGAGGTCGGGCCGAGCGATGCGCAACCCAGTGGCGAAGGTCGGAGCGCGACCATGAATCGTATGGAATCCATAGGTGTTCATGTAATACGGGAAGCGGCTTGAACAGCCGATGCCCGACACGAACACCATCTTTTCCCGCGGAAAATTGAGGGTGCTCAGGGCCTTCTTCATCTGGGCGAGGATCGAATAGTCGCCGCAGCCGGGGCACCAGCGAACTTCCTGGTCGCTGGCGAAATCGGCGGGCTTGAGCGTCGGGAGAGCAGTGGCAGCCATAAGTAGTATTCAGTGGTTAGTGTTCAGTGTCTTGGGCGAGCGTCGAG
>DATANR010000229.1:0-2995 GCA_036266155.1 Gemmataceae bacterium | reverse complement strand
ATCTACCCGGACCTGCGCAAGGTTGAGGCCAAGGATCCATCCGTGGCCGACGTGCAAGTGACGAACGTGACGCCGATCGCGAAATGGCCGGGCATCGCGTTAATTGGTGTAGAAGATGCGATTAGTTTCAAGTTGTGTGCGCGGTCATGCAACACGTTGGAGGATGTCCGTGAAGCTTACGGATTGTCCTTGGCTTCAATTAAGGCAGATCCCCTCCGCAACAAGGCGATGAAGCCGGTTCGGGTAATGATCGAAGGCACGATCGACGTTGCACTCAAGGAGAAGGTCGAACGGCAAATCAAGACCGCGAAGGCACGCAACGAGAACACATTCTTTTTCGTCATCGAAACGACAGGCAGTGGCGACGCATCGGCGGCTCGCGGGTTGGCGGACTCCCTTCTTCAGCTCGGCAAGGATGAGGATTACCCGGCGCGGACAATTGCGTTCATCCCCGGAAAGGCCCCGGACCTGGCGATCTTCCTCGCATTGGCTTGTCAAGAGATTGTGATGTACCAGGGCCCGCCGGGCGGTGAAGGCGAAGCAGTCATCGGCGACTTTGCGGCCATCGTGGGGAACGCACAACAACCGAAGCGCGGCAACTCCGAGTTTGTTCATCGGAACTTATCTGACTTTGCCACCCAGACAGGTTTCTCAAACTTGCTCGTGGATGGCATGTTCAACAGTGACCTGGTGATCATCCGCGCTCGCGACGACAAAGGTGATCGGCGCCTCATGTCCGAGGACGAACTGAAGGGCCTCGCTGACAAGGGCTGGGTGCGTGAGAGCGTGGTCAAGAACAAGGGCGAACTGCTAAAGCTCTCGGCGTCCAGAGCGAAGAACCTGCGCATCGCCAAGACGATCGACAACAAGGACGTCAGCGAAGTTTATGCGCTGTATGGCATCGACCCGCACGAAGTGCGCTCGGCGGAGCCGTCGTGGCTCGACAACTTTGCCGCGTTCCTTCGGCGCACCGAGGTGTCGATCTTCCTCGTCATCATCGGCATCGCCGGGCTGGTGCTGGAACTCAAGGCGCCCGGCCTGATCGTACCGGGCGTGATCGCCGCCATTTGCTTCATCCTCTTTTTCTGGGCGCAGACACAGCTTGGCGGCCAGCTCATTTACTTGGCCATCATGCTTTTCTTGCTCGGGCTGGCGCTCGTCGGCATTGAGATCTTCCTGATCCCCGGCTTCGGCGTCACGGGCGTGAGCGGCATCTTGCTGATTCTGACCGGCCTCGTCCTGGCCGGCCTCGACAAGGCGCCGGAAAGCTCGGGCGACTGGGCCTACATCATCCGGAAGTTGCTCATCTATGGCCTCACGATGGCCGGTTCGTTTGTGCTGGCGTTTATCCTCTCTCGCTACCTGCCAAAGATCCCGTATGCGAACCGGCTGATGCTGGTGCCACCCGAAGACCGCGTCGAGTCCGACGATCCTTCGCCGCTGCCCGGTGTCGAATCGGCCATGACGATGCTCGGCCAGGTTGGCGCCGCAACCTCGATGTTGCGACCAGCCGGCACAGCCAAGTTTGGCGACCGCTACATCGACGTGGTGACTGAAGGCGATTTTATTTCGCCGGGAACTCCGATCCAGGTGGTCGAAGTCGAAGGAACGCGGATCGTGGTCAAACGCGTTTAGCTGTCTTCCAACTCGGAACGACTTGTGGCCCAGGCAATTCCAATCGTCGAGTTGCTGCTCGTCGTTCTCGGCATGGCCTTGATCGTTCTGGAGTTGAAGGCGCCGGGATCCTTTGTGTTTGCCGGCTGCGCCGCGGTCTTGTTTGTTCTCTTCTTTTGGATGCAGGCCAATGCCGGCGCCCCGCTCATCGGCCTCGCGGTGGCCTTGTTCCTGCTCGGTCTCGCTTTGGTTGGGATCGAACTGACAGTCCTGCCTGCCCATGTTTTTCCCGGAGTTCTCGGGCTGGTGCTCGTGATTGCGAGCCTGGTCGTTGCCGGCCTGGATCGCGTCCCCGCGGCGCTGGACGACTGGCGCGATGTTGCCCTGGAGGTCATTAAAACGGGGCTAACGGCCGCCGGCGGTTTTGCACTTGCCCTGGTGGCGGCCCGCTACTTGCCGCAGATTCCCGTGGTCAACCGGCTGGTGCTCGCCCCTCCGGAACTGGAAGAAACCCATTCGGAAGAGAAGATGAGCTTGCTTGGACAGGTGGGGATTGCAACATCGCTGCTTGGATTCTCGGGAATGGCTCGGATTGCCGATCGACGGGTGGATGTCGTCACCGAGGGCGAATGCATCCCGGCCGGCGTTGCCGTGCGGGTCATCGAGGTCGATGGGAATCGAGTGGTTGTGACGAAGGCGTGAATCACTCGGCGCGAACCCAATTCTGAAGTGCGGTATACTAACTCATGGAAGTATGAAGCGTTGCTAAACTGACCATCAGCATTTGTTGGTCGCGTTAATGAACTTGCAGGAAGTCGGAGCAATATGGACCCCCTGACCTTAGCCTACATCCTGATTGCCGTCGGCGTCGTCCTCGTCGTTGCCGAGATGTTCGTCCCAACGGGTTTTGTTTTGGTGGTGATCGGTGTGTGCTGTGCGCTCGTCGGCATCGGCCTGATGTTTGTGCATGGCTCGATGGAAAACGCTCTGATGGCCCTGCTGAGTCTCTGCGTCGGCGGTCCACTCCTGGGCGGCTTGCTCTTTTATCTGTGGCCGTATTCGCCCATGGGGCGCAAGTTGCTCAAGGCGGCAGAACAGGACGCGACGGTCGCGACCATGACCGGCAATGTCGGCCTGGAAGCATTGCGCGGCAAACTTGGCCGGACGGTGTCGCCACTCCGGCCATCCGGAGTCGCCGAGTTTGATGGCCGGCGGATCGACGTGATTACCGAAGGGCTGATGGTGGAAGTTGGCCAATGGGTCAAGTGTGTCGACGTTCGGGCGAATAAGGTATTGGTGCGACCAGCCGATCCACCGACGCTGGACGATTTCGAAAACGCTTCGTTTTCGTAAGATAAGAAGCAGCAAGACTCTTACGACC
>DATANR010000228.1:0-22902 GCA_036266155.1 Gemmataceae bacterium | reverse complement strand
TCATTCACCGTCACCAATGGCGCCATTGGCCTTGTCGATCTGTCACCGGTCAACGTCGTCGCCGGCGCCAACAACAGCGCTACCGTCACCATCGAGGGAACGCTGGCCGACCTCAATCATGTCCTGCGTGACGGCAACCTGGTCTATCACCCGTCGCAGGGCTTTGTTGGCATCAACACTTTGAGCGTGGGAATCGATGACAACGGCAATACGGGCAGCGGCGGGCCGGCGACCGACGCGAAGGATTTGAGCATCATTGTCACGCGAACGCCGGCGCGCTTGAGCCGAGTCGAGAACAAACCCCTGATCTACGCTGAGGGTCGGGGGAAAGTGCGGGTCTCGGCAGCGCTTCAGGTCAGTTCGCCTTATGATCCGGTCGGTGCGCGGGTCGCCATCACTGGCAACTTCTCCGCCGCCGAGGACGCGCTCACCTGGACCCCGCGCACGGGCATTGCGGGCAATTATGACGCCGTCACCGGAATCCTCACGTTCACGGGCCAGGCGCCAGCGGCGCGTTACCAAGCCATCCTTCGCAGTGTGCGCTATGTAAACTCGAGCCACAACCCGGATACGAGTTCGCGGACAATCGCGTTTACGGTTGGCAATGGAAGTGCCGTTGCTGAGTGGAGCGTTCCGGTCACACGGACGGTGCAAGTCAAGGCGGTGAACACAGCGCCCGTGTTAACTGTGCCGTCCGCGACGCTGAGCGGGCCGAGCAACGTCGACTTGGCCATCAACGGCATCAACGCCATCGACGTCGACGCCAATGGGGCCGTCGAACGATTGACTCTGCGGGCAACCAACGGGTCGATTGGGTTCGCCAGTCTTGGCGGTCTTACCATTGTGAGCGGCAGCAACAATAGCGCAATGTTGATTGTCGAAGGCACGCTCGCGCAACTCAACGCCGCGTTGGCGGCCAACAACTTGATGTTCCATCCGAATGCCAACTTCGTGGGCGCTGCGACCTTGGGGCTGACGCTCGACGACGGCGGCAAGTCGAGCCACAAGGCGATTCGCATTCGGATCGGTTGATTTGTCTGTATTTTCCATTGTCAGCGCGACCGCGCACCGGCCCGCGGCGCTCATCCTTTTCACCTGGCGAAAGCGAGGATGAGGAGGGGTACTCCCGCCAACACGAGCCACCCGCCAATCATCACGAAGACGGCTGGCGTCGGTCGGTTGATGTAGCCAAATCCATAACCATACGACGGGCCAACATAGCGGCCGAACGCCTCGGCAAACCAGATACACGTCAATGGAAACAGTTGGAACACGCCCATGCGCACCGCGATGGCCGTGTCCGTCTTGGTGAATGTGATCGCCACGATCATGAATGCGACGACGATCGACGCGCCGCGATTCAGCCACCGCAGCCGGGCGTATCGCTCGTGTGCTCGCCGTTCCATTGCGAATCGTGAATCGATGCCACGATTGACTGCGTTCTCCGCCTGACTTGTGGACAACCCTTTGGCGACCAGAGCTTTTTCAATCGCATCGATCTTCTGACCACAGCGCAGAGCTGCCTGTGAATAGGTCAAAGCCCAGTCCGGCACCTCGTCGGAGCCGGAGGGGATCGGCGAACCGTCGCTTGCCGAAGGCGGAGTGATCATACCTGCCTCAGGGCAAATGCGATCTCGGCGTGGTCCCTATTGTTCCGTCGACTCCGGGAACTCCACAAGCGAAATACCGACGGGTTCGAGGCGGGCGCGCAGCTTGTTCAGCGTCTTGGTCGCCTGGTCGCGGACCTTGGCATCGGGTTCGCGTTCGGTCATGTCTTCCAGCGTGTCGATCGCCTTCATGGCGGGCTCGCCCATCTGGCCGATGTTGAACGTGGCCAAGAGGCGCACCGTGCTGTCGCGGTCCTCCATTGCCCGGATCAGGGCGTCCGCGACCTCGGTGGAATGCTTGCCGAGCACAATCATCGGACGGATCAGGTTGTAGTCGCGGGTGAAGCCGGTGCGTTCGAAGGCATCGACGAGGTCCGGCAACGCCTCGCCGGCCGCGTCGGGGCCCATGCCAGCGAGCGTCTCGGCAATCTTGCGACGGAAGGATGGCTCCGGAGCGTACTTCAATGCCAGTTTCAGGATCGGCAACGATTCCGGGCCGACGCGTCCGCCCTCGGCGGCATCCTCCAGAATCTTGTCGACGGCCTTGGTCACCTGGCTCTGCTTGTCAGCGCCCTTGGCCTTCTTGTCCGGCGACTTCTCGGTGAGCCGTTTGAGCGTGGCCTGGATGTCGATCTTGCTCGCGGCCGAGAACGTGCGGTTGTCCGGCCCGAGCGTCGGCCACAGTTCCGGCAGGATCGGCTGACCGAAAGCGGGGATCGCGTGTTGGGCGACCGCGTCGGCGACCGGGGCCTCTTCCTTCTTCTCTTCCAGGTGCTTCAGGTACAGTTGCAGCAGGCGCAAGTCCGTGGCCGTGCCCAGTCGGACTGCCGCCTCGATCGCCTCGACTTGAACTTCCGGCTTCACCTTCTTGGCGAAGGGCCGCGTCTCCGGCACGAGGAGGTACAAGTTCTCGGCCGGCATGGTCGTTGACCAGTGGCCGCCTTCGGGGATCGCCTCGATGGTGCCCTTGATGCCCGCTTCGGCACGCAGAATTCGCGCATGAAACGCGCCCGCGAGCAACTCTAGCAGTGGGGCCGGGGCCTCGTCATCTTCGGCGGTTCGCAGCCGGCTACCAGCGTCGGCGATCTGCGGCGGGGCGGCGTCCAGGCGTCCCTTCACGTCGGACACGCCGACGGCGTCGACGCCGCCCACGGCCGCCACGACCAGTGCATCAATCAGAGGGTCTTTCTCTTTCGCCATCGTTATTCTTGTGTCGTTGAGTGATGTTGAGCGAACGGCCGCCGTCATCGACGGCGGGGCAGTTTACAATCCCAGCCGCAAGTGATGCTTGGCAGTCAGTGCCGCGAGTGGCTGAGCAACAATTGCATTGGTCATGGGCTGCACGAACAGACGCACCAACACGGCCGGCTTGTCGCGACCGATCATGCCCATCGCCCGGGCCAGGTTCGCCGAGTTCGAATAGTCCTTGCGTTTGTCGGCCGCCTCGATCCGATTGCCGGCCGCGTCTTCGAGCACCACGTGGCGGTCGCCGATACGCCCAACTTGTTCGACCTGAAGCAAGACAACCGTCTCGCGTGGGGCGAGCGGGTGCTTCAATTGTTCCTTAAAGGCCTCGATAACGGCACCAATATCGGGGACGGCCAGGTTATACGCGGCCTCCAACAACTCAGGCGACGGCCGGCCAATGGTCTCGGCGGTCTTGTCCCAACGCACGCGGCGGTTCAGGAACCCGGGGTAAATCGCCGCCTCGGCAATCGTCAGCGGCGTCGTATAGCTCGGCTGCTCGGGAATTGGGTTGAGTCCCTTGTACGGTCGGTGGGCGATCGCCTGGAGAATGTCGCCAGTGTTCAGGTCGATGAGGTCGCTGGTCTCCACTCGCTGTTGCCGCGAATCGTCGTCTGTCCGCTCATAGGCGAGTTCGAGCAGCGACAAATTGTCTTTCCAGTAGCCCTTGTCCTTCAAGTCCGACAGCTGCCAGGGGCGGCCGAGGACATCTTCGATGAGTGCGTCGGCCTCGTTCTGCGTCTCGCCTTCCGGCAGCTTGCCTTCGATGTAGGCTTTGCCGTGCTGGACGACGTGATAGAGCTGACCGATCAGGTCGGCCCCGAGAAACGTCCGTTCCTCTTCGCCGATGCCCTTCTGCTTGGCGAGCAGCAATAGCTTGCGCAGCGTGTAGGTGGCCAAGGGCAGATGCGCGTCGCCGAGGCTCTTCGCTTGCCGTTCCAGCTTCTCGACGCGGCCCTCCTCGAACCAGTGACCAGCGGCAACCAGATCCACGAGCAAACGATCGAGAACTTCGAGGCCATCGCGCTGAGCGGCAATCTGCTTGTCGGCCGCCGACTTCTTTTCACGCTTGGGGGCCGACGGGCCGAACTTCTTGCGTTCGTCGGCCGCGACCTTCTTTTCCCGCTTGGCGACGAGATCGTCGCTTGGTTCACGCGTGCCGAAGGTGTCAGGCGTGCGGACGTACTTCAGCAGAAGTGCCAGCGTGTATTTGTCCGGCGTTTGACGGCTCGGGCTGTTCGACCGAAGGACCGGGCTGTTCGGATCGACGAAGTCGGCCGAAACGTGATAGGGGTCCTTGCCCGCGCCCTTGGCATCGGCAAGAAGCCACGTGCCGTCGGCGGAGACGCCCGGATTGAGCAAGCGCTCGGACCCGGCAAGCTCGGTGGCCTTGTTCCAGGTAGCGTCGTCCGGAGCAAGCCCGCGGACCATCTCTTCGGTAATCGGAACGTTCAGCGGCATCGGGTGTTCCCGCGTCGTTAAACCATTGGCACGGAACGGCAAGCGGGCATTATATGAAGGAGGTGGCGGAAGACTGCATGGGGTTCCCGAAATAGGTCCTGTAGGACGTATTGGACCCATAGGACCTATTTTTCAGGGTTCTGATCGCGGTGCCGAAGTCGGGCCTTGGTCATGCGTTCGCGAATGCCGCCTTCCTTGATGAAGTCCTGTTCCAGGCGACGGATTTGTTTGTCCAGGAGATAGTTGGCCTGGTGAATCAGGCAGATGGCAATGTTGGCGACGACTTCGGCGGGGCGGGATTCGACGTAAGTCCGGTACGCTTCAAAAGTGACTTTGGGCTCCGCCCCGAGTTTGCGGACGAACAGCGCCTCTTTGGAGCCTTTGTCCCAGAGCTTCAGATCGCGTACCCGCAGGAAATCTTGGTAATCGACCAGCAGTTCTTCGAGGCTTGCCCGGGCGACATTCGTTAGCTTGATTTCCGTCTCTTTCGACGTGCCGGCGGCCTTGCTGCCTTCCGCAATGTTTTGCTTACCCGACCGGGCAGCTTGGACCATTTGGTCAATCGTGCGGTCGCCCTTGCTGAGAAAGCGCTGACAAAAGCGGAAAGTAATGTCGTAGACGACCTCGGCCTTCTGATACGACAGCAACTCCCGGTAGTTGCCGTGTGGCGGCAGAAAGCCTGGTTGGCCGTTTGGAGCGGGCATGAGATTCAAGGGGATAGGTCCTATATGTCGTATAGGACGTATAGGACCTATTTTTTGCCGCGAAAAGGCCCTTTACGAACTCCCAATCAGCACCCCCGTCAGGAACACCAGCACGCCGCCAATCACGACTTGCACAAGGCTGCGGCCCCACGGATTGTCCATGTAACGGTGGCGAATCCAGGTGATGAACAGAAGCTCCGCCACCACGACGATGCCGGCGAGCCACGTGGCCATTTGCACATCTGGGATCAGATAAGGCAACGTGTGCCCCAGTCCGCCGGCAGCAGTCATGAGTCCGCAGACGAGCCCGCGCGTCCACGGCCGGCCGCGACCGGTCAGGCTGCCGTCATCGGAAAGGGCTTCGGCGAAGCCCATGCTGATCCCAGCGCCGACGGTTGCGGCTAGCCCAACGAGAAAAGTGTTCCAGCTATCTCGGGTGGCAAACGCGGCCGCGAACAACGGCGCCAGCGTTGATACCGAACCATCCATCAAGCCCGCGAGGCCCGGCTGGATCACCTGAAGCACGAACAGCCTTCGCCGGGCGATGGCGTCGTCTTCTAGCGCTTCCGTAACGAGTGATTCCGCGGTCCGCGCGTGCTTGCGTTCCTCCTCGGCCAGGTCGCCGAGAAGCTGCCGCGTCCGCGCGTCCGTCGCGCGCTGGGCCGCAGCTTCATAGAATCGACGTGTCTCCATCTCCATCACTTCCGCCCGGCCGCGGGCTTCGTCCGGCGTCACCGGCCGATCCGGCCAAACCGGTTCACGCGCGACGAACCCCCGGATGTGCGTCCGGCGCAAGAGCGGCACGTGGTCACCGAAACGCTCGCGGAACAGAGTGAGCAAGCGATGGCGATGGCCGTCCTCGTCGGCCCGCAGCTTGCGGAACTCGTCGGCCACCTGTGGATGCTCTTTCTGCAGGCCGGCCGCGAGGTCCTCATAGATGCGGGCGTCCTCTTCTTCGAGCGAAATCGCCAGAGCGAGCACCTCGCGTTCGGACAGGCTGTCGAAGCTGCGATTCACGGACGTCTCCGGGTCGGGTTCTTCTCAACAGCGTAGGGCCGTGAATCCTGTTTGACACGCGCGACGCCGTTGTTGACAATCTTTCTCATCGCCAGCTTGGGAGTTCGCCGTGATTGCTCGCGCGCTGCTTGTCGCACTTTTGTCCGCCGCCGTGTCGCTTGCCGCCTCGCCGCCCAACGTCGTGCTCATCGTCGCCGACGATCTCGGCTGGGCCGATCTCGGTTGCTACGGCAGCAAGTACCACAAGGCGCCGCACCTTGACAAACTGGCCGCGGCGGGCATGCGCTTCACAGACGCCTACGCGGCCGCTCCCGTCTGCTCGCCGACGCGTGCATCGATCATGACCGGCATGCATCCCGCTCGAATCGGCATCACCGACTGGCTGCCCGGCCGTGCGGATCGGCCCGATCAAAAACTCGCACGGCCGGCGCTGGTGACCGATTTGGCGGCCGAGATTCCCACGTTGCCGGGGTTGCTCAAGCAGGCGGGCTATACGACCGCCCTGATCGGCAAATGGCATCTCGGCGGCAAGGGGGCCGGGCCGCTCGATCGCGGCTTCGACATCAACGTGGCCGGCAATCAGGCCGGCAGCCCGCTCAGTTACTTCGCGCCCTACCGCGTGAAAGACGGCCCCGCGATGCCCGGCCTCGAAACGGCCCCCGAGGGTGAGTACCTCACCGATCGACTTGCCGCGGAAGCCGAGAAGTTTCTCGATGCACATAAGGACAAGCCTTTCTTCCTGTACCTACCGCACTATGCGCCGCACATTCCGATGAAAGCAAAGGCCGAGCTGATCGCCAAATACAAGGCCGGTCAGCCGGGTCAACAAGGCAACCCGGTCTATGCCGCGATGCTCGAAAGTCTCGACGACGCGGTCGGCCGTGTGGTGAAGAAACTCGACGACCTGAAACTCACCGAGAAGACGATCGTGATCTTCACCTCCGACAACGGCGGCTTGTGCACGCTCGAAGGGCCAAACACGCCGCCGACGATCAACGCGCCACTGCGTGAAGGCAAGGGCTACCTCTACGAGGGCGGCATCCGCGTGCCGCTGATTGTGAAGTGGCCCGGTACCGTCAAGGCCGGCGGTACCAACTCTGTGCCGGTCGTAAGTACTGACCTGTTTCCAACGGTTCTCGACGCGTGCGTTACACCTATTGGAGCCAGGGTCGATGGACTGAGTCTCGTGCCGCTGTTCGAGGGTAAAGGCATCGGGCGTGGGGCCCTCTTCTGGCACTATCCGCACTACAGCAATCAAGGCGGCAGGCCGTGCGGGGCGATCCGCGCTGACGACTGGAAGCTGGTGCACTTCTTCGAGACCGGCCGCCGGGAGTTGTTCAATTTGAAGGCTGATATCGGCGAGAATCGGAACCTCGCGGCCGACAAGCCGGACATCGTGAAAGAACTCGGCGACAAGCTCGCATCCTGGCAAAAGTCGGTTGGCGCCAAGATGCCGACTGCGAACCCCAGCTTCGTCCCAAATCCGCAAGACAAGGACGGAACGATCCTGCTTCACTCACGCACAGCCGACATTCACGGCACCATGCTGCGTTACGAGCCGCTTCCGCACAAGACGACGCTCGGCTACTGGGTCAATGCCAGCGACTGGGCGTCGTACGATTTCACCGTGAGCGAACCCGGCACCTTCACGATCGAGGTGCATCAGGGTTGCGGCAAAGGCCAGGGCGGCAGCGAGGTCGAAGTCGCCGTCGGCGATCAGGCGTTGAAGTTCACCGTCGAGGACACGGGGCATTTTCAAAACTTCAAGCCCCGCGAAATTGGCACCGTGAAGATCGACAAGCCGGGGCGATTTACACTGACGATCAAGCCAATCAAGAAAGCGGCCGCGGCCGTGATGGATGTGCGGCAGGTCGTGCTGAAGCCAGCGAAATAGTGGTCCTCTCGTCATAGCTCTATGGATGCGTACACCCGCGTCCGCGACGATTCTTATGGCATATCCGGGCCCGTCGGCAGCGGGAATTTTTCGTCGAGGGCAATGTTCAACTCCAGCACGTTGACCAGCGGCTCACCGACCAGGCCGCTCAGCGCGGTGAAGGCGTGTTGGTCGATTAGCTTGGCGATACCGTCCTTGATTTTTGTCACGTCGGCCGGCGTGGCGGCTCGTTTTTCGGCCACGCGGTCGAGCTGATACTTCGCGCTGCGCACCGTGAGATGCGGATCGAGCCCGGAGCCGGAGGCCATCACCAGGTCGGCCGGAACCTTCTCGAGATCGACGTCCGGATGCGCCTGGAGCCACATGTCAAAAAACGTGGCTTGCAGGTCGCTGCCGGCGGTTACGGGCTGGAAGCGATTGTCCTTTTGCTCCGGCCACTTGTTCGGATTAGCCGCGGCCCACGTTTCGAATACGGCGCCGGCAACATCGTCGAACGGGATCGTCTTGTCGTCGGTCAGGTCGACCTCCGGTGCCTCCGGCTTCGTTCTCTTCCAGTCGGTCAAGATTTCCGGGTGAGTGCGCAGCCATTCGATGCTCGCGGCCCTGTTCGCGTCGCCCTTGACCCAAGCACCGGCGAGCGTGCCGTTGTTCGACGCCCACCGGACGACGAGCGGCTTGTCGTCGCGCTGCGGCTTGAACGTGGTGAACCAGGTCTCGATGTCGGTCTGCACCGAGTCGTTCTTCTTCGGCCCTGTCTGGTTATAGCGCACCATCGGCCCGATCTGCCGGGCGATGCGGTCACGCAGCTTGGGGTTGTTGGCGCCCCAGTTCGACCCGCCAGAAGCAGTCGCGTTAAACGACGCCGCCGACGGCCGGGGCTGGAAGTACCAGTCCTTGGTAAAGTTCTGAGCGATCAGCCGCGAGCCAACGACGACTTCCTTGCCGTCGGCACCCTTGGCCGTGATCAGGCTGCCCGAGGCGTTCGCTGGGAACAAGCTCCCGCCAATAGCCCACAGCACGAGTGGGTAGAGAACACAACACACCACCACAGAGAGGCCGAGGAGCCAGAGGTTTGCACGTATGTGATTTTTCATATATATCCTCCGCCGCTTGCGGCGTAGCGCTAGGCCAATTCCATAAACGTCAACACCAAGTCAATAATCTTGATCCCGACGAACGGCACAATCACGCCGCCGAGCCCCCAGATCAGCAGGTTCCGCCGCAACAGCGCGTCAGCACCAACGGGGCGATACTTCACGCCCTTCAGTGCGATCGGGATCAACAGCGGAATGATGATCGCATTGAAGATCACCGCCGACAGGATCGCCGATTGCGGACTGGTCAGGCCCATCACGTCGATCTTCTTCAGCCACGGCAGCGTGCCGGCGAACAGGGCCGGGACGATGGCAAAATACTTGGCCAGGTCGTTGGCGATGCTGAATGTCGTCAACGCTCCACGCGTCATCAGGAGCTGTTTGCCGATTTCGACGACTTCGATCAATTTGGTCGGGTCGCTATCGAGGTCGACCATGTTGCCGGCCTCCTTGGCGGCCTGGGTGCCGGAGTTCATGGCGACGCCAAGGTCGGCTTGCGCAAGAGCGGGGGCGTCATTGGTGCCGTCGCCCATCATGGCGACGAGCTTGCCGCCGTGTTGCTCCTTGCGGATATACGCGAGCTTGGCTTCCGGTGTCGCCTCCGCGATGTAGTCGTCGACGCCCGCTTGCTGGGCGATGCTCTGAGCGGTCAGCGGATTGTCGCCGGTGACCATGACCGTGCGGACGCCCATCTTGCGCAGCCGTTCGAAGCGCTCGCGGATGCCGGGCTTCAGGATGTCTTCGAGCATGACCACGCCAACGATCCGGTTGCCATCCGCGATCAACAGCGGCGTGGCGCCCTGACTGGCGATGGCGTTCACCTGCTCGTCCATCAACGTCGGGACCGAGCCGCCCTGGGATTTCACATAACGAACGACGGCGTCGGACGCACCTTTGCGGAGGCACCGGCCATCGGGCAGGTCGACGCCGCTCATGCGCGTCTGAGCGGTGAAGGCGACGAAGCGAGCACCGGGGCCGGGCGTCGCCGCGTTGGCCCCCGCCGACTTGCGGTAGAGTTCGACGATGCTCTTGCCTTCCGGCGTCTCGTCGGCTGCGCTTGCCAGCGCCGCAAGCTGGCCGACTTCACGGGCCGCCAGGTCGGCGAGCGGGATGAACTGCGTCGCCTTGCGGTTGCCGATGGTGATCGTGCCGGTCTTGTCGAGCAAGAGCGTATCAATGTCGCCGGCGACCTCGACGGCCTTGCCGCTCTTGGCGAGCAAGTTGGCCCGCAATGCTCGGTCCATGCCGGCGATCCCGATGGCCGCGAGCAAGGCCCCGATGGTTGTCGGGATCAGGCAGACGAGCAGGGCCACTAGGGTCGGGATGTCGGTGCCGAGGCTCTGTAGTCCCTCGACGCCGAGCAGCCCCTTCATGTAGTCCTCGGCGTTGCGGGCCATCGGCCACAGGGTGGCACAAACGATCAGAAAGATCAGCGTGAACGCCGACAGCACGAGCGATAGCGCGATCTCGTTCGGCGTCCGCTGGCGGATGGCCCCCTCGACCAGAGCGATCATGCGGTCAAGGAACGACTTGCCGGCCGAGGCCGTGATACGCACGGCGATGCGATCGGAGAGCACGCGCGTGCCGCCGGTGACCCCCGAGCGATCGCCACCCGCTTCACGAACGACCGGGGCCGATTCGCCTGTGACGGCCGACTCATCGACTGACGCCACGCCGGCGATGATCTCGCCATCGCCCGGAATGATCTGTCCTGCATCGACAACCACGACGTCGCCAGCATGTAGTTGAGTGGAGTTCGTCTCCTCGAAGTTGGATCGCGGTGCGTTGAGCACGGTGTTCCAATCCGATTCCTCGCCACGTGCCTTCCACGCCGGTGTCGCCGCCCGGGTCTTACGCAGCGCGTCGGCCTGGGCTTTGCCGCGCGCTTCAGCAAGTGCCTCGGCGAAGTTCGCGAACAGGACAGTGAGGAACAGCCACACGTCGAGGGCAATCAGATAGCCGAGCCCGGCCAGTGTCGAGGCGGGGTCGATGACCTTGTAGACCGTGTAAACAATCGACAAGAACGTGCCGATCTCGACCACGAACATGACAGGGTTCTTCCACATCAGGTCCGGGCGCAACATGATGAACGCGCGCCGCAAGGCGGTCTTGAGCAGATCGGGAGCGAACAGTCCCTGTCGTCGGCTAATGCGTCGAGCCGCCTTGAAGTCCTCGGTCGGAGCCACGGCGGGGGAAATCGGGTTTGTCATTGTGGCGGACATAGCAGTGTCTTTGGCGGCTGGATGCCGCGGTAATGAACCTCGAAATCGCAGTGTGTTGGGCTGGCGCACCGCGGGCCTGATCAACCTCGCCTCAATCACCCACCGAACGGGATCGGCCCATAGTGTTCGGCCACGGGCCCAAGTACCACGGCCGGCAGGAACAAGAGCGCCCCGACAAGAATCACTGTCCCGAGTAGCACGAAGTAGAAGATGATCGTGTCCGTCCGCAACGTGCCGGACGTGAACGGCGTCCGCTTCTTCTTCGCCAGCCCCGCCGCCAGAGCGAGCGGAGCGATGATCGGGATGAAGCGGCCGAGCAGCATCACCAGTCCGGTCGCGATGTCCCAGTGCGGGGCGAACGGGGCCGGCGGCGACAGGTTCTTCTTGTCCTCGTTGAATCCGTAAGTGTCGCCGAGCCCTTCAAAGCCCGAGCCGTTGTTCGCGGACGCCGAACTGAACTCGTACAGCACTTCCGAGTAGCCGTGCGGGCCGGGGTTGTTGGTCGCTTGCTTGCCCCAGTCCAGGGCCGCGAACAAACCCGTCGGGGCCAGGATCAGGATCGGGTGAATGAGCAGGGCCAACATGGCCAGTTTCATTTCCCGCGCCTCCACCTTCTTGCCCAGGTACTCCGGCGTTCGGCCGACCATGAGCCCGGAGAGGAACACGCCGACGATCAGGTAGACGAGCATGTTGATGAGCCCGACGCCCTTACCGCCGAACACGCAGTTGAGCATCATCCCCGTCATCGGTGTGATGCCGGCCATCGGGTTCAGGCTGTCGTGCATGCAGTTCACCGAGCCGCATGTCACGGCCGTCGTGACCGCGGAGAACGTCGCTCCCGCCTCCGGGCCAAAGCGCAATTCCTTGCCTTCCAGGTTGCCGAGCCCATCCGAATCGACCGGAAGCGCTGGCAAGCCGGACGGCGGCAGCTCCTTCTTCACATCACGAATTTGGCCGTCTGGACCCTTCTCTTGCGCGTTGATGATGTACGGCTTGCCCTTGTCCGGCCCGGTCTCTTGCACGATCGGTGCGCGAGCCGTCACCGCCGGGTTCGGGTGCATCGTGTCCCAGTAGATGGCCCAGCCGATCATGCCGGCGAACATCGTCATCATGACCGCGTAGATTACGGTCGCGTGTCGCATCTGGTTCAGCATCCGCCCGAACATCACGATCAGCGAGAACGGGAAGATCAGGATGCTCACACACTCGATGAGGTTCGTCCACGCCGACGGGTTTTCGAACGGGTGTGCCGAGTTGGCCCCGAAGAAGCCGCCGCCGTTGGTGCCGAAGTGCTTGATCGGCAGCACGGCCGCGACGGGGCCGCGGGCGATCACCTGCGGCTTCGGGACTTCCTTGCCGTCGACCGTGTCCGTGCCCATTGACCCCGGCTCGAGCGTCTGCACCTCGGCCGAGGTTTCCAGGGTCATGGGAATACCTGCGGCGATGAGCAACACGCCCGCGACCACGCTGGCCGGCAGGAATACGTAGGCGATCACGCGCCACATGTCGAGGTAGTAGTTGCCCATGTCCGGATCGCCGCGCAGGCCGCGGATGATTGCCGCCAGCGCACAGAATCCGACCGCGGCCGAGGCGAACATATTGAACAGCACGAACACGAGTTGGCTCATGTAGGAGAAGTGCTGCTCGCCGCTGTAGTGCTGTAAGTTCGTGTTCGTCATGAACGAGACGGCCGTGTTGAAAATCGTCGTCGGCGACAGCATCACCTTGCCATCGGGGAATACGCTGTCCTTCTGATTCAGCGGCAACTGCGGCTGAAGGGCCAACACCAAGTAGCCGAACACGAACATCAACGTGTTGAACAGCAGCAATGAGACCGCGTACTGCTTCCACGATTGTGGGCCGGTGTTGAGTCGGCGCTCGATCCAGCCCAGAGGAGCCGGCGCGGTGTACCGGCCGTCCATGATCTTGGCGAGGTAGCGGCCGACGGGAATCGACAGCAGGACCGTTGTCCCGACGATGAGCAGAGGAAGGAGCCACATGGATAACGGCCTCCGAGCAAGCAATTCAAGGCGGAAAACGGGACGCGTACGCACATGTCTGAGCGGATTCGCACGACACGCATGGCGGTTTGCGGTTCAATGATCGACGGGGCGCGATCAGAACCATTCCGGGCGCAAGAGCGCAACCAAAAGGTAGATAAACAGGAACAGCAGCACGACAACTGTGACCCAAATCATGGGAAGACTCCTCAAACCTTCTCGCAGCCGATAACGAACGCGAACATGGCCGCCATCGCCAGGAGGCCGAGGCCGACAGTCAAAGGGATCCACAGTTCCAGGTCCATTGGCGCGCTCCGGCGGGTCTTGGGCGGATCGGGGTGAAGCAGTTACCGCGCCGCGTTTTTGCCAAAGTCGCTAAGCGCTCGTCCGGCAGCGATTTACTTCATGCATCGGGCCGACCCATCGGTCAGGAAATCGTGCAATCTGCATAATGGCGGTTGCAAATCGCACGACTTCTCTCGGTCCCGAGATTTCGGCAATCGACATAAGATGAACGCAGCAAAGCGCGTTCGGGTGTTTCACGCTGTCGCCGGGAGGTGGCATCGACTTTGCGGTGGGACACCCGCGGCGTTTTCGAAACGACTTGTGCCCCATGAACCTGCTGGTCATCGACGATGAGGCGAGCCTCCGGCGCACCCTGCGCACCGCCCTGGAAAGCATGGGCCATCGGGTTGCGGAGGCAGGAACGTCGGCGGCCGCGATGGAGGCGGCTCGACGCGAACGCTTCGATCTTGCCTTCCTCGATTTCCGGCTCGGCCGCGAACGCGGCCTGGAACTATTGCCGAAACTGCTCGAAGTCGGCCCATTGCCGATCGTCGTCATCACCGCGTTCGCGAGTTTTGACTCCGCGGTCGAAGCGATGCGGAAGGGCGCTTTCGACTACCTGCCGAAGCCATTCACCCCGGACCAACTTCGCATGGTGCTCGATCGGGCTGCGCTGGTCGGCGGTTTGCGAGGACGGGTCGCAAGTCTGGAAGATCAAGTTGGCGCCCTGAATCCCGATGGCGAACTGGAGACCGAAGAGCCGGCGATGCGGCATGTGCTGGATGTCGCGCTCCAGGTGGCGGCAACCGAAGCGACAATTCTCCTTCGCGGTGAGAGTGGCACTGGTAAAGGTGTCGTCGCGCGGGCGGTCCACGCACGCAGCAAGCGCGCGAACCGGCCGTTCGTCACCGTCTCGTGTCCCAATCTCTCAGCCGAATTGCTTGAGAGCGATCTGTTCGGCCACGTGAAGGGTTCGTTCACGGGCGCGGTGGCCGACAAGGTCGGCAAGGTCGATGCGGCCGCCGGCGGGACCTTGTTCCTCGACGAAGTCGGCGACCTGCCCATGCCGTTGCAGCCCAAGTTGCTACGGCTGATCCAGGATCGCGAATTCGAACGGGTCGGTGATCCGATCCCGCGCGTTGCCGATGTGCGCCTCGTCGCGGCGACGAATCGCGATCTGGAAGTCGACGTCCGTGCTGGCCGGTTTCGCGAGGATCTGCTTTATCGGCTGAACGTGATCGAAGTCACATTGCCACCGTTACGCGCCCGGCGCAAGGACGTGTTGCCGCTCGCGCGCCGGCTCTTGACGTTCCTGGCTCGGCAAACCGCAAAGCCCGTGATCGGCTTCACGACCGAAGCGGAAGCGGCCCTCGAAGCCTACCCCTGGCCTGGCAACGTGCGCGAGCTTCGCAATGCCATCGAACGCGGTGTCATCCTGGCCCGCGACGATCGCGTGGCCCTCGGCGACTTGCCCGCATCGCTAACGTCCCGGCCCGGCATGACCGTTGAACTGGGCGGCAACGTGACGCTCGACGACCTGGAGAAAGAGCACATTCGCCGCGTACTCGCGACCTCGCCGTCGCTCGACGAAGCGGCCCATACACTCGGGATCGATCCGAGCACCCTATATCGCAAGCGGAAAAAGCTGGGAGTCTAGCGGGAAAGGGTGGTTCATGATCTGGTCCCTGCGCCGTCGGCTGATCGCATCACTCGCGCCGGTTGGCATTCTGCTCGCCGCCCTCGGGGCTGTCGGCCTTGCCGTGCTGTGGCACACCGGCGGGCGCATTGATGCCATCATCAAGGAGAACTACGTCAGCGTGCGCGCCATGGACGAGATGAACGAGCGCCTCGAACGGATTGATTCGTCATTTCAATTCGCGCTGTCCGGTCGAGAAGGGGATGCGAAAGCGCAATTTGCCGCGAATTGGGTCGGCTTCGAGTCACAGTTCCACATCGAGGAAGAAAACATCACGATCTTCCCAGCCGAGCAAGAACTGGTCGAAGGCTTGCGTTCCCTCAAGACCGACTATCGGGCGCGCGGCGAACGATTCTATGCACGTCCGTCCGGATCACCGGATCGACGGACCGACTATTTCGGCAAACCAGGTTTGCTGAGTCAGTTCAGCGAGATAAAGACCGTGATCGCCGAAATCCTGCGCATCAACCAGGAGAACATGTTCCAGGCTCGTGACGAGGCAAAGGCGACGGCCCGAATCGCCCTGATCGGTTTGGGAGCGGCGCTCGCGCTGATCGGCGGTTTGCTTTTCGGAGTCACCTGGTACTTACTGCATACGATCCCCGGTCCGATCCGGTTGATGACGGAGGCCGCTCAGGAGATTGGCGGCGGCCATCTGGATCGCGAGGTGCCAGTCGTCACGCACGATGAACTCGGCCGACTCGCCCAGGCGTTCAATGCCATGACTCGGCAACTTCGCGTGTACCGGCAAACGGACCTGTCGCGTTTATTGCGTGCCCAGCAGACGGCTCAGGCGACGATCGACTCGTTTCCGGACCCGATCCTCGTTGTTGATATTGACGGCCACGTCGAGCTAGCCAATCCGGCCGCGCGATCATTGCTCGGCGTCGGCTCGTCGGCGACGTGGATCCCGCCCGAGCCATTACGCCAGCCGGTCCACGAGGCATTGACCCTGCAACGTCCCCGACTGGCCGAGGGCTTCGATCAGGCGATCACCTTTCAGACTGGCGGCGAGGATCGTTCGTACCTGCCGCAGATCCGCCCGATCCGCGATGCGAACGGCGACACGACGGGCGCCGCGGTCGTGCTCAACGACATCACTCGGTTTCGTCTGCTCGATCAGTTCAAGAGCGATCTGGTCGCAACCGTTAGCCACGAGCTGAAGACGCCGCTCACGTCGGTCCGCCTGGCCGTCCATGTGTTGCTTGAAGAGTCGATCGGCCCGTTGACCGCCAAGCAAACGGAAATGCTGCTTGATGCGCGTGAGAATTCCGAACGGCTCTTGCGGCTCATCGACCATCTGCTCGCTCTCGCCCGGCTTGAGCGCTCGAGTAGCGCGACGAAGTTCGTGACAATTGATCCGATGTCGATTCTCGAACGAGTCGCGACTGAAGCGCAGGGCCGAGCTGAGGACAAGCACGTCGAAATGATTGTCGAGAAGGGCGAGCCGCTGCCGCCGGTATCGGGTGACCCCGAACGTCTGGCCCTTGCCGTCGCCAATCTCGTCGAAAACGCCGTCACCTATACGCCGACCGGAGGCAAGGTCACTCTTTCCGCGCTCGCGGCCGATGGACGGGTTGTTTTTGCCGTCGCCGATACGGGGCCTGGCATTCCGGCCGAGCATTTGCCGCACGTATTCGAGCGATTCTTCCGTGTGCCCGGTCAGAGCGCCGAAGGGGGCACCGGTCTCGGGCTGTCGATCGTCAAGGAGATCGTGGACGCCCATCACGGCGAAGTGTCATGCGAAAGCACGCCGGGCCACGGTTCCGTATTTCGCATTGCGTTGCCCGCAGGGGTTTGATTGTCATGACGGCCGATGCACGACCAAATCCCGAGCACTTTCTGTCGCTGCTCCGTGACCAACAGCGCGGCCGGCTCAAGGTCTATCTCGGCTTCGCGCCCGGCGTCGGCAAGACTTATGAGATGCTCCAGGAGGGCCAACGACTGCAGCGACAGGGTGTCGATGTTGCCATCGCCGTCGTCGAAACGCATGGCCGGGCCGAGACGGCCGCCCTGATCGGCGATCTTGAGCAAGTGCCACGCAAACAGATCGAATATCGCGGCGTCGTTCTCGACGAGATGGATCTCCAGGCAGTTCTCAAGCGGCATCCGACCGTCGCTCTCGTCGACGAACTGGCCCATACCAACGCGCCGGGGAGCAAGAATTCCAAGCGCTATCAGGATGTGGAAGAGCTACTGCGTGCCGGGATCAGCGTCATCACCACACTGAATATCCAGCACCTGGAAAGCCTGTACGACACCGTCGAGCGATTCACTGGCGTGAAGGTCAAGGAACGGGTGCCGGACTACGTGCTGGCGGAGGCACACCAGGTAGTCAACGTCGATCTGCCATCCGAAGATTTGCAGGAGCGGATGCGCGCGGGAAAGATCTATCCGACCGATCGAGCCGAGCGCGCCCTCGCACATTTCTTTACCGATGCCAATCTGTCCCAACTCCGCGAGATCGCTCTGGAGCAAGTGGCGCACATTCTCGATCGCCGTCGGCACGAAAAGGACCGAACGATTCATGCGAACACGTCCGAACGGCTCATGGTCTGCTTGAGCTTACGTAGTCCCAACGCTCCGCGCCTTCTGCGAAAGGGCGCCCGCCTGGCCGACCGGTTGGGGGCGCCCTGGTTTGCCGTCTACGTGCGGACGCCCAGTGAACGCGTGGAGAAAGTGGATGCGGCATCTGAGCGCGCGCTGACCGATGCCCTCACGCTCGCCCGCCAACTCGGGGCCGTGCCATTCCAGATTAAAGGACCGGACCTGCCGACCGCCGCGGCCGGATTCGTCCGTGAGTACGGGATCACGCACATCGTTGTCGGGCGCTCGCTCCAGCCGTGGTACAAGCGATTGTTCCGGCGATCGCCTCTCGACCGCATCCTACGGGCCACACCAGGAGTGGACGTGCTCGTCACAGACACTTCGACGGGCGCCTCGACCTAAATGAACGTCAATCATCCGCAGCTATCCGTGACGACAAGTCACGATCTCATGCGTGAACCTGGTCGGCCCGACAGCCACCTCGACCTGGGCCGGATTCTCCGACAAAGTTGGTTCGCTCATTTCCTTTCTCAATCGATTCGCAGGACATACTCGGGTTCAGCGGTCAATCTGGCGTGCGGTCGATGAACGAGGCTTACCCGTTGGGGCGCGCCGCCGAGGCTTACAAACGTATGATGAGCGGCAAGGCGCGGTTCCGAGTTGGGTTGACGACGGGGAGTTAGAACAGGGCGAATCATTTTGTAAGGCGATCCGTCAGTCAACGGTATTCACTTCTTGTTAAGTTCTCCGCGCCATTTCTGCACGGAGCTGCCAATGTACCGGCGCTTTCGGATCTTCGCACACATTGCGACGTTTGGTGTAGCAACCGCGATAATCGCCGGCTGTGGATCGGGGCCCGCGCAGCTCCCGCCGCCCGAGCCGCCGACCGTCGCGGTCACCAAGCCCAGGTTGACTCCACTTCGGCCGACCAAGGAGTTCTCCGGCCGACTGGTCACGAAAGACTCCGTCAAAGTGATTCCGCAGGTCACTGGTCGCCTGCTCAATCGCGAGTTCAAGGACGGCGACTATGTCGAGGAAGGCAAGACTGTTCTTTTCCGCATCGACCCGGTGCTGTACAAGGCCGAGGTCGAGAAGGCGAAGGCTGATATTGCCAAGGCCGAGGCCGACAAGGCGAACTGGACGGCCCAGTTGGCGCGAGACAAGGCCGAGTTCGAACGGCTCAATTCGGGAGCGAAGCTGGCAATCACGAAATCGGATCTCGATAAGGCGGCCGCCAGCGTGAAGGTCGATGAAGCTCAGATCGATCTCGCCAAGGCGGGCGGGCTCGCGGCGGATGCGGCCCTCACCAAAGCCGAAGAGAATCTCAAATACTGCACAATCTTCGCGCCGGCCACCGGGCGACTCGGTCAGTCGTTGGTCTCCGCCGGCACGATCGTGGACGCATACAAGACGGAACTGGTGTCGGTTTTCCCGATCAACCCGGTGTACGCGACGTTCGAAATCGACGAGTTGACGTCGCTCTGGTACCGCGAGCAGATTCGCGCTGGCGCCATCGCCGATCCGCGCAATCCAAACAGTCCGCTCACGGTGACGATCAAGCTCAAGAACGAGAAGGACTTCACCACGAATCCCAACGACCGCAGCCGGAACGGCGTGGTCGACTACATCGACCCTGAAATCGTGCGGTCGACCGGGACCCGGACCATCCGGGCGACACTCGATAACACGCCGCGGAAGGGGCCGAACGGCGAGTGGCTGAGCCCCTATTTGTCGGCGGGCGACTCGGTCCGCGTGCGCGTCCCGGCCGGTGCTGTCCGCGATGTGCTTGCAGTTCCAGAGTCGGTCGTTTTTAGCCAACAGCGGAAGCAATACGTGTACGTGGTCGTAGATGGCAAGGCACAGCTTCGCGAGGTCGAGCCGGGCGCCACATTCAACGGGCTGGTCGAAGTGAATCGCCGAGCATCGGCATCGGCCACGAGCGGGCTTGACGAAAACGACGCCATCGTCGCCGACAACTTGCTGCGCGTACGGCCGGGCATTCCAGTTACTGTCAAGTGAAAAGGGGTGAGGGGTGAGGGGTGAGGGGTGAGAAAACAATAGTAAGGATTTCCTATGAGCGCATCCGCCAACGCACCGATCTTGAGTTTCCGCGATCTCATCGTCTGGCAACGGGCGATACAGTTTGCGAAATCTGTGTATGCGCTCTCGTCACGATTCCCCAGTGACGAGCGATTTGGACTGACTGCTCAAATTAGGCGCGCAGCCGTTTCAGTGTCGTCAAACATAGCGGAAGGCCACGCACGTCAAGGTCGTGAGTTCGTGCACTTCCTCTCGATTGCACGTGGGTCCTTGGCGGAAGTCGAGAGCCAACTGTTTCTGGCGGTCGAACTTGGCTTTCTCATTTCCGACGACCTGAATGATGCCATCAGTCTCGCGACGGAAATTCGCCGCATGGCCTCTTCACTCGTGAACAAGCTTGGGCGTTCCTGACCCCTCACCCCTGACCCCTCACCCCTTTTCCCCATGCAATTTTTCATTACGAGACCGGTCTTCGCCGCCGTCCTTTCGGTGCTCATCACACTTGCGGGCTTGCTCGCGCTCACGCAGTTGCCGATTGCGCAGTACCCGGAAGTGGTGCCGCCACAAGTAGTCGTCACCGCGAACTACCCCGGCGCGGACGCCCGCACCGTATCGGAAACCGTCGCTGCCGCTATTGAGGAGCAAGTCAACGGCGTCGAGGGGATGCTGTACATGGAGTCGCAGTGCACCAACGACGGAACCATGCAGCTTACGATCACGTTCAAGCTCGGTACCAATCCGGACTTGGCTCAAGTACTTGTCCAAAACCGTGTATCGATCGCCACGGCACAGCTTCCCGAAGAAGTCCGCCGGCTTGGCGTCGTCACCAAGAAGCGATCCACCGCCATCCTCTTGGTGGTGAACATGTACGCGAACAAGCCAGCGACGACTGATGCCGAGGTGTTCGAGCAGCAACTCGCCGTCAGCCGTCATGCCAACCTCGCTGTCAAGGACGAGCTGGCCCGCGTCAAGGGTGTCGGCGACGTGTTTATGTTCGGCAACCGTGACTATGCGATGCGTGTCTGGCTCGACCCGGAAAAGATGACCGACTTCAACCTCGTGCCCAATGAAGTAATCGACGCGGTCCGCAAGCAGAACGTGCAGGTGGCGGCCGGGCAGATCGGCCAGCAGCCGGTGCCGCGTGGGCAGACCCGGCAACTGGTGGTGAACACCCTGGGCCGACTGAAGACGGAGCGGCAATTCCAGGAGATCGTGATCAAGACCGGGCCTAAGGGCGAAGCGCTTGTGCGGCTTGCCGACGTGGCCCGCGTCGAACTCGGTGCGAAGAGCTATGACTCATCGAGCGCACTTGACAACCGCCCCGCGGTTGGCATTCCGATCTTCCAACTGCCGGGCGCCAACGCCTTCAGCACCGCACGCGACATCAAGGAGAAGATGAAGGAACTTCGCGCCTCGCCCGACTGGCCGGAAGGAATCGAGTACGACATTGTCTTCGACCCCACCGACTACGTGCGGACCAGTGTCCAGGAGGTGGTCAGTACGTTGTTCGAAGCGATCGTGCTCGTGTTCATCGTCGTACTGGTGTTCCTGCAAAGCTGGCGGGCGGCTCTCATCCCGATGATCGCCGTGCCGGTCTCGCTGGTTGGGACCTTGGCGGCCATGTTCGTGCTCGGATACTCGATCAACAACTTGACCCTCTTTGGAATGGTGCTGGCGATCGGCATCGTCGTCGACGACGCGATCGTCGTCGTCGAGGCGGTCGAGTTCCACATCGCCCGCGGCCTTGCGCCATTGGACGCGACCAAGAAGGCCATGTCCGAGGTGGCCATGGCGATCGTCGGCGTGTCGCTGGTCTTGTGCGCGGTCTTCATTCCGGCCGCGATCATCCCCGGGCTCACCGGCCAGTTCTTCAAACAGTTCGCCGTGACAATCGCCATCAGCACTATTATCTCCGCATTCAATTCGCTCACCCTCAGCCCGGCACTGTGTGCGATCCTCTTGCGCGGCCACGGCGCCAGCAAGGACTTGATCGACAAAGGACTGCATTATCTCGTCGGGTGGTGGCTGTTTCGCGGGTTCAACTGGACGTTCGAGCGCGGCACGAAGTTGTACGGCCGGGCGGTCGGCTGGCTGATCCGTTTGGCGTTCGTCGTGCTGATCGTCTATGGCGGGCTGTTGCTGCTTGCCTATTTCGGATTCCGTGCCGTGCCTGGCGGATTCATTCCGCAGCAGGACCAAGGGTACCTCATCGTGAACCTGGAGTTGGAACCGGGCGCCTCCGTCGAGCGCACGGACGAGGTGATGAAGGAACTCGCGAACGCGTGCCTGGAAATCGATGGCGTGGCGCACACCGTGCAGATCAGCGGGTACTCGATCTTCAACCGCACGAACATTCCCAATAACGGCGGCATCTATATCGGGTTGAAGCCGTTTGAAGAGCGCAAAGGCCGGCACGCGGACGCCATCGTTCGCGATCTGAATGCACGCTTTGCCGCCATTCGCAGCGGCCGTGCGACCGCGTTCGGGGCCCCGCCGATCCTGGGCCTCGGCAATGCCGGCGGGTTCAAGATGCAGATCCAGGACCGCGGCAGCGTCGGGCCGGAAGTGTTGGAGGGAATGACTTGGGCTCTGGCCACCGAGGCGAGCAAGACCCCTGGCGTCCCCGTCGCTTTCAGTTCGTACCGGTCCAACAACCCGCAATTGTTCCTGACCGTGGACCGCGACCGCGTCCAGCAAATGGGCGTGTCGGTCCAGGCCGTCAACGACGCGTTGCAGGCTTACATGGGCCAGGTCTACGTCAACGACATCACTCTCGATAACCGCAACTGGCAGGTGACGGCACAGGCCGACGGTCGGTTTCGTCGGTCAGCCGAGGACTTGAACCGCATCAAGGTCCGCGGGCCGGACGGCGGGATGATCCCCATCGCCGGGCTGATCACCACGGCCCCCTATCAGGGGCCGACAACGGTCAACCGTTACCAGATGTACCCGTCGGCTGACCTCAATGGGTTCACGGTCCCGACCGTCATCTCGTCCGGCCAGGCGATCGACAAGATGGAGGCGCTGGCGCGCCGCGATCTGCCGCCAGGTCTCTCCTATGAATGGACCGACATGGCCTACCAACAGAAG
>DATANR010000227.1:0-15644 GCA_036266155.1 Gemmataceae bacterium | reverse complement strand
CCAACTAGTGGACGGCCTGTATCGGCCCCGCCGGCGGTTGTCGGCACTCGGCGGGGCCGCTAGAATAGGCGGATCGGGAGAGGTGGCAGAGTGGTCGAATGCGTCGGTCTCGAAAACCGATATAGCCGCAAGGCTATCGAGGGTTCGAATCCCTCCCTCTCCGTTTGTTTCAATGACAATTCGGAATCACCGGCATTTCAAAGGCGTTTTGCTCGATCGCTGTTTGGCACCATTCAACTCAGTCAGACCTGTGCCAATCAACCCCTCGAAACAGCTTCCCCATCGTCTGAAATGGCCGGGTGACGGAGCTTCGCACCTATCGCCAACGCTTCAAGGCGAGCGTGGCCGACTTTCCCAAACTTCCGTCCGGATCGTCCGTGCTCCAGGTTTCCAGGATGTGTCGAGCCTCGGGCGTGCCGATCCAGGTCAGCACCGTGACGGCTCGGCGATTGCGCATTTCGGCGGGCCGGTTCGCGGTGGCGATGTCGTCGAGCAGCTTGGTCAATCGTTCGCGTTGCTCCGGCGACCCGGCCTTCGCCAGCGCTTCTCGAAGTTGCCCATTGGCGCGACCGCCGAGCTTCGCCAGATCCGTGTGCGCCGCCGAGCGCACCGCGAACTTGTCGCTGTCGAGATTGGTGATCAGTTTGCGCACGCTCGCCGGATCGGCAGCCGCCTCTGGCCGGAACTTGTCGCGGAAGAGAGCGAGCGTTTCTTTGGGCGAATCGGTCAGCGCCCACATTGCCTGATACGCCGTGGAACCGTCGGTACCCAACGCCGTCCACTGGGCCGCGGACTCCATCGTCGGCTTCTGCTTCGGCCGTAGGTCCCAATAGTAGCCGACGCCGTCGTTCGCCCCGCTGATCAAGGTTCGGCTATCGCGACCAAAGCCGACGGTGTAGACGTAGCCCGTGTGCTTACCGCGGTCCCACACCTTCTCACCAGAACGCGGATCCCACATTTGCACATTTCCTTCTCTGACACCGGTCGCAACAAACAGCCCGTCGGGGGAGAAAGTCACGGCGCCGAACATGAAACTGCTGTCGGGCTTCAACTTTGTCCGCAGACTAAGGTCGGAGGTGTTCCAGATGCGCACGCAACAATCCATGTCGGCCGTCGCGATTAGTTCACCTGTTGGGGAGTAGCAAACCGAGTAGAGGCGCGTATCCGCACCCTGGTTGTTTGAGTCCGTCACTTCGAATTCGCGGGCCACCTTCTTCGTGTCCGGATTCCAAAAGCGGACGCGCTTGTCCCACCCCGCCGTCGCGAGCGTCTTGCCATCCAGACTGAACGACAGGCCATAGATTTGCGGATGCGGCAATTGGGCGATTTCCCGATTCGCATTCACGTCCCAGACGCGCGCCGACGATTGTCGGAATGTGGCGGCCGCCAGCCGCGAACCGTCCGGCGTGAAAGACAGGCTCTCAACGGTGCAATGCGGATCGCGGCCCTTGGGCCAGTCCCAGCGGCGTACGACTTCGCCCGACTTCAATTCCCAGATCGCTACATGCACGTTGTCGCCGCTGCTGCCGCCGCCCGCCAGGCGCAAACCATCCAGCGAGAAAAGCAATTGGCTGTACGAGACGCCCTCGACGTGAAGTGTTCTTTGGTCGACGCCGGTAGACGCATCGACGAGGTGGATGATGTCACCGTCGTCCGCAAACGCCAGCGTCTTTCCATCCGGCGATGCCGCGGCCAGCGCGCTGCCACGCACGCCCTTGGGCAATGGCATCTGCTTGCGCGCCGTGACGTCCCAGCGACGGATCGGCCCATCCCAACCCGAAGAGAACAGTGTTGCTCCATCGGCTGTGAACGCCGTCGCCCAGGGATACCAGCCATGACCTTTCAGTTGTCCCACTTCTTTGCCGGTGGCCGCGTCGAGCAGATAGATGATATGGTCGGTCGCTCCGACCGCGACCGTCTTCGCATCTGGACGAACGGCAATTGTCGACGTGTAGTTCTCGTACAGATTGTTCAGCTTGATTTGGTGCGCCCAGAGTCGCCTGCCGCTCTCCACCGAATATGCCCGAGCGGACTGATCACGCTCAGTGGCGAAGAGCGTTTGCCCGTCCGGCGAAAACGCCATGCGCACGAGCTTGGCAGAGAGCGGGACGCGTCGACGCTCCGCGCCAGTGGCCGCATCGTGGAGGCGAATCACCTCGGGCGAATCGCTCGTCACGACCGCGAGCGTGTTGCCTTTCGGTGCGAAAACCGCGTAGCCGAAATGCCCGCCGAACATCAGGCGATCGTCGCCAAACGGAACTTGCCCACTCGCGTCGTTGGCAATCTCATAGCGGATCTTGCCGTCAAAATCGCAAACCGTGACGCCGAGTTCGCTGCCCACGGCCAACGATTTGCCATCGGGGGCGACATCGATCGATTTGATCGGCACCCGGCCGGCATTCCGCGGTCGCTGAATCTTGAGCAGCGTGTCCTTGCCGGTCGTGGCGTCGCGAAGCGCAATCTCGTAATCGCGGCCGGGCGTGACCAGTCGACCGTCCGGCGCGAACGCGATCGCACGGCAACCGTACGAAGACCCGGGGAGACGAATACCTTCCTTTCCGATGTTGACTTGCCACAACTGCTTGCCGGAAGTCGCTTCCCAGCCAATGACCTGGTCCGCGCCGGCGCTCACGACAGTTTTGTTGTCGGGAGACAGAGCCAGCTCAAACGCGTTATCGGGGTGGCGAAAGCGCTTTGTGCCAAGTCGCAAAAGTGCGCCGTCCGGCAGCGGGTCGCCGAGAGCGTCTTCGGTCGCGACGGAGGAAATTGCCGGCGGCGCCTTCGGCGTCGGCGTTGGTGTCGGCGGCGTCTGTGCGGGCAGCAGCGCCAGCCAGAGCCCAACCCCCGCGATGGCCGATGTCATGGCAATTCCTCCCGCGGCCATGCCGAAGTTGGGCACGGCGGAGAACTGGCGAAGTGCCGACGGATCCAACTTGGCGAACAAGTTCGCGGGCAAGAGGGCCAACCCCGCCGGCGCGATGAGCAGCGCTCGCAGCGCGACGTCGGCCGTCAGTCCGCGGCGGGCGAGCCGAGCGAGCAATTTGGCGCGCCCGCGTTCGAGCAAACCCTTCACGGAAGCGGCGGTTTTGCCCAATCGACGTGCCGCCTCCGCTTGCGATTCGCCTTGCCAGTAGCAAACGAGCACGGCTGAGCGCATTTCCGCCGACAACCGCGTAACTTCCTCGTCGAGCACGCCGAGCAATTCGCGCACGCTCAGGTCGTCAATGTGCCGGCCGACATCCGGGCGTGCTACCGCGGTCTCTCGCGTCAACCGTCGGCGATCCGCGCGACAAGATTTATGACACGTTCTCCGAGCGACCGAGCAGAGCCAACCTGCCAATGCGTCGCCACGAACCGAACCGGGCCGGCGAGCCAGGGCCATGAACGTCATTTGCACGGCATCGTCGGCAGCATGGTCGTCGTGCAGAATCCGCCGGCAGATACCGCCGATCATCGGGGCATAGCGGTCGACAATCTGACGAAACGCCGCGGCATCACGGCGCTCGACGTACGCGGCAAGCAACTCGGGATCTTTCGGCGCCGGCTTCAAGCCCCGAACAACGTGGTCGAGCAAAGCGGAACGGGACACGCGAACTGCTCCGGGGGCCTTCACCCTTCTAATACCCGTGAAGTGCGAACCGGCCCGGAGATTTTGGATGCGAGAGTCGGAGCTGGAACGTGGTGAGCAAGCTTCGACCATCCGAAACATGCCGATCGGCGTCCACGGAGGAGACCGCCGGCAAGGATTGGCTCTACCACACCGAGACATTTGAGGTATAACCGAGCTGCGGGAAGGCCGTAAGCAAAGCCGGATGAAGCGGTTACGTCGCCCGCGTGTTCGCCAGGATTCCTCTGGCGGCGCGCCCCACCCCTGTTCCAGACGAATTCTACTTTTCCAGAATCAACACTTTTTTCTGAACAAACCGCGCTGACTACGCGAATTCGTGTTCTGCTTAAGAACACGTACATGATTGCTACAGGAAAGTCCGATCTGAGATTGGGCACTTACTTTGACAATACACGTGCCGGGAATACGGCTCCGATATATCTTGGGACGCCTTTGCCCATCGATAACACATGGTTCCTGATCAATGAAGTCCGTGGGTCGCTGTCGAGTCTGCAGCTTCTCATGGCCAAATTATTCCAAAGTATTTCGCGGGTCAAATAGGGCTGCGGCTGAAAAGGCAGGTGTTACCTGGGACACTGAGTTACTTGCGTCGCCGGGTCCAGTCGCCAAAGACCCCCATCGCCGTCCAGCGACCCAGTGACGGTGACGGAAAACGTGCCGCCCGCCGTGCTCAGGCTCAGATCCACGTCGGCCAGATCGAATCCGGTCACCGGCTCGCTGAAGACCACGTCGAACTGGATGGACGCGACGTTGGTTGGGTTCCGCCTGGCCAACCGCTTGATTGATTGTCAAGGCCGGGGCTTGATTGTCGAACGTGACCGTGTTGTCGGTGCTGGCGGACGCGGTGTTGCCGTTCCCGGCCGCGTCGGCCACCGCTCCAGCGGGAACGCTCGCCACTACGACGCCCTGTCCCGTCATTCCCGTCACCGTAACTGTGTAATCGGCCCCGGAACCGGTGACTCCGGAGCCAGGACCGTGCAAACGCCCAGTGGCGATCGGCGGTACGGCGGGCGACGCCCAGCGTCCTGGCCGCCTTGTCAAGCGTGAGCCCGGCGAAAAATCGCAGTTTGACCAGCTCGGCGCAATCGGGATCTTCGACCGCTAGCTTTTCCAGCGCGCCGTTGAGAACGAGCAGTTCGGCCGGCGGTTCGGCGAGGGAGATGTCGATCTGTTCGAGGCGCAGTCGCCGCCAGCCGCCGCCACGCTTCAGCCTACCCCGGTCACGGGCGCGATTGATCAGGATGCGCCGCATTGCCTCGGCGGCGGCGGCAAAGAAATGTCGGCACCCGTCCCAAGGCTGTCCATCGGGCACATCGCCGGTCGGCATCACCAGGCGCAGATAGGCTTCATGCACTAGGGCGGTGGCCTGTAGCGTCTGACCAGACCTTTCCTCGGCCAACTTGTGGGCCGCTAGCTTCCGCAGCTCTTCGTACACCAGCGGCAGCAACTGCTCCGCGGCGTGTGGATCGCCCTGTTCGATGGCGGAGAATATCCGAGTCACGTCGGACATGTCCCCGGCATAGCCGCTCCTGGCCCTGCCGCAATCGTTTTCTGGACGTGCCTACTTGACGCTTTGCGCGAATTGCGCCCACGGCGGATCGTCGCGCAATGCGATTTCGATGGTTCGAAACGGTGTTTCGCCCGCTCGGGATGTGACCGGCGTCGAATCGTCTTGATCGTCCCCTCAAATCGGTTACGATAATCGGCGAATCCCGCGGCTCCGCCCTCTATTCCTATGCTCTCCGCAATTACCCGCTCCGTGCGCCTTCGGCTCGACGCGCTGGAACGTCGCGACGTTCCCGCTATTCATATCCTCGTGTCCCACGACACGCCGAATGTGTCCGCCTCGCGGGATATCAGCGTCTTTTCGACCGGCGGCTCGCTTCTATCGACGCGCACCGTTCCACCCAACCCACAGACGAACGATTGGGCCGCCAAAGACGTCGCGCGCACGGCCGACGGCCGATGGGTCGTTTTTAACGGGACCTTCAATCCGTCGCTGGCGATCTATAACCCGGCCAACGGCTCCTGGAAACACGCCTACATTGCCGGCTGGAGCACGGTCTCGAACATGAGTTATGGCGGTGTGACCACGGCCGGCAAATACGCCTTCGCACCCGACATGTTCACCTACAACGGCGGCGAGCCCAAGGGCATCGTCCGCTTTGATCTCGACACACTCGTTGGCACGCGCTATTTCACGAACAACGAATACACCGACCTCAACATCGGGCTCGACGGCAACCTGTACGGCCTCCGCGGCGACTATGGGCCGATCGACGTTATCGACCCCGTGACGATGACGCTCGAACGAACGGTCGATCCCGGCAATACGCAGGTTCCCTCGGACATTCCGACGCCGCGCGGCGTGACGGCCGACGCAGCCGGCAACATTTTCGTCGTCGATTGGGATTGCGACGTCTTCAAACTCGATCCGGTCGGCAACCACCTGGCGACCGTTCACCTGGATGGGCCTGGCGGCGGTGTTTTCTTTAGCAACACGCACGACATCGACATTTCGAACGACGGCACGCAACTGCTGATCGGCAGCCGCTTCGGCTACGTCACGCAGATGACGACCAGCTTCACGAACATCACCTACTTCCAGGTCGACGACTCGGACTTACAGGTCGCGTTCGACGAACCGCCGCCGGCGCTGCCCGTTGTCCCGGACATCAGCGTCGACAATCCGAGCATGCCCGAGGGCGACAGCGGTACAACGCCGATGACGTTCAAGGTCACGCTCAGTGCTCCGACGACGCGCACCGTCACCGTGCAATACACGACTCAGGATGGCACCGCGACGGCCGGCAGCGATTACACGGCCACAAGCGGAACGCTGACGTTCGATCCCGGCCAGACCACGAAGACCGTCACCGTCGATGTCCTCGGCGACTTGATCGACGAACCCGACGAGACGGTCAACCTCGTCCTCTCGGGCGCGATCAACGGCGCGCTCGCCGACGATACCGGCGTCGGCACCATTCGCAATGACGAGATCACGCCCGACATCAATGTGACGGATTCATCAGTCGTCGAAGGCGATACGTCGGCAACGATGACGTTTAACCTCAGCCTGTCGCAAGCCGCCAATCGGCCGGTGACCGTGCAATATGCGACCCAGGCCGACACCGCGACCGCGGACGTCGATTACACCGAATCGACCGGCAGCGTGACGTTTAACCCCGGCGAGACGTCGAAGCCTATTGACATCCCAGTGATCGGTGATTTGGACGACGAACCCGACGAGACGTTCAAGCTCGTTCTCTCGACGCCGACGAACGGCATCATTGTCGACGGCGTCGGCATCGGCCTGATCCGCGACGACGACGGCACGCCCGTCGTCACCGTCGCGGACCCCGCCCCACTGCTCGAAGGCAACACCGGGACGAAGCCCGTCACGTTCAATTTGTCGCTGAATAAGGTGCCGAAGACGACAGTCTCGTTCGACTACACAACGCAAGATGGGTCGGCGACCGGCGGCGACGATTTCAACACGAAGTCCGGCACCGTGACCTTTGCCGCTGGCCAGACGCAACAAACCGTGACCGTCGACATTCGTGGCGACTGGGTGGCCGAGCCGGACGAGACGTTCGACCTCGTCCTGAGCAATCCAATCAGCGGCGCCATTGGCGACGGAACCGCGACGGCGACAATCGCCAACGATGACGTGCCGCCGATCGCAAAGGCGGGCGTCGATCGCGTCGTCAACGAAGGCGGGACGCTTGCGTTCTCGGCGGCCGGCTCATCCGGCGTTGCACCTCTGACTTACACCTGGGATTTCGGCGACGGTACGACCGCGACGGGCAACAAGCCGCGGCACAAATTCCGCGACAGCGGGATTTTTACGGTGACGCTGACCGTCAACGACGGCAATGGCAGCATCGGCACGGACATCGCGGTGGTCACCAGCAAGAACCTCGCTCCAAAGGGCGGCTTCACCGGACCGGCCCACAGCGTGCCGGGCTGGGCGCGAGCGCTCAACTTTTTCGCGACCGACTCGAGCCCCGTCGATGCGGCGGCGTTGAGCTATCGCATCGATTGGGGCGACGGGCATATCGACACGCTGACCGCTCCCGGAAAGCTCGCAACCGGGCATGCGTATGCGACCGCTGGCACGTACACGGTTCGATTCGTCGCATCGGACAAGGACGGCGGGCAAAGCGCCGAGGTCCGCCGCAAGTATGTGGTCAAGCCGGTGTTGCTGGAAGCCGGCACGCTCTACGTGCCCGGGACCGACACTGGAGACGCGATCGAGATACGGGCAGCGAACGCTGCCGGGACCAAGGTCGATGTGGCCGTCAACGGCGCGGTCGTCGCTAGCGGATCGCCGACGACGGTCGCCATCTTCGCGCGCGATGGTGATGACACCGTCACCACGGTCGGAGCGGTCCAGCCGCGCTTGATCCTGATGGGCGGCGCCGGCAACGACACACTGAACGCAACTACCGCGATCGGCCCGACGGTGCTGGTCGGCGGCGCTGGCGACGATACGCTCACGGGCGGGGCGGGCCGCAACATCTTGATCGGCGATGCCGGGGCCGATGTCCTCATCGGCGGCGGCAACGACGATGTCGCCATCGGTGGCGCCGTCGCGTTCGACAACGACCCGCTGGCCATGCGCAAGCTGAGCAAGGAATGGTCGCGAACGAACACGACCTACGAGGTCCGCCGCGATCATCTCTTCGGCAGCCTGACAAAGGGAATGAACGGCCCCTACCTGCTCGCCGTCGGAACCGTGAATGACGACAACGCAGTTGATCATCTCACCGGCGTCGGCGGCCGCGACTGGTTCTTCGATTCGCTCGCCACGCCGGACACAATCCTGGACGCCGCGGGCGACGAGACAGTCACGCGGCTTTAGAAAATACTAATTCCTCGAGACTCAGTCAATCGACTCATCCTGGTCCGTTGGCGTCTCCGTCGCTCGCCTTTCGCTCTCAGCGTCGAACAAGAGAAACCGAATCACGCCTTTGATCCCACGCAAGACGATAGACGACGACGGCCATTCCACCCACGCCCACAACACGCGACTGAACACCCATAAACCGGCTACTCCGACCATGCTGCCGATAGTGATGGCCGGGATTTCCACAAACGATCGAGCGTTGAACAGGGACCCAAAGAAAAAGGTAATCCCAGTCAGAATCACAACGAGCACGCCCAAGCGTAGTCGCCAATGGATGGACTTCCAGAACGTCGGAGCTTGGTCCGGTGGAAGCGTTAGCGAGGGGTCGTCAAATTCGTCGGGCTCCGGCATCGGCACTTATACCTCGCTCAAGACGCCCGTGCTGCTTCCAAACCGATCCGTCTCGATGCCCATTTGTTGCAGCATGCGCACGAACAGGTTCGACAGCGGCTTGTTATCCTTGCGATCGAACGCCACGTGGCCGGCGTGTTTGAAGCCGCCGCCGGCGAGGATGATCGGCAAGTTGTCACTCGTATGGGCCGACGCGTTGCCGAGGTTGCTTGCGTGCAGCACGGCCGTCCGGTCGAGCAACGGCACGCCGCCTTCGTCGGTTGCTTTCATATTGCCGAGGAACTCGGCGAAGAGCCGCATTTCCGCTTCCTCGATGATTGCGAGCTGCTTGATCTTCGAATCGTCCTGCCCGTGATGGCTCGCGTCGTGATGCGAGATCGTTACGCCTTCGAGGGTCAGCCGTTCCGTGTGCGACCAGAGGTAGAGGGCCAGCGAGCGCGTCGAGTCGGTCATCAGGGCCAGATGCGCGAGGTCGTACCATTGCTTCTCGCGCTCGAGCATCTTGGCATCGGAGACGTGGTCTTCCGTGAACGGCTTGACCGGCACCTTGGGCTTCGGCTTCTTGACCCACGCCTGGTCCTGATTGAGCCGGTCCTCGGCCTCGCGGATCGACGTCTGCATCAGGTCGAGCCGTTGCCGATCGGCGGGGCCGAGCGTCTTGGCCAGGGCGTTCACCTGCTCGCGGACGCCGTCCAAAATGCTCTGCCCGGTGCGCAGGCGCTCGATCTCGCGGGCGACCTCGGCCGGCGTGCCGTCGATGAAGAGCGCCTTGAACGCCCGGCTCGCGGACGCTTCGGATGGGACCTTCACGCCCTTGCGATTCCACGACAGGTCGCCGCCGCCGAGTTGCAGCGACGCGAACCGCGTCTCGCCGCCGAGCCGCGATGCCACTTCCTGATCGAGCGAAATCGTGTTGCGCACGTCGCCGGGCCGCATGCCCTCGGGGGCCACGCCCGTGAACAGAGCGACCTCCGTCCCGTGCCCCGCGTTGTAGCCGCGATGCGACATGCCGGAGAAGACGGTGAAGTCCTTGCGATGACCCGCCAACGGCTTCAAGTAGCGCGACGGCTCATAGTCCAGGCCCGCCTTCTCCGGGAACAAGTACGCCGTGTGCATCCCAAGGGGCCGGCCGATGAGGATCATGCGCTTGGCGCGCATCGCCGCAGCCTTCTGCTCGGCACGCAGGCCGATCGGCAACATGGCGTCGAGCAGCGGCAGACCGATGCAGACGCCGGCGCTACGCAGAAATGTGCGACGATGAAGGGGCATGCGACGGCTCATGAATTTAACCACGGATCACACCGAAGACACGGATCAAGCAAAAATACATAATCTGTTTTCGTCTTATCCGTGTCTTCGGTGTGATCCGTGGTTCTTTTGTCATTTGCTCAAGAACACCCGACTCTGCACCACGCCGTGAATCAGCGACCGAAACCCATACTTCTGCTCGGTTGACTTCGCCACCAAATCCTCGACCACTTCACGATCCGCGAACTGGATATCCGCCCCGGTGCTGTAGACGATCAGCTTGCGTGCCAGGTTGCGGGCGAGTTGGTCCTTGTCCGCGAGCAGGATCGTCTTGTAGTCGTCGATCGTCTCGAACGGTTTGCCGTCGGGCGTCTGGCCGCCTTTTTCGACGTCGAGGCCACGGTAGATTTTGCGGCCGGGGTAGTTCGCCAGCTCGACCGTGCCGGCCTTCGTGTTGCGGGTGCCGCGGTAGAAGTCGCGCCAGCCGCCGATGACGTCGAACGATTCGAGGGCGAAGCCTGGCGGGTCGATGTGCTTGTGGCACGAGGCACAGGCCGGCGTGTTGCGGTGTTTATCGAGCTGTTGCCGAATCGTCGTCGCGCCGCGGATGTCGGGCTCGATCGCCGGGATGTCCGGCGGCGGCGGGTTCGGCGGCTGGCCGAGGATCTTGTCGAGCACCCATTTGCCGCGGAGCACCGGCGACGTCCGCGTGCCGTCGGCCGTCACCTTGAGGATGCTCGCCTGTGTCAACACGCCGCCGCGATGGCTCGTGGCGGGGAGCGTGACTTTGCGGAGTTCACCGCCGGCGACGTCCGCGATGCCGTAGTGTTGCGCGAGTCGTTGATTCAGATAAGTCCAATCGGAATGCACGAACTCCGTCACGCTGCGATCGCCGCGCACGATCTCCTCGAAGTAAAGCCGGGTTTCACGAGGCATCGACCAGAAGAGGAAGTCGTCGAATTCGCTGTAAATCTGCGGGTCCGGCGAGGTCGCGTTGATGCTGCGTAAGTCGAGCCACTGGCCGGCGAAGTTGTCGGTGAAGCGCTGGGCCTTCGGGTCGTTGAGCAGCCGCTCCGTCTGCGCCTTGAGCACGGCCGGCTTCGTCAGCTCGCCCTTGGCCGCGAGTTGCAGCAACTCCGCGTCCGGCATCGACGACCAGAGGAAATACGACAGCCGCGACGCGACGGCATAGTCATCGAGCTTCGCCGACGGGCCGATTGCTTCGGTTAAGAACAGGAAGTGCGGCGAACAGAGGGCGGCCTTGAAGCCGAGCAGCATCGCCTCCGCGAACGGCATCTTCTTGTCGAGTGCCGCGAGGACCATCTTCACATAGTAGTCCTGCAACTCTGGGCTCGCGGGCCGGCGAAAGGCGAGGGGCAGGAACGCACGCATCAATCGTTCGGCACCTTCTTTCGGCTTGGCCGGCGCCGGCACGAGCGGATCGTAAATGTACGAGTCCGGCGTGCGCTTCGCCTGCGGTGGGACCGGCTGGCCGGCGGCTTCGGCGCGAACGACGGACGTGGCTTTGAGCGGTACGCCGGCGAAAAGACGTTCGTAGCCGGCCGGCGGCCACGGGTCGAGTGGGCCTTCGATCTCGACCCATTGGATGGCGAGGCCGGGGCCGGTGTAGCCGTCAAGCGACTTGCCGAGCATCGGCGTGCTGCGCATGCCCGGCAACGACCAGCCAGAGAAGACAACCAGCTTGCGGGCGTGCAAATCGATGACCTCCTCGAACTCCGTCGGCTTGTCGGCCGGCACATCGCGGACGACACGCACGTCAGTGTCGTCGCGGCCATAGGCATCGCGAACGGAGAACATCATCGGCAGCGGTTTGCCGTCGGTGCCGATCGCCTGGGCCGATACTTTCACGCGATAGCGGCCGGCCTGCGGGACCGGCGCGGTCGCGCACGGCACATGACCCCAGGGGCGGACGTACATGATGAGCGTGTCCCCGTCGAGCTTCGCGACCTTGTTGAGCAGTTCCTTCCAGGTCGACATCTTTTCGGCCACGTCGCGGCCAGTGCGGCGATCCTTGATCGGCGTCGGTGGCCGATTCGGAATAACGGTACGCAACGCCTTCTCGGCCGCGTCTTGATAGCGCAGCAGATGTGCGGATGAAACGTCGAGAACGGCACTCACATTGTCGAACCCACCGGCGACATTGTCGTCCGGCAGCAGGTCCTTTACATCGACGTCGGTGCCGAGCAGGTCACGGAGGGTGGTCTCGTACTCGGTGCGATTGAGTCGCCGCAACACGACGCGGCCATCGGTCCGCTGGCAGGCAAACGACGCGTCATGCAAATGTGACCGCAGATCGGCGAGGAGCGCCTTGGTTTCCTTCTCCGGTAAGCGATCAGCGTTCTTGGGCGGCATCTCGCGGCGCGTCACGCGATCGAGCACCTTGACCCACGCCGCGGCCGTGTCCATGTCGCCGAAATTGGCCGCCAACGTATCGAGCCGCAAGCCGGCCTTGTGCGCTTCCGGCCCATGACAGCCGATGCAATGTTCGTCGGCGAAGGCTTGAAATGATTTGGCGAACGCAGTCGGCTCCGCGGCGTTACTAGCCGTGGCGAACACAAACACCGCGAACGTTTGAATCAGCGGCTTCATGCGAGCCTCGAACTTCACCACAAAGGTCACAAAGAACACAAAGCATCAACAGAATTTGATCTCTGTGTTTTCTTTGTGATCTTTGTGGTGAATCTTCTATGTTCAATCCACCAGTTCGCGGATCGGTTGGCGGTCGTCGAGGAGCGTCTGCGGGCGGCCGCTGAAGTCGGTGAGACTTGCCGCCGGGTCGACGCCGAGGACGCCGTAGAGCGTCGACACCACGTTCTGGAAGCTGATCGTCCCACTCTTGCTGCGCTCGGCCCGCGAGTCGGTTGCGCCGATGACCTGGCCCATCTTGAGGCCGCCGCCCGCGAACAGCATGGCCCCGGCGTCGGCCCAGTGCTCGCGGCCGGGGCCGGGGTAGCTCACCTTCGGCGTGCGGCCGAACTCGCCGAGCACGACGACCAGCACGTCGTCGCTCAGGCCACGGGCGTGCAGATCGTCGACGAGCGCGCAGATGCTTTGGTCGAGTACCGGGAACACCATTTTGTACGACTGGAAGATCTGCTGCTTCGCCCCACTATGGTGGTCCCATGAGCCGACGCTCAATGTGACCACGCGGACGCCGGCCTCGACGAGTCGGCGCGCAAGGATGAACGGCCGGGCGTCCCATTCGTATTTGATGTCGATGTCCGCCTGATGCGAGAACCAGCCGGCCTTGTGGCCGTAGGCGGTGAGCAGTCGATTCGATTCGCGCGTTAAATCAAAGGCCTCGCGCACTCGCGGCGACGTGAGCACATCGAGCGCTTGCGCCTTGAAGCGGTCCGCTCCATCAAGAGCACCTGCCGAATCGAGATCACGACGCATCGCGTCGAACGAGTTCAACAGCCGCTTGCGATCGGATAGTTGATCCAAATCCTTGGCCGGTTGTAGATCATCGACCGCTTCGCCGAAAGGTCGAAAGGGTGCATGCGCGGCACCGGCATAGCGCGGCTTTTGAAAGTCGAACTGCCCACCGGATTCGCGCTCGAGGCTGACATAAGTGGGCAACGGATTGTCGCCGCCGAGCAGCCGGCTCGCGACGGAGCCGAACGCAGGTCGATGCCCTGACGTGCGCGACAGGCCGGAGTAGACCTCGCTCAGGAAGTGGTCATTCTCGACCGAGCGGACGCCGCGCACCAATGCGAGGCGGTCCATCATGGCTGCCTGCCGTGGGAAATGCTCGCAAATGTCGATGCCCGGCACCTTCGTGCGCATAGGCTTGAAGTCGCCGCGAAACTCGGAGGGAGCATCTGGCTTCAGGTCCCAGCTATCGATGTGCGACAGGCCGCCGGAGAGTACCACATAGATGATCGACTTCGGCCGGCGACTCGGAACGTTGGCCCGTGCTTCAATGCGATACAGGTCGGCAAGCGTGAGCCCGGCGAGTCCAAGCCCGCCGACGCGCAGAAACTGCCGGCGCGTGACGCCGTCGCAAAAGCGGTGACCGGAACCCCGGATCGTGAGCACGAATGCCTCGGCCAATGTGGAATCAGGCGGGGTGGGCGAATCGGCGGTAATGGGAGTTTACCGTCTGGCTAGCGATTTGCCAATTGGAAGAAAGCGCGACAACAAGGGGCGCAAAGTTTGAGAGCAGGCGCGATGGAATGCAATGTGATGCACGGCAGCAGTTCAAACGGAGGGGGGTGTGGGTCGGTGCCGCCCACCAATTGGACGATCGCGCCGGTCGCTTCCGTAGTCGTGCGCTAATTTCCTTGGCAAGTGCCGGCGCCAGGCGTTACGCTGTTCAGATACAGCTTTCCCACCATACATGGTGATCGGATGCGGTCCATTCCCCGCCAGCCGTTGTATGTTCCCCTGGCCGCCAGCCTTTGCTGCCTCTTCTCCGCTCAGTCGGCTCAGGCCGGGCGTGTGGTACAGTTCGAAGTCCTGATCGATGGCAAGGTCGTCCTCGAAGGCCATCGACTCGATAGTGGACAGGGACCCGACGCAGTGTGGCCCTACCTAAAAACGTTGCAATTCGAGCCGCAGAACGGCTTCGTTGTGCCCGTCGCGATTGACGATCCGCTCAAGGCGACTCTCAAGGGCAAGATTCGCATCTTCGCCCGCTACGGCGGCGACGTCACCGTTGAAGAACTGGCACTGGTGCGCGACAAGAAGGACAACCCCAAGTGGCGGCTCGACCCCAAGGAAGTTGAGCGGACAACCAGGCTGAGAAAGGTCGATCCAACCGCCAAAGGTCACGAGTAATCGGCCCATGCCCAATTCCAATTCGAATGCCCAGGTGCGTCTGCTCGTCGGCATCGCCGTCGTCGGCCTCGTGCTGTTCCTGGCTATCGGCGTCGGCATCTTCTTCGCCGTACGCGCGGTGATCCTGAAGCCGCGGCCGTTCGGACCCGCGGCCTCCAACGCGACCTATCCGTATCCCGGCCCCGGTTCCAAGGATTTTGCCGAACTCATCGCTGAGTATGGCAAATGCATGAAGGCGAAGGGGGCCGGCGCTCAACGACACTGGGACGTCGTGCGCTTTGCCAAGGAGGCCGATGGGCCCGGCGCGCTGACGCGTCGCGGCATCGGTCCGGACAATCCGGACGAGTTGTTGCACCTCGAGAACTGGATTCTGGAAACCGAAGCCGACAACGCCAGAAATGAGATCTGGGACGAGACCAAGATTCTGGATACCCGGTGGTTGATTCCCGATCGTGAAGCGGAGATCAAAGTCCGGCACATCGCGCGGGCGAAAGGCAGCGTCAACAATCGCTACGAGCGCTGGTGGGTCGTGTTCGATGGCGGCTGGCGTATTTACGACAAGGAGATTATTTCTACTGTCTAGCTACCGTCGCTGTTCGTTCTTCAATGGTGGTATGGCGTTACGCGCGCGATGGTGATAGTACCGCGCCAGCTCGTTGCGCCGCAGCCAGCGATTGGTGCGGCGGATGATCATCGGCTTGGTGTATG
>DATANR010000226.1:0-29751 GCA_036266155.1 Gemmataceae bacterium | reverse complement strand
AAGGGTCTGCCTACCCATCAATCACGTATCCCATGCCGCGGCGCGTTTCAATGAAATCACGCCCGAGTTTTTTACGGATGTTGGATACGTGAACTTCGACGAGGTTCGATAGCGTGTCATCAGTCTCGTCGAAGATGTGATCATATATCTCCGATTTCGTCACCACGCGGCCACGGTGCAGTGCGAGCAGTTCGAGAATCGCGTATTCGCGAGCCGTGAGAATGACGGTTGCGCCAGCCAGGCTCACGGTTCGCTTTGCGGTATCAATATTGACGTCGCCAACGAGAATCTTGGATTCACCACGTCCGGCCGCTCGGCGGATCAATGCCCGCACGCGTGCCAGTACTTCGTTGAGATTGAACGGCTTAATCACATAATCATCGGCGCCGACATCGAGCCCACGGATGCGATCGTTGATCGCGTCGCGCGCTGTCAGGATTAGAACGGGCGTCTGCTTTGCACGGCGAAGGCGACGCAGTAGCTCGATGCCGTCGAGGCCCGGCAACATCAAGTCGAGCAGTACGAGATCATACGGCCACGCACCGGCCTTGAAGAGCCCGTCGGGCCCGTCGGCCGCCTCGTCGACAGCGTAACCGTCCTCGCGCAGGGCCTGGGCCAGGACCCTACGGAGTTCGGGTTCGTCTTCGATGACCAGGAGACGCATGGTGTCTTCCGACGCGATAGGCGAGCGGAGCACCGTAAGGTGCCCGATGCTGAATCATTATCGGGCACCTTACTACGGTGCTCCGCTCGCCACGTGAATCAATGCGGCGGGCCCGGATCGGGAAGATCAATCTTAAACATCTCGCTCGCCTTGATCGACACCACCGGCGGCGGCGGAGCATCCGGCGGGGGGGGCGGCGCGTTCGGCGGCGGAGCGAGCCGGATCACATACTGTCCCGTTCGCAGACCATCCTCGACACCGAAGTGATACGAACCGTCCTGCCGTGTCATCTTCGACGCGATCACGTCGCCGGTGCCAATGTCCACCAGTTCAACCAGCCGTCCGGCCAGGCCGGGCTCGCCCGGATCGGGCCGGCCATTGTGATTCGGGTCGGCGAACACACGACCCGTTACCTCCGGCCGGAATACGAATGCATTCGGCTGAATCGTCGTCAGGTCGGTGTTGCGTCGGATTAGATCGCTCAACGTCGTGTGGTCCACCATCTGCCGATCGACCGCACTCAATGACCGCTGATACCAGAACCGGTCGCCGTCGCGCAGACGAACGAACTGGTCGGTCATCACTGCCTTTAGCGTTGGGCCAACACTGGCGCCCGGCACATGATCCTCTGCGAGCCCACCAACCCACAAGTCGACGTTGTCGACCGAGCCGTACAGGTCGTGCAGCTTCTGTCCGAGCGCCGAATCGTGCGTGATATCGCCGAAGTTGTGGATCTTCGGCAATCCGTAAAACGCACGGACGGTATTGTAGTCCGCGAGGCCGTGGTCGCGACCGCGCTGGATGTTCAAGCTCGCCAGGTCAAGCCCGCCGGCGCCGGGCGGGCCGAATAGGAAGTTGCGTACGCCGTCAACGACCTTGGTATCCACCTCGCTCGAAGGATCGGACGCGAGATACTTCAAAACCGGATCGATGCCATTGTCCTTCACTACCGACGGATTGAAGAACGCGTCAGCAAGTGGCATTTCGTCGGCGACCGGCAAACCGTCGTTGCCGAGGAACTCGATGTCGTTGCCGAGCAGGCTGTGGCCGAAGCGGAAGCTGGCGGTGGCGAACTCGTTGGCGATGCTCGCGTTCACGTTGGTCTTGTAGCCGCGATAAGCCGGCAATGCGTTCGGACCGAGCAGATTGGGCAGCCACTCCTTGTATGTGATCGCTTGAATTTCGCCGCCGACGATGGCCCGCGCCCGCTGATAGAGCTGCTCGTCGTTCAATCGTGGGTTGGCGTGATGAATCTTGTCGGCAATGCGATTGTGCTCGCGGACGAAGAGCGTTTGCATGCTCGTCAGCTCCGGGTTCTCGTTCGCGCGCGTGTCGCCGGCGCGGAAGAAGCCGCTTGAATCGATGGGGAGAAGCTCACCGTCGCTGGTCTTCAGGCGGCCGCCCGTGAACTCGCGGAGGGAGGCGGCCGTGGTCGCGTCGGAGCCGTAAACCATTGAACCATCGAGCCACGCGGTGATGTTGTTGATCTGCTGCCGTGGCGTCGAGGTCCCGGTGTTCGCGTCGTAGCCTGAGCGCGTCAACGGGATGACTTGCGTGCCGGTGTTGTTCGGGTCGAATGACGGGTCGCCGGTGGGAACTGGAATGTTGAACGAACCGGTGCCCGATGCGGTCAGGTCCATGTCGTGATCGATGAACTGGCCCCAGGCGTAGATCATGGCCGAGAGCTGCCGATCGCTGATGATGTCGGCATCGCCTTGGTCGGAGACGGCGTTGCTGATGGCGCGAGCGCTGGGCCGCGATGCGCCGGCCGGCGACGCGACGCCATCCGCATAGGCCGCTGGTGCCTTGCGAATGAAGTCGGTGCCGGCCTTGCCCCAATCGGTGTGAGCGGTGTTGTTGCCCGACCCGTCAATCGAGCGGACGCCGACGGCAGGAACGATCCGATCGCCGAGCGATTCCAAACTGAGGCGACGTGTTGAACGTGGCATGAGCGTGAACCCCTTCCAGTGACATGAGAATGGACATGTGCCGCGGCCCTGGCGCTCGCGGTCTGTGGAATTTAATCGCGGCAAGCTGAAGTAAACGTGAAGCGTGAGAGAATGATGAGGTTCTTTTTGGAGATGAGCGAGATCAAGACTCGAAAAAGGAAAGCGCCGGTCGCCCACGAGCAGCGACCGGCGCCCCAGCGACGGTCAGTTCTTTGGCTGGGCCATTCTTTTCCCGCGTTCGCGAGCGTTGTTCTCCATCGGATCCGTCACCGGCAGCTTGGTCTCCCAGAACACGCCGAGCCGTTGCCCTTCGCGCACATGATTCTGAAACGTCTTCGCCGGGGCCTGATATTCTTTCGCCGCCAGTCGTAGAGATTCAGCGGTTTTCTCAATTGTCATGTCAACATTTATCTGCCGCAACGCCGTCCCCTTCTGACCGAACTTGTCAGGAGCAATGACGACGATGCCCGCGTCGATCGTCACACCGGGCACGCCGACGACGTCTTTCGCTGTTCCTTCCGCATAAATGAATCGGCCGATGAACTCGTCGGTCCAGCCGAGCTTCGCCATCCGATCGACCAACGGCTTCCGCGACGTTGCATCGGGGCCGACAACGATGACGAGCGGCAAACCGTCAGCGGCCGCGATGTCGAGTCCCAGTCGTGCATCGGCGGCCAGCGGCAATGCGCTCGGCACGGCGATCGGCTTGAATGTACCGGCAATCTTCGTCATTTCCGCGGCCATCTCGGCGGCGTCCGCATACAGATGGTCCATTCCGCGGGCCGATCGGCTCAAGCGTTTCTTCCCATCCGGAGCGAGCAAGCAGAAGCCCGTGTTCTCGACTTCACCTGAGCCCGTCCGCACGAGGCTCTTGAGGAACTTGGCTTCGAGCGGATCCTCGTAGGTCGCGAGCCGAACGCAAACAAAATCACGGGAGGCAGCGATCACCGCGGGCCGGGACAGGAAACTCCTGTCCATCTCCTGCTTGCCGGGTCACCAGATTCCGGACACGCCGGCACAATGCGGCGCGGCCGACACATACAGGATCGGCCGGCCCGTCCGCTCCGCTTCGCCCCTGCCGGCTTCGAGGGTCGCGAACCACTGGATGCCACCCGCGTTTGCCTGCTGGCCGTCGTCCTTCTTCGGGAGGCCGTCCTTCCCACCCGGCCCGCCTTTGCCGGCGGGCCCGTCCTTGCCACTCGGCCCCGCCTTGCCGCCGCCACCGCCCTTGTTCATCGGTCCGTCCTTACCCATCGGCCGAGCGCCGGCCGCCTTCTTCTTTTGTTCGGCAGTCAGAATCTTGTCGAGCTTCGCCTTGACCTCTTCCTCGAGCGCGGCGATCGCCTTTTCCTGGTCGGCCGTCAGGTCGAGTTCCTCGCGGACGAACGGCGGCAGCACCTTGCCCAGCTCGAAGCCCGGCGGCCCGCCCTTCTTGCCGCCAGGTCCGCCCTTGCCCTCCGGTGGCTGCGACGACGCGGTCAACACACACAGGCCGACGATGAGTACGGCAAACGTGAGAGCTAGATAACGCTTCATGACGGATTCCCAATCGAAGTCGCGGTAGTAAGGGGAATGTATCACGCCAACCTGAAGGGAAGCTGAAGACGACCGTGAATTGAGATATTCGGGCTAAAGTGATCATGCGAAGAACTGCGTCAAGCAGGATTGGCAAAAACTGGTCGATTATTGGCGGCCTCTGGCTCCCGCGCGACCAGTAGCAACTGCCCGGCTCTTGTCGCGTCCGCGGTGTACAAGCGGAGGACGTCCGGTGCTTCCAGCGGCCGCGCCAGCGACTTTGTCCATACCAACAGACGTGCACAATATTCCAAGTCGTCTGGATTCCACCGTTCATTACCGGCAACGCGTGCCTCGACTTGTGCCAGTGCCGAACTCGCTAGGCCCCAGACGTTGCCGATCATCGTTACGACAAAAAAGCGCTCGATGAAGTAGCCTTCGGCGCCGCGGACGAAGTGGCGAAACGACTCCGCGGTGAAGACAAACGCACGTCCGTCCTGCCAATGTTCTTTCGGACGGTCGAAGTGGCCGGTATCGAAAACACCGGTCCGATGGACCTCTGGATCATAGGAAGAACGATCGCCCGTGAGCCACGCAAGATCGATCTGTCGCCGTGCGAAGCCGTGCCCCAGGTCGTTGATGTTGCGCTTGGCCTCGACGATGGCCAACACCTCGACCGGTTCATCCTTGTCCGTTTGACGACACACGATCTGATCGATCTCCACGCCTGCGGCGCCAAGCCGAACGCTATGCAAGAGTTGGACGCCGTCCGGATCCACGTTCAACTGAGGAAGAATCGTCGACCGCGTTAGATTGGCCAGTTTCTCTTCCAATTGCCTGCCCGCCCAATTGGATCCGTGACCATGCGCCGTCTGAAGGAACATGAGTTCCGATTCTTCGCGATCGAGGTTGAGCACGCGCCGCAACGATTCGAGTGCGTTCGCGACCAGCATCAAGTTCGCGCGCTCCGGACTGGCTTCCGTCAGAGCCGTTCGCTCTTTCTTGAGCCGTCGTCGCTGTTTGACGAATGCATTGATCTTGGCTTGCAGGGCCGGGCGACGCTCGGCGGCAGCTCTTTTCCGCGTGTCGGTCAAACCTTGAACAGCTCGATCTGTGTTGCTCAGCAAGCGCTCGATTTCCCGCAGCCGCGGGCCATTGGGCGAATGCTCGTCGGCAGAAAGGGCGCGCCGATGTTCCTCCTCCAGAACCAACAACTCGGGGTGCGCACGCCGTAAATCGCGGATGCGCCGCCGCTGGGCGAACACGGGTTTGGTCGCCCAGCGCGCCAACTGCATGTCAAGCCAACGGCGGAAGCCCCCAAGGTCGAGCGTGCGCACATCGAAGATGAGGGCGGCGAGATTCGCGTCCAAATGGTCCACAACGACTAAATTATCGTTACCCCTCATAATCGGCGTTGAAGAACAAACCACCGAGGCACAGAGAAGACATGTAAAGTAATTGCATTTGTCTTCTCTGTGTCTCTGTGACTCTGTGGTGAATTGCGATGATTCGGAGATTGCCATGCGCCTCGCTTTAATGCTCGCCACGTGCATCGCCACCATCGCCACGGCCGCCGACGGCAACCGCCTTGCCTATCTCGACGAAGTCGACCCCTACTATCCGCATCGAACGTTCCCAAAGCTCGTCACGCCGCAATGGGTCGGCGAGCCGGGCGTCGAGGCGGTCATCGTCCTCGCCATCGATGACATGCGGGAGCACGAGAAGTGGGAGGCCTATCTGCGGCCGATTCTCGAGCGACTCAAGAAGATCGACGGCCGGGCGCCCGTCAGCATCATGACGTGCAAGATCAATCCTGACGATCCGCATTTGCAAACATGGCTCAAGGAGGGCCTGAGTCTTGAAGTGCACACCATCGATCATCCGTGTCCGTTGTTGTGCAAGGGCGACTTCGCGGCGGCCAAGAGCACCTACGATCGCTGCGTCGATCAGATGGCCGCGGTGCCGAACAACAAGCCGGTCGCGTTTCGGACGCCGTGCTGCGATTCGCTCAACACCGTCAGCCCGCGCATCTTCGCCGAGATCATCAACAAAAAGACGGACAAGGGCCACTTTCTGCAAATGGATAGCTCGGTCTTCAACTACTTCACGCCAAACGATCCAGACCTGAAGCGCGAATGGGTGACCGAGGGCGATGGCCGCTCGCGCTTCGCCAAGTATTTTCCCGCCGACCGCGACTTCGTCAACACGATCGAGGACTATCCGTACCCGTACCCGATCGGCCGGCTCTGCTGGGAATTCCCGTGTGCGACGCCGAGCGACTGGCAGGCCCAGAAGCTGCACAAAGCGAACAACGAAATCACGGTTCGCGATTGGTATGCCTGTCTCGACGCCACGATCAAGAAGCAGGGGACGATGAACATGGTCTTCCATCCGCACGGATGGATCGAGAGCAAGCAGATCGTGCAGCTCATCGACTATGCGGTCGAGACGTATGGCAAGAAGGTCAAGTTCCTGACGTTCAACGAAGCCCTGGAGCGCATCAATAAGAACCTGCTCGGCGGCCAGCCGCTGCGCGACCCGAAGACGGGCGGTGACAATGGCGTACTGTTGCTAGACGTGAACAACGATGGTTACATGGACGTGGTGATTGGGAATGAGGTTACAAGGGTTTGCCGCATTTGGTCGCCGTCCACCAGAAAGTGGGTCGAGACGCCATTTGCTTTCGACATGCGTACTTGTCACTTTGGAGCGATGCTCGGAACGACTTGTGCGCTCAACGACACGAATGACGGCCCGAAGATGTGGAAGTATGAATTTGATCCGGTCCGCGCCGGACCGGACGCCCCGAAGGTCGCCGGCTTACCGAATCTCCTTGGCAGGTTCCGCCTTCTGGATCTCGATGGCGATGGAAATTGCGAAATCATCGCAGAAAATGAGGCCAGTATCTATACCTGGAATCGCACCCGAAATGTCTGGCAGAAGCTTGACGCCAAATTGCCACACGGGGCCAATCTAGGCAGGTTCGATTCCGAGACAGGCCTTCGGTTTGTTGATCTCGACGGCGATGGCAAGCTTGACATCATTGTGTCCAACGAGAATGGCTATGTTGGGCTGCTTTTCCGTGATTTCGATTCCGGCTGGCCGACGGTCGCGTTCAGCGGAACGCCAGCCCACCCGAATCCCATGATGCCCATCAGCCTAAAGTTCACGAACAACGGCGCGTTCATTAAGAACCGCCACATCTACTGGCAAAACGAATACACCGACGGCAAGCCAGATTTGCTCGAGCGCTGGTCGTTCAATCAACTCTTGTCAACAACTTACAACGGCCCCAAGTCGCTGGAGCAATCGCTGAAGCTCATGACCGTACGGCCCGGCTACAAGGTCGAACTGGTCGCGCATGAACCGCAGGTGCAAGACCCGATCGCCATCGCCTGGGGGCCGGATGGCCGGATGTGGGTCGTTGAAATGGGCGACTATCCGCTTGGCCTCGACGGCAAGGGCAAGGTCGGCGGCAAGATCAAGGTCCTCGAATCGACCAGGCATGACGGCAACTACGACAAGGCGACCGTCTTCCTCGACAACATCGGTTTCCCGACCGGCATCCTGCCGTGGCGCAAAGGCGTGCTCATCACCGCGGCACCGGACATCCTTTATGCCGAGGACACCACGGGCAACGGTAAGGCTGATGTGGTCAAGAAACTCTTTATGGGATTTGTTGAGGGCAACCAGCAACACCGCGTCAACGGGCTCGTCTGGGGACTCGACAACTGGGTCTATTGCGCCAACGGTGACAGCGGCGGCACGATTGCATCGGTGGCCACGGGCAAGAAGCTCGACATGCGCGGCCGCGATATTCGCATCAAGCCGGACACGGGCGAGATGGAGCTGACCTCGGGGCAGTCGCAGTACAACAAGATCCGCGACGACTGGGGCAATTGGTTCGGGGCCAACAACTCGATTCCGGGCTGGCATGTGGCGTTGGAGGATCGGCAACTGGCGCGGAATCCGTCGTTCGCGACGCCACAAGCGGTCAATTTGCTTGTCACCAATCAGAATGGCAGTGTGGTATATCCCACGAGCCGGACGTTGCCGCGCTTCAACGATCCGGGTGCGTACAACCGCTTCACGTCCGTCTGCGGCATCGGCACCTATCGCGATGAACTCTTCGAGCCGGCGCTGCAGCGGGCGCTGTTCGTCTGCGAGCCGGTCCACAATCTTGTCCACCGCATGGACCTCGCCCCCCAAGGGTCGACGTTCGTCGGCCGGAGGGCCGTCGATGAAACGCGGACCGAGTTCCTGTCGTCGGCCGACAACTGGTTCCGCCCGGTGATGGCGCGCACCGGGCCCGACGGCGCCCTGTACGTCGTCGACATGTATCGCGCCGTCATCGAGCATCCGGAGTGGATCCCGCGCGACATCCAGAAGCAACTCGACCTGCGGGCCGGCCACGACATGGGCCGCATCTATCGTGTGTCGCGCGTCGGCGAGAAGCTGCGGCCGTTCCCGGACTTCCGCGATCTCGGGAAAGCGCTCGACAGTCCAAACGGCTGGCAGCGCGATATGGCGCACATGATGCTTGTCTGGCAGAACGACAAGAAAACCGTTGAGCCACTCGAAAAAATGGCGCATGAGTCGAAAAATCCGTTCGCTCGGCTGCATGCTCTTTGCGCTCTCGACGGTATGAACGCAGTGAAGCCGGAGGTACTGCGAGCTGCCCTCAGTGACGAACATCCTGGCGTTCTGGCGCATGCGGTTCGCCTGTCCGAGAGCCGCTTCGCGGCCGATTCGGAACTCGGGCCGGCGGTCTTGAAGCTGGTCGCCAAACCCGAACTCGCGTTGCCGATCGCCGGGGCGCTCGGCGGCTGGGACGATTCACGAGCGGGCATCGCTCTTGGGACGATCCTGCAAGCTCACGCCGACGATCGCTTCATCGTGGCGACGGCGCTCAGCTCGCTGACCGCGAAGAACTTTCCCGCGGTCGCCGAGGAAATGTTGCGCGACCCCGCTCACCGACCGTCAGCCAACATCATCGAAGGTCTGATGGCCTTCGCCGTTTCGCGCGGCGACGCCGGCACCCTCGGCAAGTTACTCGCCGACGCCGCGACGCCGAAAGACGGCGTCTTCACGGCTGGTCAGTTCGATTTGCTCGCGGCCCTCATGGACGCCTGGGCGCGCGGCAAGAAGTCGCCGGCCGACACGATCAAAGACGGCGGGCCCGAGATCGAAACAGCGTGGGCAAAGGTCGAGGCCGCGTTCAAGCAAGCGTTGAAGCAGGCCGCCGATGCGAAGGCGACGCCGGCAGACCGGCTCGCGGCCATCCGCCTGCTCGGCCATCGACCGATCGCCGCGACGGACGACCGCACGACGCTGGCCGGGCTGCTCGATCCGCAAGCGCCGAGCGATGTGCAGGTGGCTGCCGTCGCCGCTCTCGCTCGCATTGGCGACAAGGAGACGCCGGCTCTGTTGCTCAAGGGATGGAAGGGCTATAGCCCCGCGGTGCGCACGGCCGTCATGTCGGCCGTGCTCGACCGCGATCGCTGGATACCGGCCGTCCTCACGGCTCTTGAAAGGAAAGACGTGCTTCCTGCCGAGGTCGATGCCGCCGCCCGCCACCGTCTGCTCGCGCACATCATGCCGACGGTTCGAGTACAAGCGAGCAAGATCTTCGCCGGCGCGGCCGACGCCGATCGTGACAAGGTGATCGCGCTGTATAAGCCCGCCCTCACCAAGCCTGGCGACCGCGAACGCGGCAAGCAGATCTTCACGAAGTCCTGTGCCGCGTGCCACAAGCTCGGCGACGTTGGCAGGGGGCTCGGTCCCGACCTGACCGCCCTTTCCGACAAGTCGGCCGACTACCTACTCACGAACATCCTCGATCCGAATCGCGCCGTCGAAGCTCGCTATCTCGCGTACACGGCCGTCACGACCGATGGCCGCAGCCGCGTCGGCTTCCTGCTTTCCGAAACCGCCACGAGCCTGACGCTGGTGAGCACCGACGGTCAGGAGCACACGATCCTGCGGACCGATCTCGATTCGCTGACCGGCTCCGGAAAGTCGGTGATGCCCGAGGGCCTGGAAAAAGACGTTACGATCGACCAGATGGCCGACCTGCTCGCGTTCCTGCGCGCGTCGGTGCCGGCTCCGAAGCCGAAGGTGATGCCGGGCAACAAGCCCGAAGTGATCCGCGCCACGGCCGACGGTTCGCTGACACTCCCCGCTACCGCGGCCGAGGTGTTTGGCACGACGCTGGTGCTCGAAGCGCAGTACAAGAACCTCGGCTTCTGGAGCAGTGCCGACGATCGGGCCGCGTGGACGATGCAGGTGCCGTCCGCTGGCCGCTACGAAGTCTGGCTCGATTGGGCCTGTCCGAAAGAAGACGCGGGTAAAGCCTTCACCGTGGAAGCCGGCGCCACCACCCTGACGGCCCGCGTCGAAGCGACGGCGAGTTGGGACGAATACAAGCAAGCCAAGATCGGTGAGTTAAAACTTGATGCCGGCGATACGCGCCTCATGGTGCGCCCGGGCCTGCCGCTCAAGGGCAACCTGATGGACTTACGGACGATGCGGTTGGTGTTGGTGAAGGAGAAGAAGTGAGCATGCTGAGAATCGCAAGATGCGAGCGTCCTGTCACGAGCTGGTCGACTTCGGCAGCAAGACGGGCAGCGCGGCGACAAACACTTGCCGCCTCTCCTCGAACACGGCGTAGCGGCGGCACGATTCCAATGCGGATCTGCCCTTCCTCTTGCCGCAGATCGATGAGCGGATCCCCGAACTGCGGATAAATCAGCAATCGGTGTTGGAATTCATTCAACGCCGTGAAATACTCCAGTCCGTCGCCGCGTTCCCGAGCCTTTCGTCCCAGGACACGCAAGTGCTGGCGCACACGCGTCGCGAATGTGACTTGGTAAGGTGCTGGCGTTTGGTCGCCTTGACTCACTTTCCAAGTGCCTCCGCCTCGATTTCGGCAATGAACGACTCAAAGGTCACGCCGCCCGTCTCTTCGATCTCCCGAACTTCCTTCATGAACTCGTCCATGTCGAACGTCTGTTGCGCCCATGCGAAAAGCTCGGGCGGTACGGGCACGACCGGGAATGGTGCAGCATTTTCCGTCCGCTTTGCGTTCGCGGAAAACACTCCTGTGAATCACGGGTCCTCATGAATCATACCATCCGCGATCGAACGGAGGAATGGCTGCTGTTGTCCCCGCTTCCCACTCATTTCCCTTGCCCCGTCGGACGGATGCTCATCCTTCCTCCGGTTGCGCGATTGAAGAAGTCAGCCACGGCTGCGGCCAGCTCTCCCGCACGGGACATCATTTTGGCGTCCGCTTCTCTACCGGGCTCGTGGAGCAAATACACGCCGAGCCTGTACTCCTTCTGCTCCTTGGCGCTGGACGGTTCGCGCGGGCCCATCGCGGCGATGATGTCTTCGATGCGCACCGTGACCTTGGTCGCTTGAACGCGGTCGCCTCCTTTGAGGTCGCGCAGGAGAAACATGTCGGGCACCTTTTCCGGAGGGAGGATGCCCATCGCGTACAGGTCGAGGGCGGACAAGCCACCCGGCAGCCGGAGATGGTGGTTGCTTTTGCTGAAGGTTCCGTCCGGGTTCTCACGCCACGCCGACCCATTCATGATTGAAAACGCCGGGACCGGCCGCGGCGTGTAGAGGTCGATGACGGCGACGAACGGCGGCGCATGCAATTCCGGGCGCCAGTGTCCGTGTTCGTCGTAAAGGTCCTCGTCCTTGCCCGTCTTCGGGTCGCGGAAGCGAAGATGCATGCCCCACTTGTGGGTCCACTCGTGGGCGATCCAGGTGATGGCCCGACCGTAGTTGAACCACTCCCAATCGTCGACGCGGCCGCCCGCCGCGAACTTCGGTGCACCGACCCAGTTCGGCTGCATCGACGACAACAAGCGCTTGCTGCCGAATTCGACGCCCGATAGCGGCGCTTTGGCGTCGGCCCCGATGCCGTGCACCGGCTTGTTGATTGGGCCCGTGCCCCAGCCCTCGCCGAACAGATCGTCGGGGCGAAAATCGGTGAGCACCAACGCCAGATCATCCTCGGCCGGCACTCGCTGATAGATGCGGCGCAACACTGGGCCGGTGTGTACCATCATAAGCGGGTAATGGAAGATCTCGAACACGTTGCCCGCGTATGTGCCCGTTGCCGACGACAGATCGATTTCGCCGCCGGCAGGGGCAACAACAGAAAGGACGTCGCGCCGCGAGTTGACGAACCGGCCCGGGTGCCCCCACCAGACCGCATCCCACGTGACGTCGAAACACCGTGCGCCATCAAGGAGCACCTTCGAGTAGCAGAACTCGATCGTCTTGCCATCGACCCGATGGGGCACGACCCACGGCCGCGCCTGGAGCCACGCCTCGCCCTTCCGCTCCCCAGCCACGCTGAGGCCGAATTCATCGCGTAGCTCGCCGTGTTTCACCTCACAGCGGTGAAGCAAGCTCTCGGTATCGATTTTCTTGGGAATCTCCTCCCGCATGGTCACGGTGAACCGGAGCACGCTGCCGGCGTCGTCGATCGTCGCCGACGCGATGTCGACGCTCGGGTGCGGGGCCTTATCCTTGGGCACCCACTGGTGAATCCGCTCGCCTTTCACTGGCTGGCCCGTGAAGAGGCCAATGATCCCGTCCCGTTCGGGAACTTTCTCATAAGCGAACTCGATGACACCGGACTTGAACAGTCGTGCCTGAAAGGCGTTCTCGCCGGCGACCGGCATGTCGCCATCCTGGCGCGTGACACGCCAGGTCACCGCCAAATAATCGTCCGCCTTGTGAACGGCTACCTTGGTCCGCCGCCAGTCGTAGACGGCCCACAAGGCCGCGACCATCTGTTCCTCGCCGGCCGCCGAGCGCATGTCGATGGCCGCCGCCATGGAACGCATCCCGCTGTTGGGCCACGGATCGCGCTGGCGAATGGACTCCGCTTCGGTCTTCGCGAACGAGATGTTGCCGTTGTTGTTTACATGTACGGCGTTCCAGGTCTTCCCCGCGAACGGGAACGCAAACGGAAGTTCGACCCGCCAGCCGTAGGCGCCAAACGGGCTCCAGCCTGCGGTCGGCAGACTCGTCTCGCAAGCCTCCAACTTGGCAGTATCCATCGTCTTCACCTTCCAGGATCCGTCCTCCTGCGGGCTGAAGCGGAGCGTCTTCCCTTCGAGGTCGAAGAGGTTCGCTGGCTTGCGGATCAAACCCTCGGCGGACATGGCCGACACGGGGAACGGTTTTACCGCGGCTGGCTCGCCCGGTTTTCCGTCTGCTCGGCACTTCGTGGGCGCACCGACGAAGAAGGCCACAGTCGTCAGGACGACCGATGCCAGGAGGCGATGGCTTGCGATACTCATCGGTGGTGATCCTTACGGCGACGGAGGCGGCAATCAGGTTCAGTGCTTGGCTTTGCTTTTCTGTTTTGGCGGTCGATACAGATCGAGGTCGGCGAACTCTTCGGGCAATTCTCCCTCAATCGCCAACACATTGCACCGCTGGCCGTTGTGCCCACTGCTGACTGCGAATCGATCGGTCCCGTACACCTGCCCATGCTGGTCCGATAGATCGTCGATCCGAAAGTTGACTAGCCGCCGGGCCAGGGTTGCCGCCACCCTCGGATTGTCCGCGGCGAATCGGACTTGTCGCCATTTGCGGGTCATCGAGAAGTCCCACATGAACGCCGTTTGTTCGGTCCAGAGGAAGTAGCTGGAAGACTCCGGACCATTGCAGTAGAACGTGCCGTCCAGGTCGATCATCAACTCCCAGGAAATGTGAATGTCCGCGCAAGCGAGCAACGACCCTTCCGCCTTGCCATCGGTGCCGATATAGCAGCCGACTTCCATCGGCTCGAACCACGACTCGACGGCAACTATCTCCGGGTGAATGATGCCGAGCGGTCCGCGTTCGCCCCATACGTCGATCACGTAGCCCGCGAAGGTCTTGTGGAAATCGAGCACCGGCTGGGTGACGGGCAGACCCACCGCCTTGATCGCCGCGCGAACGCGCTTCAAGTCCGCAACGTGCGGCCAACGCTCGAGCGTCTGGAGAAAACGTTGCGCTCGGTCGGACAGAACGGTGGCCACCTCCGAGTTCTCCTGGTCGTGGAAAAGCACATGGGCACTTCAATCGGCCGGCAGCGTTTGCCGATACCACTCCTCGAACGGCTTCATCTTGTCGAATTCGTATTTGGTACAGCGCACCACCTCATTACCACAGACCAGCCAGAAGACGCCGTTCGCGAAGACCGCCGCCGACATCTTGATCCTCACATTCAGCACCTCGACGGTGATCGGCTTGGCTAAAACGAAGCGAACGTGATCGCCCTGCCGCGCCACCGTCACGTCCTGGGCCGTGTAGCGAATGGTCCCGTCGCTGCGGGAGTGGCAGGATTCGAGCACCGCCGTCAGTAATTTCACTCCATCCGCGATGGATTTGTCTGGTAAGGTTGTCTTCGACCCCTCGATCACGCGCGTGGCCTTCGTCGGCTCGTCCGCGGCAACGCACGTCGTCGCCATGAACAACACCGCGGCGATTGTAGCAATGGATCGCATACGGTCTCCGATGAACCGAGTGATCGGCGTTTTCGGCCATGTGAGTTTCGACGGACAGGACAAAGCAGTTCGGCGGCCGTCACTCGTCACTCGGCGCAGTCCGAGCCGCTCAAGATCGCTCTCCATTCGTTGCGTTTCCCCGCAATTCGCCACCAATTCAGCGTGCTTTCGAGTAGAAGTAGGCCCAAAACGCATCGGATTTTTCACCAAACTTGTGCAAAAGAGCGCATCCCTTCGGACGCCTAATTGGAACGATCGCAAGTCGTCCTCATTGACGGATTCGCAGCGTTTGACCGCGAAGATGTCCCCGATTTTATCGTAAGTTCTTGGGAAAAGCTCTTTTGGATTCGTTGCAACGCGTTGCACAAAAATCGGTGAAACGAATTAGGGGGGGGGTGTGTCATGAAAGCAATCAATTCGGCATCTGCCTACGGCTGCGCGCCCAGCATGTCGAGAAACTGCTTCGCATCGCGGAGGTCGGGCGTCTCCAGCCCTTCGGTGAAGGCGGCGTAGAGAGGTGCCAGCAAGTCGCGAGCTTCAGCCGTGCGGCCGGCTTGTTGCCAGAGGCGGGCGAGGCTCATCGCGGCGCGGAGTTCGAGCGAGCGAGCGCCTTGTTGGCGAGAGAGGTCGAGGGCTTGTTGGAAGCACGTTTCTGCGGCGGCCGACGCTTGCGTTTCGCCGGCCAACAGCAATTCGCCGCGCAGGCGGGGGATCTCCGGGGCCCAATAGCCTTCACCGCGTTCCTTGGCGAATGCCTCAGCCTCGTCGAGGGCGGCGAGGCCGTCGGTCACGCGGCCGGCGCGGGCGCAGGCTTCGGCATAGAGCGCGCGATAATAGGAGCGGCCGAGTTCGGAGCCCTGGGCGTTCCAGGCGATTTGGCCGTCGCGGATTTCGTCGCAGCCGTGCGCGGGGTCTTCGGACATTGCGATCGCCCAGCCGCGCATCACCCGGCACCAGCCGATCCAGAAGGCGAACTTGCGTTCGGTGGCGATGGCGAGCGCTGCGTCGGCCGCCTTGCGTGTGCCGGCCACGTCACGTTCGAATTGGCATGACCACGACGAGAATGCATAGGCCAGCACGATGCTGAACGGGTGCGCGAGCCGCTCCGCTGCGTCGAGCGCGGCCTGGCGCTGCACGCGGGCTTGCTCCGGATGGCCGGTCAACCACAGTGACCACGCCAGATATGAGTGCGCCACAACCCAGGAGTCGACGACGTCATAGGCGTAGAGGGCCGTCCGCAGTTCCGCGGTTGGTTCGATGGCGATGACGGCCTTCAAATATTCGATCGCGCGCGGATACTTGCCCTGGTAGACGTGCGAGGAGCCGATGGCTCGGCTCGCGGCGGCGCGATACTCGATGCTCTGCTCGTGGCTCGCGACCTGGGCCAGTTGCTCTGCGAGTTGCTCGGCCTTGGCGAAGCGGCCGAGGAGCAGATAGTAGCGGAAGAGGCCGTAGATGACGGGGAAAAGTTGAGCGTTCGCGCCGATTTGTCCGCACAATTCCTGAGCGCGTGAATACGTCTGCTCGACGTCGGGAGCGCTGTAGCCGCGCGTTGCTTGCAGGGGCACGCCGAGTGCGACGTGCATTTTGATTTCGCGCGCCCGGCGGCCCGTCGATTCGGGCAGTGTGCGCAGCAGTTCCAGGCCGCGGTGCAGTTGCTCGATCGCTTCGATGTGGGCACAGCGGCGTAGCGATTGCTCGGCGGCCTTGTCCCAATAGTCGACGGCCCGAGCCGTCTCGCCGGCCTCGGTGAAGTGGTAGGCCAGCGTCTCCGGCTGACTCTCGGCGACCGCGGGGAAGCGGGCGGCGAGCGCCTCGGCGATGCGGCGGTGGAACTGCTGCCGCGTTTTCTTGAGGAGCGAGCCGTAGGCGGCGTCCTGGATCAGTGCGTGCTTGAACTGGTAAGTCACACGCGGCGGCCGGCCCCGTTGATAGAGCAACTCGGCGGCGACCAGCTTGGCCAACTCGGCTTGCAATTCCGGTTCCGGCAGCGGGCAGACCGCGTGGAGCAGATCGTAGCCAAACTCGCGGCCGATCGCGGAGCCGAGCTGCACGACCTCCAAGTTGCTCGCCATGCGGTCGAGCCGGGCCATGAGCAGGTCTTGCAGGGTCGCCGGGATCTGCGTGCCGGTCAGCACGCCGGACGCATCTGCCGAGTCGGAGAGAGCGCCGGCTTCGACCGCCATTCGCGTGTACTCTTCGACGAAGAGCGGCACGCCGTCGGTCTTTTCGACGATCCGCTCGATGATACGTGGCGACGGATTGGCGATGCCGGAGCGGGCCGCGATCAGCTCGGCGACCTGTCGCTTGCCGAGCCGGCTCAGAGCAATCTGCGTGTAGTGGGCCTGCGACTTCCACGGCAGCGACATGTCCGGCCTGAAGACGAACACGACCATGAGTCGTTCACTGTCGGCCAGCTCAGCGAGCCGTTCGAGCAATTCCAACGTGGTCGGGTCGGCCCAGTGCAGGTCCTCCGCGACGACGAGCAGCGGCCGCCGCCGGGCTCGTTCGGAGAACCAATCGAGCAAGAGGTCGAGCGTGCGTTCCTTGCGAGCGAGCGGCGTCAGGTCCGGCGGAGTGTAGCGACCGTGCGTGGGGATGCCGAGCAGTAGCGCGAACAGGCCGACCTGCGCATCGTCGAAGCCGAGAGCGCTCAGATGGCGAGCGAGCCGATCGAGCCGGTCCGGCGATGGACCGCCGAGGATGCGGTCGAAATAGTCGATGACCGGGTGCAGGCTGCTGTGCTGGTGATGCTGGACGGCGCGCCATTCGACGACCGCATCGCCATCGGTTGTTGATTGACCGCCGGCATGTTCCTTGAGCGCGGCCGTCAGGCGCGTCTTGCCGATGCCCGCCTCGCCCGTGAGAAGCACGACCTGGCCCGTGCCTTCGACGACTTGTTCCCAGCGATCCTGGAGCAGTCCCAATTCGCGATCGCGGCCGATCAGCGGCGTCTTCGCGGCGCCGGTCGACGGCGTCAGCGGAACCTGCCGTTCACTCTTCACCAGATGAGCGTCGGTCCCGGCAATCGGGATCATGTCGAACGCATTGCGCACGAGCCGCACGGCCTCGCCGCTGACGATGACGCCGTCGGTCGCCTGGCGTTCGAGTTGTTCAACAACGTCGAGCAGCCGGCCGACGACGGAGAGGCTATCGGTCCCCTGCCGCTGAACCACCGCCTGATCGCTGTGGGCCGCTGCTGTTGCTTGCAGACGGACGCCCTTGCGGCGGAAGAGGTCGTCGTTGAACGCGGCCATGCGCCCCGGCAGCGTAAGCCCCGCACGCACGGCCCGGCGCGCCGCATCCTCAAAGGCAACCGGGAACCCGAAGCAGAAGAGAGCTCCGTTGCCGGTCGCGTGAACCTGGGTGCCGCCAAGTTCGCCCGCGACATCCTGGCACAACTGCCGAAAGGCGGACAGCACGTCGTGCTGCTCATCGGGGTCCAGGACCTCCATCAACTCATCGGATCGGAAGAGATCGCAGCCGATGCGCAACACCGTCACGCGTCGGCGTTCCGCATCACGCGTCGTCCTTGTCGGACGTGGCGCGTCGCTGGCGGTTGCAATCTGCTGCGCCGGCGCAACCGGCGCCGGCGCCGCTGGGGAAACCGGCGCCGGCACATCCGCCGGCGTCAGGACCTGCCGCAGATCGTCGGCCAGGTCGGCCGCGGTCATGTAGCGATCGGCGAGCGACTTCGCCATCGCTTTCAGGCAGATGGCTTCAAGCCGCCGCGGCACCGTCGGCACGAGTTGGCGCAACGGTTGCGGATCGTCGTGGATGATCTGCTGAACAAGATCGGCGACGCTCGCCGCCACGAAAGGCGCCCGGCCGGTCAGCATCTTGTAGAGGATGACGCCAAGCGAATAGATGTCGGCCCGGCCGTCGATGCGGTGCCCTTCGCCACGCGCTTGTTCCGGACTCATGTATGTTGGCGTGCCGAGCACCGTGCCGCGAGCGTAGTCGAAGGCGGTCGCGTCGCTGGCCGCCAGACCGAAGTCAACAATCACCGGCTCGAGACCATTGATCAAGATGATGTTCGACGGCTTCAAATCGCGATGGACGGTGCGCTGCGCATGGGCATGAGCCAACGCTTCGGCCAGCGAAATGGCGATCTTGACCGCCTGTTGCCAAGTTAGCCGATGATTGGTCAGCCAGTCCGACAGAGTCCCGCCTTCGAGATACGCGGAGACGATGTAGCAGCGACCCTGCTCGACGCCGATGTCGAAGACCGTCACGATGCCGGGATGGCGTAGCTGCGCCAGCTGCGCGGCCTCTTTCAGGAAGTCGCGGCTCGCGTCGACCGATCCGCTCATCCGCGGGGCTTTGATCGCAACATCGCGATGGAGTTGCGGGTCGGAGGCAAGGTAGACGGCGCCGAACGAACCTTTGCCGAGCAGCTTCTTGATGCGATAGCGGCCAAACGACGCCGGCAGCGGCGGATCTTCGCGCGGCGTGATCGCGCCCTGGGGTACGGGCTTCACACGCACGCCGGCGGTCTCGTCGTCGCTTGGCATGAGCCGACTGGTGTCATTCGAGAGGTGCTCGGACGTCACTTCCGATGGGTCCGGCTCGGCCTTGGGCGGTGGCGTATTAGCCGGCAGCGTCACGGGCGCGACTCTCGTAGGTGCAAAACACAGGATGCGGCGGCACGGGACCGTCGGCCGCAGTAACTGGAGGGCTCAGAGGTTAAGTATGCACAATATTCAGGCGGAAGTGCAAGTAGTTTGCCGAGAAACTTGCGTAAACGGCCCGCCGAACTCGCCTACCGACATTTCCTTCCAAGCTCGCATCACGGAAACTTTCCTCTGGCGGCGCGCCCCACCCCTGTTCCAGACGAATTCCACTTTTCCAGAATCAACACTTTTTTCCAGACAAATCATGCTCAAAACACGAAACGACAATCTGGTCTCCGAGTATATGGACCAGCTCGACACGGCCGCGGAACCGATTGCCGTCGACTGGCTCTGGCACGGCCTCATCGCACGCGGCAACATCACCCTCTTCACTAGCCAGTGGAAGGCCGGCAAAACCACGCTGATGACCGGGCTGCTGCAACAATTCGCCGCGGGCGGCACGTTCCTCGACCGCGCGGTGACGCCCGCCAAGGCGCTCATCGTCTCCGAGGAATCGCGCAACACCTGGGCCGACCGCATGCGCCGGCTACCGACCGGCCATCACTGCCGGCTCCTCGCCCGGCCGTTCCCGCGGCGACCGACGCCCGAGCAGTGGGACGAACTGATCGCCATGGCCCTGGAACTCCACTCGGCCGGCGAACTCGACCTGCTCATCATCGACCCGCTGGCCCGCTTTTTGCCCGGCAGCACCGACAGCGACCTCAACGCCCTGCAACAATTGCTCGACCCGCTTCAAACGTTGACCGAACGCGGCGTCGGCGTGACGATCCTGCATCATCCGCGCAAGAAGCGCTCGGAAGAAGGCAGCAGCGCCCGCGGCCACGGCGGGCTCCTGGCGGCGGTCGACATAATCGTCGAGCTATCGTGCTTCGGCACCCTGCAAACGGACGAACGGCGCCGCAAGCTCTTCTGCATGTCGCGCTTTCCGGCGACGCCGCGGAAGATCGTGTACGAATGGACCAAAGACGGCCAATTCGTCCACCTGGGCGACCCACAAACAGCCCGCTTCCAGGAAAACTGGGACATACTGCATGCGATCCTGGCGACACGAGAAGTGTCAGCAACACATCAAGAATTGCTGATGGATTGGCCCATCGACCTGAGCCCACCGAGCGCGCCGACCCTGTACGAATGGCTGAACAAGGCCTTCGTGCAAAAGCTCCTGCGCCGCAGCGGCACCGGCCGCAAAAAAGACCCATATCGCTACCGCCTGGAAAACGAAGACGACAAGTACCTCGACCGCGGCGAAATCCCACCCCTGCGGGACCTGCCTTTCTTCGGCAATTTTGGTTATCCCGAGCCGCCGGAGCCGAAGAAAAGGAAGAAGAAGAAAGTGGAGGAGGGGGCGGCGGGTGAGGATGGATTGTCCGGCGCGTCATCGGGTCACGAGCCACCGCTCAAGTGACTCGGTGATATGATGATGGCATGAAACCGATGGAGTCCTCTGAAGGGTGGGGGGCCTAGACGAACTTATCTTCTCCTCGGCATACCTTGACCGATCTGCGAACTCACGAAATTCCTCGCCGCAACGACGCGGTGATTACGACTGCCGGTATTTCTCATTGGTTGGGTGCGAATGGTTCAAACTTTTGACCGCCGAACAGAAGCTGGTCAAAATCTAAAGGGCCAGACTGGGCATGCCTAACACCTTCACCCACGACGTCTTCCTGAGCCATAACGCGCTGGACAAGCCGCGTGTGCGGGAGTTGGCGGAGCGGCTGAAACAAGCCGGGTTGCGAGTTTGGTTCGACGAGTGGGTGATCAAAGCGGGCGACGACATCTACCTGGCCATCGAACGCGGGCTGGAGGCGGCGCGGGTGCAGGTGTTGTGCCTGTCGCCAGCGGCGCTTGGGTCGGATTGGGTGACGCTCGAACGCAGCACCGTCCTGTTCCGCGACCCGACGAACAAAGGCCGCCGCTTCGTCCCGCTGCTGCTAGCCGAGTGTACGCTGCCCGACGCGCTGCGACGTTACAAGTACGTGGACTACCGCCGGGAAACGCCAGCCGCGTTCAACGAACTGCTGGCAGTGTGCCGGGAGGAGGTGGAAGCGGCGCCGCTCACGTCGCAACCCGAACCGAAGAAGAAACCTGAAAAGCCGAAGCCCAAGCCGAAGAAAGAAAAGCCCCTGGAGCAGACCGAGCCGCTAGCCGTGCTGGAACGCACGCTCACGGGGCACACGGACTGGGTTAGAAGTGTGGCGGTTAGCCCAGATGGAACCTGGGCGACGTCGGGCTCTCGCGACAAGATGGTCAAGATTTGGGACCTGGCGACCGGCCAGTGCCGGGCGACGCTGGAAGGGCATACGCATAACGTGATGTCCGTCGCGATCACGCCGGATGGGAAACGGATTCTGTCGGGGGCTTTTCCAGACTCTGTCCACCTTTGGCAGGTAATTAGCGGGTACGAATTCTCTGAGCTTAGAGGTCACGCTCCTTGGGTTCGTGCGGTCGTCGCGGTGCGGGATAAAAACGTCGCGTTGTCCGGCGGTGACGACAAGACACTCCGGTTGTGGGACCTGGCTTCGGGCAAGTGCCTGAAGACGATCGAGTGCGGGACTGGCGAAGCAGACGACGTTTTCGGCACCGCCGTCAATCCGGCGGGGACGCAAGCGCTGTCGGGGCATCGCGACGGGCGGGTCCGGCTCTGGAACCTCGAAACGGGACAATGCCTGGCGACGCTGAATGGCCATACGAACACCGTGAATTCCATCCATTTCGCGCCGAACGGACGGTTTGCCGTTTCGGGGTCGGACGACAAAACCGTCAAAATCTGGGACTTGGGAGCTGGAACCAGCGTCGGGACGCTGGAGGGCCATCAGAGTTTCATAATGACGGTCGCGATTTCCCCCGATGGCAGCTTAATCGCCTCCACGGGGTTCACGGACAAGACGGTTCGTCTCTGGGACTGGAAGTCGGGGGCGTGTTTGCAGGTGATCAATTACGAAACAGGAGCTTCTCCAATTTCGGTCGCCTTCAGTCACGTAAATCCCCTGCTCGTGGTAGGCACGGCTAGTGGCATCATCTTCGTCTACCGCCTCACCGGAGTCCGCGCCACCACTTCTGCTGAGCTCACACGCCGCTATGTCAACGCCAAGGTCGTCTTGCTCGGCGAAGGGACGGTGGGGAAGACGTCGCTGGCGCATCGGTTGATCGAAGACAGGTACGTCGTGAAGGACCGCACCCACGGGATGAATGTTTGGCCTTTGCCGTTGCCCCTGCCGTCCCATGCCACGATCGATCGTGAGGCTCTGCTCTGGGACTTGGCCGGGCAAGAAGATTACCGGCTGATCCACCGGCTGTTTCTCGACGAGACGGCGCTGGCTCTGCTGCTGATCAATCCGCAAAAGGACGATCTGTTTGCGGAGGCCGGCGACTGGCTCAAGGCACTCGACACGGCGGCCCAGAACCACGACGCCAAACGCGAAGCCGCCCGGCTGCTGATCTTCTCGCAAATCGACGTCGGCGGGATGAAGATCGGCAATGCCAAGATTGAGCGGATCATCCAGGAGCACCGCGTAGCCGACTGGTTGGCCACCAGCGCCAAGACAGGTGAAAACTGTTCGGACCAGGCCAACGCGGGAAAACCGTCGAAGCTCAAGCAACTGATCGCGGACAGCATACCCTGGGACAAGCTGCCGTGGACTGCCACGCCCCGGCTGTTGGCCGAGCTGAAAAACGCCTTGCTAAAGATGCGCGACGCAACCGATATCCGCCTGCTGCGGTTCGCGGAGCTGGCGCAGCGGCTGGAGCAGACCCTGCCGGGCGAGCAGTTCGGCGAATCCGACGTGCGCACGGCGGTGACGCTGCTGGCCAATCACGGCTTGGCCCGGTCGCTGAAGTTCGGCGACCTGGTGCTGCTGCAACCCGAACTGCTGAGCGCCTACGGCGGGGCGATCATCCGCTCGGCCCGTGCCCACAAGGACGAGATCGGCTGCGTGCTGGAGGCGGATATCTACGATCCGGGCTTCGACTTCACCGGCGTCGACCGGCTGCCTCGGCCGGACGAAGAGCTGCTGCTGCGGGCGATGGTCCAGACGTTCCTGGACCACTCGCTGTGCATCGCGGAGGACACGCCGCACGGTCGGCAGCTGGTGTTTCCCTCGCAGTACCGCCGCGAGAAAGACTTCCCGTGGCAGCCCGACGTGTTCGTCTCGTACACGTTCGGCGGCGAGTGGCAGACAATCTGGACAACGCTGGTGGTGCGGCTGTGGTATAGCCAGGAATTCGAACACAAGGAACTGTGGCGGAACGCGGCCGAGTTCAATTCCAGCAAGAAACAACTGCTGGGCCTGAAGATCGACAACCAACAGGGCGAAGGCAAGGCGACAATCAGCCTGTTCTTCGACGTCGCGACGCCGGACGAGTTGAAGGTGATTTTCATCGAGTACGTGCATCGGCACTTGGCCCGGTACGCTTGTGACGTGACGCGCGACCGGCGGTATGTGTGTCCGAAGTGCAGTCGCCCGTTCAAGGATCTCGATGTCATTCGCGAACTGCTTGCCGACAAGCAAACGACCATCGTCTGCCAGAAATGCCGGACGGAAGTATTGCTCATCGATCACATCGAACAGCGGTTGAAGAGCGACCCCGTCGCCAGGAAGATTTTGCAGATGGAGGAGACGGCCACGCGGCAACTCGACGAACAGGCCCTGGAGCAAATCCTGTATGGCCACGTGCAGGCGATCACGGGCGAAGCGAACCAGATTTTCCGACCGTTGCCCGAGTTTGGCCAGGGCATCGACGGCGAGGTCGAATTCAAGGACAACGATGGCCGAGCCAGCGGGAAGAAAATCTACGTGCAACTCAAGAGCGGCAATTCGTACCGGCGCACGCGGCGCAGCGACGGCCGCGAAGTCTTCGACGTGAAGAACGACCGCCACCTGGAATACTGGATCAGCCAGCCGGTCGACGTGTATCTCGTCATCCGCCAGACCGACGAGCAAACCGGCGAGCAATCGATCCGCTGGTTGGACGTCACGCGCTACCTGAAGAACCGCAAAGACAAATCGAGCCGCCAGATCATCTTCGACGGCGAGAAGCTGGACATGGAAGCGGTGTGGAAGGTGCGGGATGAATTCTTTCCACCGCGGCGTATCGAAGCGCCGACTTGATCCCGAAGGAATCGCAGAACTGAGTTCCTGATCGAGCGTCACCTCGACCACCGGACCGAAGCGACGTCATTACACCAACCGATCCCAACCGGATCGAAGAACGCTCCCCGCGCCGACAATCGATGTGTGATGTTCGCGACGTTCTGCGACTCCTCCGGAGTCGGCGGCATTGGGGATTCGGCGTTCCGGCGGTCGAGCGGACGCTCGACCGCCGGCTACATTCTGCGATCCCTTCGGGATCCGTGCGGCCGAGTCGGGTCGCGCTCAGAGAAAAGTCATCGAGGAGAGCGGAGCGGCCGGAGCCTCGCCGTCGCGCCGTCAATCGATCGCCACGACCTTCACGTCGTCCAGCATCGGCCCGCCGAACGCGTTCGACGTCGGCGGCATGGCCGTGTGGATTTCCAAGACCGTCGCCTTATCCGTGGCCGTGAACTCCCACGTCATCTTCCGCCACTTCGGGTCCGCGTGGCTCACCCCGGTCATGTCCACCGCGAACTCCTTGTCCATCCCGGCTGCCCGCACCGTCAATTTGGCCTCGGTCAGGTTGGCCTGTGGATTGCCCGTCATCTGAAACGTCAGCCGGTACTTCTTCCCGGCCCGTGTCGAAAGGGTCTGCTGGACGCCGCCGAATCCCGGCGACCCATGCAGGTCGAGCGACCGTTTCCCGTCGGCCGCCTTCCAGGTTCCGTCCTTTTCCTGGCAGACGTCGATTTGCCCGCGAGTCACCACCCACCCTTTTAGTTCGGTCGAGTCCTTATCGAGCGGTTTGTGCACCTCGAAGTCCGGCCCCTCCTCGAAGCTGCCGTTGGTCACGAGGTTGGGGTTCTCCCGCAGGGCCGGCGCCGCGTCGGCGAGCAGGCCGACGGCCAGACTTGCAACTGAAGCCCACGCCAGCGTTTTCATCAGATGCTCCTTGGCGATCCCGGGCCTGGTTGTCGTGGCATAAGATTCCGATCTTGTGCTGGGCAGGCCGCACAACATCGGAATGTTATGCCACGAAGGCGTTATCACATCGACATAATCACCGTCTTGACCTCGGTGTACAGCGACAGGCCGTATTCGCCCATTTCGCGGCCGATGCCGCTCATCTTGAAGCCGCCGAACGGGGCGGCGGCGTCGAAGACGTCGTAGCAGTTCACCCACACGGTGCCGGCGCGCAGAGCGTTCGACAAGCGTAGGGCCTTCTGAATGTCCTTCGTCCAGACGGCGGCGGCGAGGCCGTAGAAGGTCTTGTTGCCACGATCGATGACTTCTTCGATATTCTTGAAGCGCATGATGTTCATGACCGGCCCGAAGATCTCTTCGCGCGCGATGGTCATGTCGTCGGTCACGTCGGCGAAGACGGTCGGTTCGATGAAGTAGCCCTTCGAGCCGACGCGGTTGCCGCCGATGAGCCGCTTGGCGCCTTCCTTGTTGCCGGAGGCGATGTACTTCATCACGCGGTCGAATTGCTCCTGCGAAATCTGCGGGCCCTGTTCGACGCCGGTCTCAAACGGGTCGCCGACTTTGCGGCTCTTGGCCTTCGCCAGCATGCGCTTGATGAATTCGTCGTAAACGCTGTCCTCGACGAACAGCCGACTGCCGGCGACGCAGCACTGGCCCTGGTTGAAGAAGAGGCCGAAGTAGGCCCCTTCGATGGCCGCATCGAGATCGGCGTCCGCGAACACCACGTTCGGCGACTTGCCGCCGAGTTCGAGGCTGACGCGCTTCAAGTTGCTTTGAGCGGCCGCGGTCATCACGATCTGGCCGGTCGACGTTTCGCCGGTGAACGCGATTTTGTTCACGTCCATGTGACTGGAGAGCGCGGCGCCGGCCGTCGGGCCATAGCCGGGCACCACATTGATGACGCCGTCGGGGAAGCCGACTTCCTGGGCCAGCTTGGCGACGCGCAGAGCGGTGATCGGCGTCTGTTCGGCCGGCTTCAGGACGATCGTGTTGCCGCACGCGAGGGCCGGGCCCCACTTCCATGCTTGCATCAAAAGCGGGAAGTTCCACGGGATGATCTGGCCGACGACGCCCATCGCCTCGTGGCGGGTGTAGCAGAAGTATTTGCCGTCAATCGGGATCGTCTTGCCCGTCACCTTGTCGGCCCAGCCGGCGTAATAGCGGTAACACTTCACGGTCAGCGGCAGGTCGATGTAGAACGCGTCGGTGTACGGTTTGCCGTTGTCGAGCGATTCGAGGGCGGCCAGCTCGGCGCTGTTAGCTTCGATGGCGTCGGCGAGCTTGTGCATCAAGCGGCCGCGATCGCTGGCGTTCATCTTGCTCCACGGGCCGGTTTCAAAAGCGGCACGGGCGGCTTTCACGGCGAGGTCGATGTCGGCCTTGTCGCCCTCGGCCACGCGGCAAATGACTTCGCCGGTCGACGGGTCGAGCGTCTCGAATGTCTTGCCGCTGACGGCATCGACCCAGCGGCCGCCGATGAGCATCTTCTGATCCGGCACACGCGGCCGTGCGGTCGCGCTGGGTTTCTCAACCGCCTTGTTCTCGATCTTCGCGAGCTTGGGACGGGTTTTGGTAACGGCCATGGAGAGTTGCTCCGGGTGTTGAAGTTGGGAGAGGGTTATTGTCGTCCGCGATGGATGCGAGAGTCAAAGGAATTCGGCGGGAGTTCACCGAGGCTGTAGAAAAACAGCAATCGACTGAATGCTTCGTGACCCATCAGGAAACGCACATGTCCGCCGTCTGCCGCTGGGGAATTCTCGGCACCGCCAACATCGCTCGCAAGAATTGGAAGGCCATCCGGCTGGCTGAGAATGCGACGCTTGCCGCCGTTGGTAGCCGCGACGTGGCCAAGGCGAAGACGTTCATCGACGAATGTTCGATCGAGGTGCCATTTGCCGCGAAGCCGCAAGCGTGCACGTACGACGAACTGCTTGGCCGCAAGGATGTCGACGCGGTCTACATTCCGTTGCCGACAGGCATTCGCCGCGAGTGGGTCGTGAAGGCCGCGGAGGCCGGGAAGCATGTGCTGTGCGAAAAGCCGTGTGCGCCGACCGCAGCCGACTTACAGGTGATGCTCGACGCCTGCCGTAAGAACCGCGTGCAGTTCATGGACGGCGTGATGTTCATGCATGGCAAACGGCTGCCGTTGTTGCGGCAGGCGATTGACGACGGTGAAACCATCGGCGAACTGCGGCGGATCGCGAGCCAGTTCACCTTTCGAGCGTCCGATGAGTTCTTCAAGACGAATATCCGGGCGACGAGCGAACTCGAACCGCTCGGCTGTCTTGGCGACCTCGGCTGGTACAACCTGCGCTTCTCGTTGTTCGTGATGAAGTACGCGATGCCCGAACGTGTCGTCGGCCACCTGCTCGCGGACCACAACAAGGTGCCAACCGAGTTCTCGGCCGATTTGTTCTACCCGGCCGGCGTGACGGCGAGCTTCTACTGTTCGTTCCGCACGGAACTGCAACAGTGGGCCCACATCAGTGGCACGCGCGGGTCGATCCAAGTCGCGGACTTCGTGCTGCCGTACTTCGGCTGCGAGTCGGCATTCATCGCGGACACGCCGAAGTTCAACGTGAAGAACTGCTCGTACCACTGGGAAAGCCATCCACGGCGACATGCCGTCAGCGAATACAGCGACGGGCACCCGGACGCGCAAGAGACGAACATGATCAGGAACTTTTCGACGATTGTGGGGAGCGGCAAGCTCGATGAAACGTGGGGCGAGATTGCGCTCAAGACGCAACGCGTGATGGATGCGTGCGTGAAGTCGGCCAGCAATGGTGGGCGGGCGGTTGGAGTGGAGTAAAAAACGTAGCCTTCTCGCTCCGCGAGAAGAATGCAAGCTCGGCTCCGAAGTGACGCTCTGCAAGGAGCCAGCTTGCAACCTTCTCGCAGAGCGAGAAGGCTACGTTCATCATCCGCTCGCTCCCGCCCCGACCTCCTTCAAGTCCGCACGCTTGCCTTCATACGTCGTTGAATACGCCAACACCTGCGGATCCGGTGCCTCGCCCCAGGCTTCGCACGCTTGCCGATAGATCGCCGGCCACCAGTTCTCGTGCTGTGTCAGCCCCTGATCCTTGACCACTTGCCAGTTGCTCAGGATTCGGCTCCAGCACTGGTCGCCGTATTCGAGGGCCTTGTTGATGTTCTCGAAGAGCGGGATGTACCACTGCCGGCCGATCGCCGCGTGCAGCACCTCGTCGGCCCAGTCGAAGTCCTGGATCGTCGCCATCAGCGGGATGCCGGAGCCGACGCCGAGTTCCCATTCGAAGCGCTTGCCGGTCTTGGTCATCAGCCCCTGCTCGATGAAGTAGAGCACCGCGTGCCGTTCCATCGGCGTGCATTCGGTATTCAGCCGCAGCGACCAGTTGTGCGTCACACGAGCCTTGGTCCAGTCGACGCCGAGCGCGACGAAGCCGACCTCGCCCATCATCGCGTGCCGGGCCTCGTCCCAGAGTTGCCGGCTCATGTCTCGATAAAACCGCCACGGCTTGCCCTTGGTCTCGGTCAGGATGCTGGCCATCATCTCCGGGACGTCGATCTCACGCAGCCGTTTGAAGAGCATCATCAGCGCCTTCGGCTTCGTCGGCTGAGCCGGATCGTACATGAACGCTTCGGGATTGACGCCCTGGTTCCAGAGGTCCTGCCAGCGTTCGTCGCGCTTGGGGATGGGGTCATACTTGTGGGGCGTCTTGGAATACATGCGTGGGGTCCCGTTGTCGGAAGCCGTCCATGTGCCGCTGATCCCTCCGGCTTCTTCGATCAAGGCTTCAAGTACGTTGATCCACACCGAGCCCTCCGACGGCGCACGAAACTCTTCGCGTACCTTTCGGCCGAACTCCCTCATCTCGTTGAGTTCGAACAGAGCGAACTTCAGCACCCGCCGGCTCGGGGCATCCGTCAGCGGATTCGTCGCGCCCTGGTAGGCCTCAATGTCGGTGATGAGGTAATGAAGGGCCATCTGGTAGATGCCCCAGATTAGATCTTCCGTTGTAGGTGCCGCCAGAATCTCATCGAAAAATACTTCCAGCGCCGGATGCGGCACTGCTTCCAATCCCAGCGGCGGCTCCCGCATTTCGCCGATTCGCGTACGCAGAGCATCGGCATGTTCCGCACACAAGTATGCGTGATACGCGAACGCCGTTTTCAACTCATAAATTGGCTCGGCTGTGATGCGGGCGGTGAGGATTTCGAAGAGGCGTTTGAAGGCGTAGTGGAAGCGCTTCAGACGCGTGACGCACTCTTCGATGCCCAGGCCCGGCTTCGCGGCCTCCTCGTGCGTCGCGAGGCCGGCGAGCGGCGGGAGGTTTTTGTAGGGGCGGTAAGTGGAGGGAGAGATCATGATTGAAATGCTCGTTCGCGGAAAGGAACCCGTTTAGCGTTCGTCCCGACGGGACGAACGCTAAA
>DATANR010000225.1:0-3423 GCA_036266155.1 Gemmataceae bacterium | reverse complement strand
CTCTGCTCGCCGACTCTGCAGAACATTCCCATGATGGATCTCGTCGACGTCACGAAGACCTATCAACAAGGCTCGCGGACCGTGAATGCCGTACGCGGGGTCTCGATGAGCGTGACGTCGGGTGAATTCGTGTCGATCATGGGGCCGTCGGGATCGGGCAAGTCGACGCTGCTGCATCTGCTCGGAGCGCTCGACACGCCGACGAGCGGCGAAGTGTTTTTCAAAGGCGATAGCGTTCAGAAAATGACCGATCGGCAGCGGTCGCTTCTGCGGCGGAACCGGATCGGATTCGTGTTTCAGTTCTTCAATTTGATTCCAACGCTCAAGGCCGAGGAGAACGTCGCACTGCCGCTGTTGCTCGGCGGCATGCGGCGATCGACAGCGCTCAAGAAGGGGCTCGATGGCCTTGCACGGGTGGGCCTGACGCATCGGGTCGGGCATTACCCGGAAGAGATGTCGGGCGGCGAAATGCAGCGGGTTGCCATCGCCCGAGCGCTTGTCAACGAGCCCGAAGCGATCATGTGCGACGAGCCGACGGGCAATCTCGACTCCAAAACCAGCGGCGAAATCCTGGAACTGCTTCGAAGCCTGCCCGAGGCGGGGAAGTGCGCTCTCGTGATGGTCACGCATGATCGCCGGGCGGCGGAGTACGGCGACCGCGTTGTGCACATCAAGGACGGGCTGATTGCGTCCGAGGAACAGCTTCGCGAACGCCCCGGCCGTCTGGTGGCCGCTGGGTAGCCGTATGTTCACGCTCCTTCGATCGCTGACTCTTCGCTACATGCGCCGCCGCTGGCCGCTGGCGCTGCTTGTCGCGCTCAGCATCGGCGTCGGCGTCGCCACGCTCGTGTCGACGCGGCTTCTGAATCAATGCGTCGATTCGGCGGCCATGGACACGACAATCCCGGTCGATGTCGCTGACCTTTACGCGACGACTGGCGAGCATGGCGTCGAATGGTCGGTCGCCGACAAGTTGCGGGCGGCACATATTCCGGGCGTCAACCGCGTCGAGCGCTTCGTCTACATGCGCGTCGATCTGCCGCAACTGCCGAATCGGCGCGGCGTCTTGTTTGGACAGGATTTGACCGCCGCCGCGTCGGCCGATGCGCAAGGACTTGCCAAACTGAAGTTGTCGATCGATTGGAAGGGGTCGCCGCTGGCGATCGCGGGTCGCGGCGTCCTCATCGGTCGGCGCATCTATCAGGAGCGTGTGCGGGCCGGTTTGACGGACGCCGACCCGGTCGAAGTCCAGTACACGGAGCAGCGTGTTCCCTTCACGCTCGTCGGTGTGATCGACGTGGCCAAAGAATCGCCAATGGCCCCGTTCGCGGACACGCTCTTGTTCACCAACATCTCGGCCGCCGCCAAGATCCTTCACCCGTCTGGCGGCAGTAACGAGCCTGACCGCGTCTCACGCGTCGACTTGTTCCTCGACAAGGGGACCGATCGCGAGGCAGTGCGGGCCGCAGCGCAAGAGATCGTCGGCCCGCTCGCAACTGTTCGCACGGCTGCCGAGAACCGCAAGTCGACGGAAGAAGTCATCGGTGGTGTCAAGCTGGTGCTGAACCTGACATCGCTCGGCGTGCTCATCGTCGGCTTGTTTCTCGTCTACAACGCGGTGGCCGTGACCGTCGCGGAACGGCGGCACGACATCGGCGTGCTGCGCTCGCTCGGTGCGACGCGCACGCAAATCGCGAGTCTGTTCACGCTTGAGGCCATGATGCTCGGCGCCGCCGGAGCGTTGCCGGGCATCCCGCTCGGCGCTTTGCTGGCACAATCCGCGATCGGACTCTTTGGCGATGATCTGGCGTCCTCCTTCATGAATGCGGGGCAATCGTTCCGGCCGGAGTTGACTGCGGGAATCGTTATGTTGGCCGTGGTGGGCGGTCTGGTGACGGCCATGTTCGCGGCACTCATCCCGTCAATGCAAGCGGCCTCCGACCAGCCGGCGGACGCGGTTCGCCGGGCGCCGACGGGCGCTGGATGGAAGCTTCGTCTGCTGCACCGGTCGGTGTGCGTCAGTCTAATCGCCGTGGGATTCGCAATGTTTCTACTGCGCCACCAATTACCCAGCCGCACCGGCGCCATGGGGGCCGCGTCGTTCATGGTGGTCGGCTTGCTTCTGGCCATGCCGATCTTCGCGTCGAATCTGGCCCGATTATTGACAACATTGTCGCGCGGCCTCTTGGGCGTCGAAGCCCGGCTAGCCGCGGACAACTTGCTGCGCGCGCCGGGTCGCACGGGCGTCGTGATCGGAGCGCTCGCGGCGGGCGTCGCTCTCATGTTCCAGACGGCCGGCGTCGGCAAGAGCAACGAGGTCCCGGTGCGCGAATGGCTTGAACAGGTGATCCGGGCCGACGCGTTCATCTTCCGCGGCAACCCGGTGTCGGCAAACAGTTCGATGACGCCGATGGAGCCGACGACGGCGGATGATCTGCGCAAACTGCCCGGCGTCGAGCGCGTCGTCGGTCTGCGGTTCTACCGGCCGGAGTACGGCGGCACGTTCATCTTGATGATCGGCATCGACGCCCTCGACTATCAGCGAGGCGTCCGTGCCCGCGTGCCGAATGCGTTGCCCGCGCTCGATCGGATGGCGAACCTGCCCGATGGCGACTTCACGATCGTCTCCGAGAATTTTGCTGCCAAGTGGCACGTGAAGGAAGGCGACACGATCACGGTCCCTGGCCCACGCGGGCCGGTGGACCTGAAGGTGATCGGCATCGGCCGCGATTACTCGTGGAGCATGGGCACGATTTTCGTCGATCGCACGCGTTATGCCGCATTATTCGACGACCGCCATGTCGACGCGTACCACGTGTTCTTCAAGCCGGAAGCCGATTTCGACGCGACATACGACGGTGTACGCGACTACTCGCAACGCGAAGGGCTGCTCGTGCAGAATCGCGAGTCGGTCTACATCTATCTCGGCGGCATGCTCGACCGCGTGTTCCAAATTGCTTACTTGCAGCAGGTCATCATCGGCGTGGTCGCCACGCTCGGCGTCGTGATGGCGTTGATGATCTCAGTGCTCCAGCGCCGCCGCGAGTTGGGACTCCTCCGAGCCGTCGGCGCGTCGCAGCCGCAGGTCCTCAAGAGCGTGCTCGCGGAAGCGACGCTGATGGGTATCTTGGGCACGATTCTCGGCCTACTATTGGGCTTACCGATGGAGTGGTACACGCTGAACGTGATCATGAAAGAAGAGACCGGCTTCGTCTTCGACATGCTGATTCCGTGGAAAGAGGGTTTGGGCATCGGCCTCGTCGCCGTGCTCGCGGCCACGCTGGCGGGCCTGATCCCCGCGCTCAACGCCGTTCGGCAGCGGATTCCGGATGCGATTGCGTACGAGTAGGCTCGCTCACAAAGGCTTCATCTGGGTTGCAATAATATCCACTGCGGATAGTAATTCACCTACACCCATTCCAG
>DATANR010000224.1:0-17907 GCA_036266155.1 Gemmataceae bacterium | reverse complement strand
GGTGCACGCCCCGGTGCCGAGCCAGATCGCGGTCGACTGTGACGTCAACGCTTCGGCCGGCTTCGGCAGCGGACTAACCGGGTTGTTCGGCCACACGCTGACGTTGACGATCGGTCTGCCGCTGATCGGGGGCCTGAACGCGAAGCAACTCGCCGGCATCATCGCCCACGAGTTGGGGCATTTCTCGCAGGGCGCCGGCATGCGGCTGAGCTACGTCATCCGCTCCACCAATGCCTGGTTTGCGCGCCTGGTCTACGAGCGCGACAACTTTGACGAAACTCTCAAGGACTGGGGCGAGGCGAATAACATCGCCGGCGCGATCATCTACGTCGCGTACGGCGGCATCATGATCACGCGCGGCGTCCTCTGGGTGCTCATGATGACGGGCCACATCCTGAGTTGCTTTTTAATCCGACGGATGGAGTACGACGCCGACCGATCGGAGGCCCGACTGGTCGGCGCGCGCGTCTATGAATCCACTGGCTATCGCTTGGCCATCCTGACCGCGGCACAGATGAAGGCGGCCGAAATCGTGCACGATTGCTGGCTCAAGGACACTTATCCGGACGACTTCTCCGCCCTTGTCGTCGGCCTGGCCGAACGGATGTCCGACCGCGACCGCGACGACGCCGAGTGCGATCTAGTCGAGGAGACGACCGGCCTCTTCGACGACCACCCGTCCTTCTCGGATCGCCTAGCCAGCGTCCAGCTAGAAAACGCCAAGGGTGTCTTCCGCCTCGACCTGCCGGCAACCGACATCTTCCGTGCGAAACCCAAACTTGCCGAAGCCGCCTCGCTCGACATGTACCGCACGATTTTAGGGCGAGGCTTGCGGCCACACGAGTATCGACCGGCAAAGGAGTATCTGCGGCGCGAGCGGCGGGATCGGGAGTGATGATGTGATCGACGTTTGCACCAAATTTTGTCACGTGAAAGGGCGATTTACGAACCGCTGAAGAACCTCAATGTGACTGTTGCGTGCATCCTCGACAACCGGCCGATTGCCGCCGCGTCAATGTGGGTACCGTGATATGATGACGACATGAGACGGAAGCCCCGTGCGAATCCCATTGCCGAGCCGGAGCCGTGGTACCGCGGCGATCAGGTGCCGATGGCCGCGATCCGCAAGTACGCGCGCCAGGTCGCGGAGCATTTCAAGCCCGACAAGATCATCCTGTTCGGCTCGCACGCTTACGGAACACCGAACGAGGACAGCGACGTAAAAAACGTCCGTCACGGTGAGACGATGGCCTTCAATTTGTGGGCCGCGACCGTGGTCAACGATTCGGACGGCGGTCGACTTCATGGTCATGCCTCCTCAAAACGCCAGCATCATCATAGCAAACCCGCCTGGTCCCGCTCAGCTTGCGGGGCCTACACCAGCTTCTCCGCTTCAAACACCGGCCCGTCGACACAGACGCGTTTGTAGTCCCAGCCTTCCGCCGTCTTGACCTTGGTCACGCAACTGAAGCAGGCGCCGATGCCGCAGGCCATGGGGGTTTCGAGGGAGACATGACACTTCGCATTCCAGCCGGCCGTCAGCTTCATGAGCGCGTGCAGCATCGGCTCGGGGCCGCAGCCGACGAAGGGGCCGGGCGGATGATCCGCGGCGAGGAGTTGGGTGACGAAACCCTTTGTGCCGAGTGTGCCGTCGTCGCTGGCGAGCCGCACGTCGACGCCGGCTGCCTGGAAGTCGTCGACGCCGGCCGCGAGGGAGGCGGTGCGGACGCCGTAGTAGAGGCTGACCTTCTTGGCCTGCTGACGAGGGGCGTTGCCGCCGTAGCCGCGGGTGCCGAGCAGTTCGCGAGCGTAGGCGAGGAACGGCGTCTGGCCGATGCCGCCGGCGACGCAGACGACGTGCTCGCTGCCCGTCAGGTCCGGGAAGCCGTTGCCGAGCGGGCCCCAGACTTCGATCGTTTCATTGCATTTCATTTCGGCAAGCAAGCCGGTCATTTTGCCGACAACGAGATAGACGACGTCGATGCCGATCGGCGTGCCGGCCGCGTCGAGCACCGTGTCGTAAAGAGCGAACGGGCGGCCCAGAAGCGGGTCGGACGTGCCGGGCAGGCGGAGCATGAGGAACTGGCCCGGTCGAATAGCGGCGGCCACTTCCGGGCAGTCAATGCGGATGCGAAACGTCCGCTCGGCGAGTTGGACATTTTCGATCGTGTGAGAGGTTCGCTGGAGGATCATCGGGGCAGTTTCGAGGGTTCCTGGCGCTAGAATTGCGATTCAGTATTTTTATCGCAACTCGATCCGGGATATTGCTTTAGGTGCTGTTCCTTGAATCTAAGATGGCCAACCCCAATATGTATTTGGCCATCTCTCCTCTCATGGCCATCTAGGAAGTTGGTTGCTCAACTGCCGGTTTGGCCTGCTTCACGACGCTGCGCCGCAATGCTTCGATTTCGGGCAAAGCAAGTTTACGCGACTTGCCCTTGGGCAGGCGATCGAGCTTGATCGGGCCGATGCCGACGCGCTTCAGCCGCATCACCTTGTGTTTCAACCTGGCGAGCATCCGGCGAATCTCGCGGTTCTTACCCTCGGCGAGCACGATCTTGAGCCAAGTGCTCTCGCCCTGCCGTTTGAAGGCTTTGACGAAGCGGGCCTTCACCCGACCCTCGGCGAGCCAGACGCCGGTCGTGAGTTGTTTCAAATCCTCCGGCGACGGTGAGCCGGCGACGAGCACCTCATACGTCTTCTCGACGCCAAACCGCGGGTGCATCAGTTGCTGAGCGAGGTCGCCGTCATTGGTCATGAGGAGCAGGCCTTCGCTGTCCTCGTCGAGCCGGCCGACGGTGTAGACGCGTTGATCGACGTGCGGGATCAGGTCGTTCGCGAGCGGCCGCCCCGAGGGATCGTGATTGGTGCACAGGTAGCCGCGCGGCTTGTTGACGGCCCAGTAGACGTGCTTCTCGGTCTTCACGACGTGGTCGTCGACATGGACCGTGATCTTGGCCGGGTCGACGCGCATGCCGAGATCACGGATGATCTCGCCGTTCAGCTTCACGCGGCCGGCGACGATGAGGTCGTCGCAATGCCGCCGCGAACCGACGCCGGCGTGCGCGAGATATTTGTTCAAGCGAAGCATTGGGACATTGTACCGATCAGGCAATGATGGCCTTGATCGGCGTGCCGTGATCGACGTCGAGGCGCTTGCGGCCGGGGATTTCGAGCTTGCGTGAGTCGAGCCCGAGTTGGTGCATGATCGTCGCGTGCACGTCGGTGACGTAGTGGCGATCCTCGACGGCATGGAAACCGATCTCGTCGGTCTTGCCATGCACGATGCCGCTCTTGAGTCCGCCACCGGCCATCCAGACGGTGAAGCCGAAGATGTGATGATCGCGGCCGTCGCTCCCTTGCGTGCCCGGCGTGCGGCCGAACTCGGATGCGAAAACGACGATGGTGTCCTTCAACAAGCCGGTCCGCTTCAGATCTTTCAACAACCCCGCGATCGGCTGATCGACGGCCTTGCAGTTGGTCGAGTGGTTGGTCTTCAACCCGCCATGCGCATCCCACGCGCCAGCACCGCCGGCGCCATGTTGTACTTGGATGAAGCGCACGCCGCGCTCGACCATCCGCCGAGCCGCGAGCATTTGCATGCCGAAATCGCGTGTCGCCGGCTGATCGATGCCGTAGAGCTTCTTCGTTTCGGCGGTTTCCTTGGCAAAGTCGAGCACGTCGGGCAGCGACTTCTGCATGCGGAACGCGAGTTCATAGGACTTGATGCGGGCATCGAGCGAAGAGTCGCCAGGGTATTCCGCTGCCTTCAGCTTGTTGAGTCGGCCGACGAGATCGAAGCCGATTTTCTGCTCGGCCGCGGTGATCGGCCCTTCAGGCTTGCCGTAGTCGAGCGGATTCGCCGGATCGACACGCACGGGCACCGCATCGTGCGCGGGCCCCAGGTAATGGCCGTCCTTCAGGTTCCAATACTCGCGCTTGCCCATGCTGACGAACTGCGGCAAGTTGTCGTTGAGCGAGCCGAGACCGTAGTGAACCCAGGCCCCGAGCGTCGGATACTCGCCGTCGAGCATGTGCCGGCCGGTGTGGAACTGCGTCTGTGCTCCGTGATTGTCGTCGGTCGTGTACATCGACCGGATGACGGCGATGTCATCGATGCACTCGCCGGTAAAGGGCAACCAGTCGCTGACCTCGATGCCCGCCTTGCCGCGCTTCTTGAAACCCACTTGCGTCGGAAAGAGCTTGTTCCGTTGCTGGCCATTGGCATCGTTGATGACGACGACGCGGGCGAGTTTCAGTTTGTCGGGGTTCTGCACGTCTTTGTAAGGCGTCTCGCCGATCGACTTGCCCGCGAACTTGTCGAGTTCCGGCTTGGGGTCAAACGTTTCGAGATGCGAAACGCCACCGTTCATGAAGAGCCAGATGACCGACTTGGCCTTGGGCGCGAAGTGCGGCTTGCCGTCGGGCGGCGCCCAGGAGGTGCTCGGCGATGCGTAGCCATCGCGATGGAGCATCGCGGCCAGGGCGAGGCCGCTGAAGCTGTTGGCGAGGAAGGAGCGACGGGTGAACATAGATCTCTCCGCGCTACGCCGCAAGCGGCTTAGCGGATCGTCACGAAGTCGTTGTGGTTTAGCAACGCTCCAACCAAGTCGGCGCGGCTCTTGCCCACGGGGTCGGCGTGTTTCTGTTCCTTGAGCAACTTCTGCAATTCAGCCAGTGCCGACAAGCAGGTCTGTTTCTCTTCGGCCGTCGGCGTCGTCGCCAAGATCAATTCGAACGCGGCGGAGACGTAGTCGCTATCCGTGCCCTTGCCAAGACGGGCTGCAATGGCATCGGCCATCGTCAGGGTGAATTTGCTATTCGCGAGCGTCAGGGCCTGTTGCGGGACGATGCTTTCAGTGCGGCGATAACATTCGAGCACGCCGGGGTCGTCGAATTGCATCAGGAACTTGTGGTGCTCATTATGCGAGTGTACGAAATACAGGCTCCGGCGTTTGGAATCGGCTTGACCGTTCACGTCGATCGACGGCCCGCCGTGAGTGAGATCAAGTTGGCCGGCCAGTAGAAGCAGACTGTCGCGAACGACCTCGGACTCCATACGTATCGGGTTGCGCCGCCAGAGATAGCGGTTCTCCGGGTCGGCTTTCAAAGTAGCGGGATCCGCATTAGCGGTGGACGACGACAAGCGATAGAAGTCCGACGTCACGATGAGTCGATGAATGTGCTTCAGGCTCCAACCATGTTCCATGAACTCGACGGCTAGCCAGTCGAGTAGTTCCGGGTGCGTCGGCTTCGCGCCCTTGCGGCCGAAGTCGAACACGTTGGCCACGAGCGGCGTGCCGAAGTGGCGGTTCCAAATGTGATTGACTGCCACCCGAGCCGCCAGTGGATTGGAACGCTCGGTAATCCAGTTTGCGAGTGCCGAGCGCCGGCCGGTGCTGGTCGGCGGGAATGGCTTCAATCGAGTCGCATCCGTCTCAAGATTGTTTTCGCGTGTCTTGAGCGCCCCGCGCGGAGCCGTGTACGTCTCTCCGGGGTTCTCAACGGCTTTCTTCGCCGACTCCACCGCGGCCTTCGCTGTATCACGCTTCTTTTCCGCGGCCGGCTTTTGCGCGGTCGCGGCCTGCGCGACTTCTAACTCGGCTCTGGCCAATGCTTCTTCGGTCGTGGCGAGTGCCGCCTGTTTCTCGGCCTTCGCCGCCGCCTTCGCAAGCGATGCTGCCTCCGCGGCCTTGCCAAACTTGGCTCGCTCAGCGGCAAAGCGAGACTTCAGGCTCAGCATCTCGGCCTCAACCACGGCGAGGGCCTTTTCCGCAACTTCGAGAGCACGCTTCGCCTGTTCCGGCGTCGTCTTTGCTGGCGTCCTCGCGCCTGCCGATTCCACGAGCTTCACGTCCGTGCCAAGTGGGCTCAAAGCAAATGCGCGGAACTCGGCGGTCGTCGCGTAAGTGATCAACTCGATCGCTCCGGACTTGCGTGGAACCGGCAGCCGATAAGCCAGGACATGCTCGCCATTCAACGCGACATTGATGAGCGGCCCGTGAACGCGAATCGTCATTTCGATCGTGTCGCCGACCTTGAACGGTCGGGCCACCATGCCGTCTGTGGGAAAGACGTAGTTCCCGCCCTGCTTGTAGGACACCTGCAACTTCGGCGCGCCGGCATTGGCGCTTGTGTAGACCATGACCTCGTTGTCGCCAGCCACATCGAAGGTCAGGCCGATCGATCGCCAGGGCTCGCCGCCGGTCACCGTGTATTTGAACTTCGCTTCGAAATCCGCCGGACCGGCGGTCTTGAGCCGCAATATGCTGCGCTCAGCATCGGGGAACGATTGCGTCAGCACGCCTTTGTCATGCTTCCACTTGCCCGCTCCGACAGTCCACAGGTCGGGATTGGGCTTGGCAAAGTCGTCCTTCGCGATCAGTTTCCGCGTGCCTGCGCTCGTCGGCGCGGGCGACTGAACTGGCGTCTCCTTCGCAATGCGCTCGGCGGCCGCCAGCGCGTCCTTCGCTTTCGCCACCGCCTCCCGAGCGGCCGTTACCTTGGCCTCCGCGGTCTTGATGTAGTTCACTTCGACGAACTGCCGCAGGTGTGGCGCGTAGGCCTCGGCCGGCAGATTCACCGCGTCGATCGTCAATTCAGCCGCGAGTACGGCCGGCAGACCTGGCGTGATCTTCACTTCCTTGATCGGCTGCCGATCGTCACCGCGGCGATGCTTGAAGGTGATCGCGTCGAGGTTGCAGTCGAAGCCCGTCGGCAGCGCGTCCTTCTCGAAATCGATCTCGCCGGGCACCATCTCGGCACGAACCTGATACGGCTCGAAGAACGCGCGAAAGCGGTAGTAGTCGTCCTGCCGAATGGGGTCGTACTTGTGGTCGTGGCATTTGCAGCAATTCATCGTCAGGCCGAGAAAGGCCTTGGCGGTGTGCTCAACCGTCTCGTCCATCCACGTCGTGCGATTGAAGATGAAGTACTGTCGGGCGAGGTAACCAGTCGCGCGTCTGGCGTTCATGTCTGTGGGACAAAGTTCATCCGCGGCGAGCATCTCGCGGATCATGCGGTCGTAGCCCTTGTCCGCGTTCAACGATTCAATGAGCCAGTCGCGCCAGTGCCACATGTGCTTCTGACTGTTGCGCACCTCGGCGCCGAGGCCCCACCAATCGGAATAGCGCCAGATGTCCATGAAGTGCCGGCCCCAGCGTTCGCCGTACTGCGGGCTTTCGAGGAGTTGGGCCACCATCTTGTCGAAGGCTTTTGGCGACCCGTCCTTGAGGAACGCGTCGATCTGCTCCGCGGTCGGCGGCAAGCCGATCAAGTCGAGATAGACGCGACGAAGCAGGAGCCGTTTATCAGCGGCCGGCTGCGGCTTCAGGCCGCGCTTCTGCCACTCGGCGGCCAGGAATGCGTCGATTGGATTCTTGCTCGCATCCGGAACCGGTGGCCGCACGGGCGTGCGGAATGCCCAGTGATCGCGCGGATCCGGCTCTGGCTTGTCATCGGTAGGGAACGTAGCCCCCTGTTCGATCCATACTTTCAACTTGCCGATCTGATCCGCACTTAACGGCTGCCCTTCCGGCGGCATCCGTGTCGCTTCATCCGGGTCGCTCACTCGTTGGACGAGGATGCTCTCGGCCGACTTGCCGGGCTGAACAATTGGGCCCGACTTCCCGCCCTTGCGAATGAGTTCGCCGCTGTCGAGTCGCAGCTTGCCCTGTTGCTTGAGCGCGCCGTGGCAAGCGAAGCAACGCTCCTGGAACAGATGCTTGACGTCGCGCGTGTAGTCCACCGGATCGGCCGCGATCGCCGTCGATGCGATGATGAGGGAGAGCAGGGACCAGCGCACAGGCAGTCTCGGAATCGAGTCGGCGGGGTGGGCTATGGCGTGATTGTGATTGTACCAACACCGCGACACATGTTGCACGTCCATCTACAACAACCGCTTTCACCCAGCGCGACGGCCGGAGTCCCGGATGAGCAGTCAGATCGACCCTGTCCGCATCACCTGGCACGAGGGGTCGGTCACGCGCCCGGAGCGCGAGCAGCTCCTGAAACAGAAGGGCTGCACGCTCTGGTTCACGGGTCTGTCGGGGTCGGGCAAGAGCACGCTCGCGATCGCGGTCGAGCAAGTGCTCACGCAGCGCAGTCACGCGGCTTACGTGCTCGACGGCGACAACGTTCGTTTCGGATTGAATGCCGGGCCGAAGATTTTGATGCAGTCTCGCGGCTACTCCGAGGCCGCCGCGAAGCGCTTTGGACTGGGATTCTCAGCTGACGATCGCGTCGAAAATATTCGTCGCGTTGGCGAGGTGGCGAAGCTTTTCGCGGATAGCGGGCTGATCACGCTGGCGAGCTTCATCAGCCCCTATCGCAAGGACCGCGACGCGGTGCGCGCGATCCACGAAACGAACAAGACCGGGCCGATTCCATTTATCGAAGTCTTTGTGAATACGGCAATTGAGGTGTGCGAGCAGCGTGATCCCAAGGGGCTTTACAAACAGGCACGGGCGGCCGTTGCCCAGGGAAAAGGCATGGTTTTCACGGGAATCGACGACCCCTACGAAGCTCCGGTCGCGCCGGAATTGACGATTGATACAGGCTCGACATCGACGCAAGAAGGCGTCGCGCGCGTGTTGCAGTTCCTGCAACAGCGTGGGATTATTGCCTGAAATGAGGTCGGGTCGTGGCGATTGTGCCGATCGTAGGGGCGCTTCGCCGGCGGCCGGGACCCACGCGCTTTCGCAGCCGGCAAGGTTTCGCCAGCTTCCGCCGGGTCCGAACTCCACTGCATTTGCCCCGACCCGCATAGATGGATGAAAAACAACTGATGGCGAGCATTTTCCCTCAAGTTCGCGCCAATGCTTCGTTGACTCCTTTTTTCAATGAACGTAAACTTGCCGCGGATTGATGAAGCGGCACTCGCCGGAAGTGAATACCCGGTGCCGAGTTGATGTTACCCCTAGAGTCGCACCTGTCGGCATCCCTGTTGTGACGCGAACGGTCGGCCCTGGCCGTCCTGCGTCCCCAAGCTTAGGCGGACCCTCAATGCCACGCACCCTGTTCTCCGCTTTGATGTCGCCCACGGAAGGTGTCTACGCGTCGCAGTTGCCGCACCTGAGTTCGTTGCCTGTCCGCACGTTCCTGCCGACCGGTTATGAGCCGAACTATGCGTATCCACTGATCGTGTTCTTCCACCCGCATGGCGGCAGCGACGAGCAAGTGTTGCGGCTCGCCCCGCGGATCAGCCGGCGCAACGCGATCTACCTCAGCCTGCAAGGCCCGGTGCCGTTGAATTTGAAAGACGACGACGGCCTGCCCGCATTCGGCTGGGGCGAAGTCGGCGAGTACGACGCGCACCTGAGCGAATACTTGTTCAAGGCCGTCGAACAAACTCGCCACGAGTTCCACATCCACTCCGAACGCGTTTACCTCGCGGGCGTCGCGGAAGGCGCCGGCATCGCTTATCGCCTGGCTCTCCAGAACCCCGGCCGGTTCGCGGGCGTGATCTCGGTGAACGGAACCTTGCCGCGGCCGAGCGAAGGGCCGCTGTTCCACGACGATGAAGTCAAAGACCTCCGCGTGCTGATCGCTCACGGGGCCGCCAACGAAGTGGTGCCCTTGGAAATGGCCCGGCGTGACTTCCTGGCCCTCTACGGCGCCGGCGCCGACGTGCTGCTCAGCACCTATCCATGCACCCACGTCGTTCACCCGAACATGCTTCGCGACGTGAACCGCTGGGTCATCCGCAACGCCGACCACGACGCCTGTTGGGATGCGGAAGAGGACGATTTCGAAGAGTGACACGTTGACCGTTCCCTGACATTTCCAGTTCGCATCGAAGCACCAGCCGGAACGTCAAGTCGTTCCCCGCTGGTGCTTCGCCGCATTTACGGCTGCACTTCGCTCGGCAATCTGCCGAGTCACGCAACCAATCTGTTAGTCTCATTGCATCGGTCCGTCAGATTTCGAAAATCGCCGGCGCATCCGCCTATCCTCGACCAATATCTGGTATCGCCGGAGGACCCCATGAACGGCCGACTGACCGAGGCACTCCGGTATTTGGTGACGGATGACCCGACGTCGGACGCCGATCTGCTCGGGGCCTTTGCTCGCACCCGCGATGCGAAGGCATTCGAGGCGATCGTCTACCGGCATGGGCCAATGGTGTTCGGCGTCTGTCGCCGGATGCTTGGTCAGCACGACGCAGAAGATGCCTTTCAGGCTACCTTCGTCGTGCTTGCCCGACGAGCGGCCACGGTTATCCCACGCGATCGGCTGGCCAACTGGCTATACGGCGTCGCCTACCGCACTGCTCTGGAGGGCCGCCGCATGGCCGCTCGCCGTCGCGCCCGCGAGGTCCCGCTGACCGGCTCGATTCAACCGGCGATGGAATTGGACGCGCCGGCTGCCGACCTGTCCGCTTTGCTCGATCGCGAGTTGAGCCGATTGCCGGAGTCGATGCGCCTGCCGGTGATCCTCTGCGACCTCGAAGGGCGGACGCGCCGGCAAGCAGCACGGCAACTCGGCATCCCGGACGGCACACTGTCAAACCGGCTCGCTGCCGCCCGGCGGTTACTCGCCAAACGGCTGTCGGCCCGTGGTGTCGGTGCACCGGCCGCCGCGATCGCTATGTTTCTGGCCCGCGAGGGTCTGTCGTCCGTTCCGCCCAACCTGCGCGCTGACACGGTTCACGCCGCGATGATTTTCCCGGCGGCGTCAACCACTGTAATCGCGCTCACCCGCGCGGTGGAGAAAGCCATGTTCTTGACCAAGATCAAAGTGCTGACCAGCGTTGTGGTCGTTGCCTCGCTGGTCGGCGGAATCGGCATGTGGTCCGATCGGAGCGCGGCCGCCGGGCAGCCGGCGAAAGGCAAGGAACCTACGCCCATAGCGCCGAAGGCTCCGGCACCGACGGCATCCGCCGAACACAAAGCGGTCCTCGAAAAGGCGGCCGAGGCGGTAAAGGCGATCGAGGCGACGGACGACCAGGCGCTCTTTCAAAAGGTGGGCCGGCTTACGTCTGTTGCATCCGAACAAGCTCGCTACGGCGACAAAACCGGAGCCGCCGGCACCTTCACGGAGGCGATCAAACTCGCTGCAGGACTCAAGTCCGAAGCGACGCGGGCCGAAGCCCTGGCAAACGTCGGTTTCTATCAGGCCCATGCCGGACTGACGGCGGACGCTCGCAAGACGGCTGAAGCGATCATGCTCAAATCGCAAACGCAGACCGACGATTACCGCGGCCGCGTCTTATCCGAAGTCGCGAGCGCCCTGGCCGCGGCCGGCGACACGACGGAAGCGGTCAAGGTTGCGTTGTCCATACCGATTCGCGTGCTCAAGATTCCGAACAAGGACGGGAAAGATGTTGAGCAAAAGGACTCCGGCCGTCGTGACTACGCCCTGAAGCTGGTAGCCGACGCCCAGGTAAAAGCCGGTGACGTGGCGGGCGCCGTCAGGAGCGCTCAGGAGATCAAGGCCGAAGACCGGCGCCTCTACAGGCTCGGCGAACTGGTGATTGCGTACGGCAAAGCCGGCGACGAGGCGGCGGCCCGAAAGTTATTCGATGAGTTACGGAAGGGTATGGAGGCATCGAAACCTCCGCGACAGCCGAACGTTTGGGCTCAGCAAATCGCCATGCTCCAGTCAGCCACCGGCGACGCCGCCGGCGCCATCAAGTGGGTCGAGAAGATTGAATCCCCCAACGACCGTGCCGACGCTCTGCTCGGCATATCAGTCGGATTGGCGCACCGGGAGCAGTGGAAGAAGTGATCAAGCCGTTAGCCGCGACGCGCCAGCGGAGCGCGTCAGCTTGCCGTGTCGGAGAGGACACTCATCCCCCGGAGTGCCGAGCCTGACGCGCTCCGCTCGCGCGTCGCGGCTAACGGCAGACATGACAAAAAACTCTATCCAACCAGCACCGCAATCGGGCTCCCCTTCGACAACGCAATCGGCCGCTCGCCCTGATCGTGCGTCTCGCCCGTCGGATCGATTCCCAGGCAGTGGTAGATCGTCGCCGTGAAATCGGCCGGCGTGACCGGGTTTTCTTTCGGGTACGCCGCGATCTTGTCCGATTGGCCATAGACCTGGCCGCCTTTGATGCCGCCGCCGGCGAAGAGGACGCTGAAGCAGTCCGGCCAGTGTTCGCGGCCGCTGTTGCTGCGCGTGATCTTGGGTGAGCGTCCAAACTCCGCGGCCACGACGACGAGCGTCTCGTCGAGTTGGCCGGTCTTGTCGAGATCGGTCATTAGTGCATGGAACGCCCGGTCGAATGGCGGGACCAGGTCTTCCTTATGAGCGCTGAAGTTGTTCCAGTGCGTGTCCCACGCGAAGCCGTTGATGCCCTGCGTCCGCTGCCAGTTGCACTGCACCAGCCGGGCGCCGGCATCGAGCAGTCGCTTGCCCAGCAGCACCGACTGGCCAAAGAGGTTGCGGCCATAGCGCTCACGCAGTTCTTTGCCCGCGCTCGACAGATCGACGGCCTTGCGCACCTGCGGCGACGAGATCACTTCCAGCGCCTTCGCCTGGCTATCCTTGATCGCCTGACTCTGGGCCAGCGCGTCGAGGTCGGCCGATTGGGCGTTGAGTTGCTCGACTAGCGTGAGCCGGCGTTTGACGACGCTCGCATCCTCGCTCGGCGCGAGTGGCAGGTTGTCGAGCTTGAAGTCGTCCGCGTTCGGGTTGCCGCCGGTGAGGAGCGGATCGTACTTGCCGCCGAGGCAGCCCGCGAACTGGCCGGCTCGACGCCCGCCGGCGACGTCCATGCGGTGCGGCACGATCGCGAATGGGAACATCGGCCCCTTGCCCGGCGCCAGCTTCGCCACGCACGAACCCATGTGCGGCATATCCGCCCGGCTCATCGAGTTCACGTCGGGGACCGAGCCGGGATACGGATAGCCCGTGAACATCCAATACGACCCACGGCCATGATCGTTGTGGTCGTGGTACACCGTCCGCACGAGGGCCGATTTGTGCATCCACTTCGCGGCGTTCGGCAACAGCTCCGAGAAACGCACGCCGGGCAGCGACGTGGCGATGGTGCTGAACTCGCCGCGCACGTCTTCCGGGGCGTCCGGCTTCGGATCGAAGGTATCGAGCTGCGCCGGCCCGCCGGACAGATAAAGGATGATGCAGTTCTTCGCCTTGCCGAACGAGCCGCCCTTGGGTGCCGCGCTCGCGAGCAGCGTCGGCAGCGACAGTCCGCCCAATGCGAGGCCGCCGACGCGGAGCATTTCACGGCGAGTGAAGCCAGTTTCAGGGCGTGGGCCCGAGAAGAAGAGCATGGCAGGTCTCGAACGAACGTGGCGGGAAGGCGGGTTCGGCAGGCAATCGCTTGTATCAGTCTTCCGATGAGTGTACCATACTCACCACTCCCGCCATAGACCGCCCCGCCGAATTTCCGCCTTCCTTCAGTCGGCCGATGAGTTTTCCGATCGATCATTTTCGCTTTGTCCTCGTCTTCGCTGTGCTAGCTCAGGTAACCGCGCGCGCCGATATCTTTGTCGAACACGCCGAGCCGCCAGTCGCTCAGATTGGAAAGACGACGCGTGTCACCTTCGTCGGTCACGAGTTGGACGCGGCGCTAGACGTCTGGACCTCGCTGCCGGCGGGTAAAGTGACGGCCAAGCCCGTGGAGAGCCGTTCCGATCGTGCCACGTTTGACGTCACCGTTGCCACGGACGCGCCCGCCGGCCTGTGCGGAATCCGCGTCGCCACGCGAAATGGATTGAGCAACGCGCATCTGTTTCAGATTGAAGATTTGCCCGTGCGACCGGCCGGCGCGACGCTGGAGCCGCCTGTCGCTATCTGGGGCCACTTCCGCGAGGCCGAAGTCGATCGCTTCCCGTTGAATGTGAAGGCTGGTCAACGGCTCTCGTTCGAAGTGATCGCCAATCGCTTCGGCAAAGATGCCGATGCACTCGTGACCATCCGCGACCCGCACGGCAAGATCGTCGCCCAGCGCGACAACGATCCGGGGCTGATGTTCGATTGCCGTTTCGAACACGAGTTCCGCGAGGCGGGCATGCACATCGTCGAGGTCCGCGAGGCACGCTACCGCGGGTCGGAGCATTTCCAATACGTGCTTCGCGTTGGCGCTTTTCCCGCCATCCCGCCGATGGCCGCGGGCAATGCGGGCATCGGTCGCGCGCCGGATGAAAAACGCGCGCAAGCCTCTGCACTGGCTGCGTTGCCGGCCACGACACTTGCATTCAATGTGTCGCCACTACGAGCCAACCCGTTCGCGCCACTCGATATGTTTCTGCTGACAGGCAAGACGCAAGCGACGCTCGCCCGCGTACCCGGCGAATTGCACGGCGTCCTCGCTCGCCCCGGCGACAAGCACGCGTTCGCGTTCGAATTGGCCAAGGGACAATCGATCCATGTGCGTGCCGAAGCAAAGTGGCTCGGGTCGCCGGCCGATCTGGAAGTCGTTCTCACGGACCGCGTCGGCCGCGAACAGCGGCGCGGAACAGATGCGAACGATGAGATTAATCTTGAATTCACCGCTCCCGCGGCCGGGCTGTATGGGCTCACAGTACGTGATCAGCTTCACGACGGCGGGCAGGCGTTCGCCTATCGCGTGACCGTTCGCGACGCCCCGTTCCCGCCGCGGCTCGTCGCCGAGGTCGAGGGGCTGAACATCCCGCAAGGTTCGTATCAGCCGATCCCGATCCTCGTCACGCGCACCGGCCCGGCGACGCCGATCAGGTTGAAACTCGTCGGCGCGCCGCCGGGCCTGCGACTCACGCCGACGGAAATCGGCGAGAAGGACACAGCCATTGTCTGCCGGCTCGAAGCCGACGCGACTGCTCCGCTCGGCTTGGCGACCATTCAAATTCTTTCCGAGACGACCACGGCTAACGGCCACGGCGACAACATACCAGTCCGCACGAAGCCGTTGATCGATCGCCAGCTCATCAACGTCGATCTGATCCCGATCGCGCTGCGTGAGGATCAGAAGCGCCTGCCCGCGTCGCTTGCCGAACGCTTCGCCGTGCAAGTCACGCCACCGGCCCCGTTCGAGATCGAGTTGCCGGAGCAATCGGTCACGCTGGCACGCTATCAACACGCGGAGTTCCCGATCAAAACAACCCGACGCGCCGGCTTCACAGACCCGATTGCGTTCGCCGCCAAGGGCGGCCAACTCGCCGACAAGGCCGAGGGCCGTACACGCGTCTACGCAGAGTTCACACCAACGACGGGCTCGATCCACTCGCGCATCCTCGCCAACATCGGCAAGACACGCGTCGAAGTGTCGGCCACCGGAATGCATGAGGGTCGCCGAACTACGTTGATCCGCACGTTCGAATTGAATTTGACGACCGCATTTGCGATTGCGAGCGAGCCGGCGAAAGTGACGCTGATGCCCGGCACTGCGACCCGCGTCCGCGTCACGGCCACGCGCGTGAAGACATTTGATGGGGCGATGACGGTTCGACTGGCGCCCGTCAACGGACTCGTCTTTCCGGAGACGGTGACGATCCCCAAGGGCCAGGATGGCGTCGACGTCGATGTAAAGGCGGCGCCGGACATCAACCCTGGCCGATACAACGTGCAACATCACACGATGGCGACGGTGTGCGGGTTCGAGGAAGAGGTACGAGGCCAGTTGCTTGAAGCCGAAGTGCCACCGCCCGCGAAGAAGAAGTAGCAACGTGGCATAAGATTCCGATCTTGTGCTGGATCGCCACGGCAACATCGGAATGTTGCCGCCACGGTTGGAAATTAACAATGACGCGCCTGGTTCTGCTGATCGTCGTCGTCTGCCCGCTCGCCGCGATCGGCGACGACACCGTCTTGTTCCGCCGCGACGTGATCGCCGCCCTGTCGCGGGCCGGCTGCAGCCAGGGGGCCTGTCACGGTTCGCCGCAGGGGAAGAACGGTTTCCGCCTCTCGCTCCGCGGTTACGACGCCGATCTCGATTACGCGACACTCGTCCGCGACCAAGGCGGCCGGCGGATCGACCGCGTTCACCCGGAAGACAGCCTCATTCTTCTCAAGGGCACCGGCCGGACGCGGCACGGCGGCGGGGCGATCCTTGGGCTCGAAAGCGCCGCTTACAAGGCGATCGCCCGCTGGATTGGCGAGGGCTGCATGGACAGCGAGCCCGCCGGCCTCGTGCGGCTCGAAGCGACCGCCCCTTCCGGCAACGAGGGCCAGCTCACGGCGCGGGCCACGTTCAAAGAGGGCACGTCGCGCGACGTCACGGGCCTCGCGGTGTTCACGTCGAGCGATGCGGACGTCGCCCCGGTGACGCCGATGGGCCAAGTCCGCTTCGCGCGCACCGGCGAGGCGGCCATTCTCGTGCGCTATCTCGACAAGTTCGCGAGCGTTCGCCTAACACACGTGCAAAAAGACCCGACGTTCACGTTTCGCGCGCCGGACCCGGCCAACTACGTCGACGAACTCGTGTTCGCCAAGCACCAGGAACTGCAACTCCTGCCCGCACCGGTCGCGCCCGACGCCGTCTTTCTGCGCCGTGTTTATCTCGACACCATCGGCGTGATCCCGACACCAGACGAAGCACGGGCGTTCCTCGATTCAACCGATCCGAACAAGAGATCAAAACTGATCGATGCGTTGCTCGAGCGCGACGAGTACGCAGCCTTCTGGGCCTTGAAGTGGGCCGACGTTTTGCGCGGCAGCCCGGCGACGATCAGCGAGCGTGGCGTCCACAGTTTTCACCGCTACCTGCTCAAGACGGTCGGCGATGATCGGCCGCTGACCGAATTTGCCCGTGAATTGCTGACCGGACTCGGCAACACGCTCAACCATCCGGCGGCCAACTTCTACCGCGTGGCCCGGACGCCCGAGGAAGCCGGTGAGGCGGCCGCGCAGCTCTTCCTCGGCGTGCGCATGCAATGCGCGAAGTGCCATAATCATCCGTTCGAAGCGATCACGCAGGACGACTACTTCGGCCTCGCCGCGTTCTTTGCCCGCGTGCAGTTCAAGGGGGCCGAGTTCGGCCTCGACCACGAAACTGTCTTTCTCGACCGCTCGCGTGAAGTGCAACATCCGCGCACACGCAAAGTCCAGCCGCCCGTTGCGTTCGGCACGTCCGCCGGCCCGCTCGGCCCCGACGACGATCGCCGCGAACGCTTCGCCGACTGGCTCACTGCCGCAGACAACCCCTACTTCGCGCGCTCGATCGCCAACCGCAGCTGGTTCCATCTGCTCGGCAAAGGGATCATCGACCCCGTCGATGACGTCCGCGATACAAACCCGCCGAGCAATCCGAAATTGCTCGATGCGCTGGCCGCCGACTTCGTCAAGAACGGCTACCGCGTGAAGCCGCTTATACGCACGATCTTGAATTCAAAGACCTATCAACTCGCGTCGACCGGACCGGAGCAATCGCGCTATGCCGCCAAGCCGGAGCGCTATTTCACCAAGTCGATGATCCGCATGCTGTCGGCCGAGCAGATTCTCGACGCCACATCGTCGGCGACCGGTGTGCCCGAGCGCTTCAAAGGTTATCCTGTCGGCACAAGAGCGATGGAACTCGCCGAGGGCGGCATCAACCACCCGTTCCTGCAAGCGTTCTCGAAACCGGTCCGCGATGTGACGTGCGAATGCGCCCGCGAGGACGACCCATCGCTTCCCGGCGTGCTGCACCTGCTCAACAACGCGGGCCTGGTCGCCAAGGTCAAGTCGCCCAACGGCCATGTCGCCGGCTGGCTGAAAGCGGGCAAGGAGACGCCCTGGATCATCGAGCAGATTTATCTGGCGACGCTGAGCCGACGGCCGACCGCGACGGAGAAGGATGTCATTGCCAAGCACATTGCCGGATTGCCGGATCGGGCCGCCGGCTTGTACGACTTGCAACACGCATTGATGAATGTCAATGAGTTTGTGTTGAGACACTGACCAAATCACCCGTCATTCGATGAACGGGCGACGAAGCAGAGCAAAACAAGAGATTAGGATTGAGATTGAGATTGAGATTAGGAT
>DATANR010000223.1:0-33464 GCA_036266155.1 Gemmataceae bacterium | reverse complement strand
CACCGTTTAGCGTTCGTCCCGTCGGGACGAACGCTAAACGAGTCAACTTTGTGTCACTTACTCGTCGTTTGTTCAACAATGACCTGGATCGCCGCGAGAATGCTGCCCACGTCGTCGAGATAATAACTCCGATCGTGGATCAACGCGACCTGGTCGACAAGGCGCATGAACTGCCAAACCTCACCCGATGTCACACATCCAAATACGGCGGAGATCGATTTCCCAGCGACTTCATTGAATCGGCGTGCGGCGATCATCTGAGCGATGCACTGACCCAACCCTGCTTCAATGTCGTGCTTCTTGGCTTCAACGATTGTCACAATGGGCGCGCGCAAAGGGGGAACTTGCGGGCCCAGGGCAAGTATGAAATCGCATTCGCCAACCAGCCCGGATGCGATGTCGACGTCAAGCCGCTGGCCCGAGAAAATCGCAAGTTGGTCGTGAGTCAATTCGCGCGAGGCGACGAGGACCGGCGCAACAATGAACTCGCTACGGGACTTCTCACTGATCAGAGCAAGGCGTCCACCTCTCGCCAGAGTTTCCGTCAGCCAAGATGGTATAGGTGCCGGTACGATCCCCGGAAAAAGGTTGGCCGGCTGCGTGGTGACATTCAGTGTCGTCGCCACCGCTTCTAGCGTGAAGTCGCAGTAGGCCATCGTCGATCTCCCGTCACGCCTTCGCCAGTTCGTCTTCTAACAGCTTTTGTACCACATCATTCGGCGCGCCCTTGTTCGTCTTCATCACGTGCCCCTTGATGCGATTGGCGGCCGCGGTCTTGCCCTTCTTGAAGTCGTCGAGCGCCTGCGGGTTCGCGGCGATTGCATCTTTCACGGCCTGACGCAGAGCCGTCTCGTCGAAGTCGGCCGCCGACTTGATGCCGAGCTTCGCCATCGCGGTCGCTGCGTCGGTGCCGTGTTCGAGGATGTGCTTGAACACGTCGCGGCGGTCTTGCTGGTTCGCCGTCGCAGTCGCCTTCATGAACTCGGCGAACTTCGGGGCCGTCACCGGGAACTGATCGATCTCTTCCTTGCGCTCGTTGAGCGCGCCCATCACGAGGTCGCTCAACCGGTTCGAAACCTGCTTGCCGTCGCCGACCGCGGCGGTCACCTGCTCGTAGTAAGAGACCATCTTGCGGCCCTTGGCGGTGAGCACGCCAGCGTCGTAGGCCGAGAGCGAGAACGGGGCCGCTTGCAAGCGCTTCCGCTGCTGGGCCGGCAACTCGCCCATCGACGCCTTCGCGGTGGTGAGTTCGGCTTCCGAGACAACGACAGGCACGAGGTCCGGCTCCGGGAAGTAACGGTAGTCGGCCGCCTCTTCCTTGTGCCGCTGCACAACGGTGACGCCCTTGGCGTCGTTCCAGCCAGCCGTTGTCTTGAGGATCTTTCCGAAGCGATTGTCAGGATTCTTCCGAAACTCGGCGTACTGCCGCTCGGCCTCATAAGCGATCGCCTTGGCGACGCTGCCGAAGCTGTTGAGGTTCTTCACCTCGACGAGCGGCGATGCCGCGATGCCGCCTTCATACGGCACATGGATGTTCACGTTCGCATCGCAGCGCAGGCTGCCTTCCTGCATCTCGCAGTCGGAGACGCCGATCTCGCGGAGCATCAACCGCAGTTCCTCGAGATACGCTCGCGCTTCCTCGGGGCTGCTGATCTCCGGCTTGCTGACGATCTCGACAAGCGGTGTGCCGGTGCGATTCAGATCGATTTTCGAGTCGCCGCCGCGGCCGCTCTCGTCGTGCAGGTTCTTGCCGGCATCCTCTTCGAGATGCGCTCGGATGATGCCGATGCGCTTCGCCTTGTATTCCTTCTTCGGGTCGGCCGCCGCGTTGATCTCGAGCCAACCCTCGGAGGAGAACGGCAAGTCGTACTGGCTGATCTGATAGTTCTTCGGCAGATCCGGATAGTAGTAGTTCTTGCGGTCCCATTTGGTGAACGAGGCGATCTGGCAGTTCAGGGCCAGAGCCGCCCGCATCGCCAACTCGAACGCGGTGCGGTTCATCACCGGCAATGTGCCCGGCATGCCGAGACACACGGGACACGTCTGCGAGTTCGGCGGCGCTCCGAACTTGGTGCTGCAACCGCAAAAGAGCTTCGACTTGGTGAGAAGCTGGACATGGACTTCGAGACCGACGACGATCTGGTACGGCGCGGACATAGATGACTCGTGAGATCAGAAAACTGGATTGGTCATTCCTTGAACAAGTCGGCGACCAAGTATTGAAAGCCCGGAATGACATCAGGCACAACCAGCGTATCGGCTGCGGCGAACACTTGAACCACTTGATTGGATCTATGAGCAGCCACTGTCTGCGAAGCTGGATCGACGAGCCAGACGACGCGTACGCCGGCCGACAGGTAGTCATTCACTTTGCTCTGGACCGCCGGTCCCGAGTCGTTCGGGCTCCGGACTTCGACAACCAATTCCGGGATCGTTTCCAGATACCCTTCCGTTGACCGGCGGAGCGGAAGCAATGCCGCCGTGATGAACACGGCATCAGGCCCGACAAGTCGATCCGGACGGCGCCTGAGAATCAGACCAACTTCGGAGCGAGCACGGCCGAGCCCGCGAAACTCTCCCTGAATCTTGAACTGAGTAACGACGTTGGCTTGAATGGCGCCGTGGATGTCACCAGGGGGCGGGATGACGATCAGCCTCCCGTCGTCGAGTTCGTAGTTCACATCACCGGACGGCAGTGTCCGGGGTAGCATTGCGACATCCGAAATGGTCAAGCGCTTGACAAACGGCATCGGCGGTGCGGAAATGATCGACGGTGTGAGCGTGGTACTCATAACTTCTTTGCCGGCGGCCGCACGGGACGATTAGCACATTTTAGCAGGACCCGACACCTGCGGATACGTCGCGGGTTCACACGTGAACGCCATCGCCTACAATCTCCCCACTCCCCAAATCCTGGACCCGCCATGTCCTTCAAGACCGTCTGCCCCAATTGCGATGCCGAATTGACCGCCCCGGACACCGTGCTCGACAAGCGCGTCAAATGCAAAAAGTGTGGCGACCCGTTTACCGCCAAGCGGGCGGTCGATGACGACGACGAGGACGACCGTCCCGCCAAGGCGTCCACGAAGGCGCGCTTGAAGCCAGACCGCGATGACGACGACGATGCCCCGCCGCGCAAGTCCGCGAAGGCTCGGCGAGCGGCGGACGACGATGAAGATGATGAAGACGAGGATGAAGAGCCGCGGCCGAAGGCCAAGAAGAAGGGGAAGAAAAAGAAGAAGCAAGGACTGCCGCTGGCCGTCGTGCTGGCCGTCATCGGCGGCGTGCTGTTGATCGGCGGCGCCGTGGTTGCATACTTCGGCTTCATCAAGGAGGACAAGCCGACTGATCCGGTGGTCGCCAAGGGTGAAGGAGGGCCGCCCACGGAACGCGGCAAGGCTCGCGGCGGACCGGGCGGCGGTCCCCAAGGTCAGCCGAGTTGGTTCGAACACGTCGATGCGGAGGGGAAATACCGCATCAAGTTTCCGAAGCAGCCGTCGGTGCAGAATCAGACCGTCAACGTCGGCAACATGCAGCAAATGATCAAGGCGATGATTGCCCAGACGGGTCCAGAGACTTTTGTTTCCAATTTCATCCCACTGCCGCCCGAGCAGGCAAACATTGATCCGAAAATCATTTTGGACGCAGCCGAACAACAGGCGGCCAATCAGATTCCCGGCGGCGCAACGATCACTAGCAAAAAGGACGTTACCCAGGGCGGCGTCTCCGGCCGCGAACTGACGCTCAGCCTTCAGGGCGGGGTCGCGACCGGCATCGTGCGCCTGTTCATCACGAACGGCCGCGTGTACACCGTCGCCGCCGTCGGCCCCGGTCTGCAGGCGAGTTCACCAAATGTGACGACGTTTTTCGACTCGTTGAAGTTTGATTCGTGAGATACCGAGAATTGAAATGCAAACGACGCCGGCGAAATCGCCGGCGTCGCCTTGTTGTCGGGAAATCACGGCGCGTACACGATCACTTCCCAGTTGTCGCACACGGGATTGCCTTCGAGATTGAATTCCGTGGTGCGCGGGTGCCAGATGTCGATCGTATCCATGCCGTCGCCGCCATTGAAGGACACGTTGCCATTGAAGTGGACGAAGTCCGGCTTCGGATCGGGATCGCCATGCCACGGCATGCCGGCCGACAGTGAGTCGTCCCCGGCGCCCATGTCGATGACGACCGTCGAATTAAAGGTCACGTCGCGCTGATCCATGAAAGCGATCTGCCCGATCTTCACCGTGTCGCTGCCACCGCCGGTGAGCAACGTGAACTTGCCCTGGTAGATTGCATTGTCGATGTCGACGTGGTCGTCTTGCGTGTTGCCAGTCACCACGCGCGTCGTCCGCGTGACACCCATGCCGCCGAGCAGGATATTGCACGCCGCATTGGGGCAGTTGATGTCGATGCTGCCGAAGCTCTGTTGCACGGTCTGCGATGGGCCGAAGGTGAAGTTGCCGGTCCCGCTCGTCACCTTGAGCGTGTCGATCATGATGTTCAGACCGTCGAAATAGAGCGCGTTGTTGCCGTTGCCGCCCGTGAACGTGAGGCCGGCGCCCGCTTTGAAGAGCCGCAGGTCGACGACGGTGACCGTGTCGTTGCCGTTGCCTAATTTCACCACGACCTTGTGGACGTGGTTGAACGAGTTCTTGCCGACGATGGTTTCGCCGCCCTGAGAGCTGATGCTCACATGGCCTTCGCTGGCGCCCAACAGAGCGATGTTCTGATCGTTCGCCCCCGGGGCTGCGCTGTCGGTCGAGGTGATGCTGAGGACGCCAGAGGTCATCTGGGCCTTGATGGTGCCGGCCGGCGTGATGCGGTCGTTGAGTTGCTCCAGTTGCGGACGGAAGCGGTTCGTGCGAGGGCTGCGGGAAGGCATGAAAATATCTCCGAGATCGTAAATGCTCAAGCAGTGGTTGCTGAGTCGAATCGGCGCAAATGTAGGTCAGAAATTCCAATTGCGCCGGCGCGAAGCGCATGTCTTCATTGGCAATCAGAAGTGATTGACTTGCGATCTGGAAAAAGTATTGAGGTGTCGTCGACAATCAGGCGACGTTTGGCCGTCGTGTGTGCCAGTCCGTCGCGGCTTCGTACATGCGCGCGATGCGCAGCATTTTCGCCTCGGCGAATGGCGGCCCCTGAATTTGCAGGCCGATCGGCAGCCCGTTATTCGTGAATCCGCACGGGATACTGATGCCGGCAATACCCGCGAGGTTGCAGCTGATGGTGTAGATGTCCGACAAATACATCGCCAGGGGGTCGGCCGTCTTCTCGCCCACTTTGAACGCGGCTGTCGGGGCCGTTGGGCCCATGATGACGTCGCACGCGGCGAACGCTTGGTCGAAATCGTTCTTGATGAGCCGGCGGACCTTGAGCGCCTTCAGGTAATAGGCATCCTTGTAACCGCTCGACAGGGCATAGGTGCCGAGCATGATGCGGCGCTGCACTTCCTTGCCAAAACCCTCGGCCCGCGTGCGGCTATAGGTCGCGATCAGATCATGTTTGCCCGCAGCTCGATGGCCGTAGTGCATGCCGTCGTAGCGAGCCAGGTTGCTCGACGCCTCGGCGGTCGCCACGAGATAATAGACCGCCACCGCGTACGGGCTGTGCCGCAGCGACACTTCCTTTACGGTCGCGCCGAGTTTCTCATACTCCTTGAGCGCCGTGCGGATGGCTGTTTCGACTGCGCCATCAAGTCCGCCCGAGAAATACTCCTTCGCGACGCCGATCGTCAGCGGCTTCACCGGATCATTGATCGTCTTCGTGTACGCGGGCACCGGCTGCGAGACGCTCGTGCTGTCGCGGTCGTCGTGACCGGCGAGAACTTCGAGCATTAAGGCGTTGTCGGTCACGTCGTGTGCGAACGGGCCGACCTGATCGAGTGAGCTGGCGAACGCGATGAGGCCGTAGCGCGAAACCCGGCCATAAGTCGGCTTCATGCCCGCGATGCCGCAAAAGCTGGCCGGCTGGCGAATCGAGCCGCCGGTGTCCGTGCCGAGCGACACCGGCGCCTCGCACGCCGCGACCGCTGCCGCCGACCCGCCGGAGGAACCGCCGGGGATGCGTTCGAGGTCCCACGGATTCCGCGTCGTCATGTACGCGCTGTTCTCGGTCGACGAACCCATGGCGAACTCATCCATGTTCGTCTTGCCGATCAGCACGGCGTCGGCCGCCCGCAGCTTTTCGACTACATGCGCGTCATAAGGGGGTCGAAAACTCTTCAGCATCTTGCTGCCGCACGTGGTCGGCACGCCCTTCATGCAGAGCACGTCCTTCACCGCGACCGGCACGCCTGCCAAAGCCCCGAGCCTCTCGCCCTTCTTGCGCTTGACATCGACGGCCCGCGCCTGCTGGCGCGCCGCGTCTTCATCGACGTGCTGAAACGCCTTCACCTTGGGATCGCGCGCGCGGATCGACGCCAGAAACGCATCGGTAATCGCCTCGGCCGTGGCATCACCTTTGGCCTGAAGTGCCAGCAACTCGGTCGCCGTGCGTTCGATCAATGACATGGAGAACCCAGAAGTGTGAAACCACGAAAGTCACGAAATACACAAAAGAATCGATCAGTTCACTGAATTTGATGACTTTTCATTTTTTCGTGACTTTCGTCTTTTTCGTGGTTCCTCGTCTTAATGGCTTGGCGCTTCGGCCGGGTCAAGGACGGCGGGGACGGCAAAGAAGTCGCCGGACCGGGCCGGCGCATTGCTCAACGCTTCGTCGACCGACAGAGAGGGCCGCAGTTCGTCAGGGCGGAACACATTCTGCACCGGCAGCGGATGCGCCAGCGGTTCGACGCCGTCCGTGTTCAGTTCCTTGAGTTGATCCATGTAGCCGAGAATGGCCGTCAGCTGCTGCGCCATCACGGCCAAGTCGGCGTCCGGCAAATCGAGCCGGGCGAGTCGGGCGACCTTGCGGACCTGGTCGATATCCATCTTTCAGTCCCCAGTCCAAAAGTCCTCAGTCCGCAGTCAATACCCAACCGACTGGGGACTGAGGACTGATCGACTGAAGACTAGACTTGTGGTGTCGCGAACGGCTTGCGCTTGAGCGGCCGCTGCACCTTGCCGGATCGGATGCACTGCACGCACACGCTCGAACGGACCGTCTTGCCTTCCTTGACCACGCGAATGCTCTGCAGGTTCGGGTAGAACGTCCGCTTGCTGGTGCCGGTAATCTTCTTACCGACGCCGCCGAGGTATTTGGCCTTGCCGCGGTATGTCTTCTGGTTGCCCACGATCGGCTTCTTGCCGCAAACGTCGCACTGCATGCCCATGACGGGTCACTCCCACAAGAGCCGGCGTAGTCCCGGCGTGGATTAACGAAAGGTACAGTATAGGATCAGGCTATGTGAAGTGGACAGGGGGACCGGCGTCGCTTCCTTGCCCACACACAGATCATTCCTAATCTCAATCCCAATCGCAATCTTAATCTTCTGATGTCTGGCGTGGCTCCGAAAACCAGATTTGGATTGAAATTGAGATTAGAATTGGGATTAGGACTACCGAAACGCGATTGGAGAATTATCGATGCTTCTGTGCCACAACGTCTATTTCACCTTGAAGGATCGCTCCCCCTCCGCGGCCGACGCCCTGGTCGCCGCGTGCAAGAAGTACCTCACCGTTCAGCCCGGCATCGTCTTCTTCTGCTGCGGCAAAGTCGAGCCCGAGCTGGCCCGCGAGGTCAACGATCGCGACTTTGATGTCGCCTTGCACGTCGTCTTCACCGATCGTGCCGCCCATGACGCCTATCAGGACGACGCCACGCACAACCAGTTCATCGCCGAGATGAAGCACAATTGGGCCAAGGTCCGGGTGTTCGACTCGCTGGTCGAGAGAGTATGATGACCATCCAGAGTCCCGTTTTCGTTTAACGAGCACACAATGCCACGTCGATTTGCCGCCAGCGAATACATGATGATCTCGCCGGGCACGGACATCCCGAACGTGGTCAACGCGATCGTCGAGATCCCCAAAGGCAAGCGCAACAAGTTCGAACTGGACAAGGAGACCGGCCTCATCCGGCTCGACCGCTATCTCTACTCGTCGTCCGTCTACCCCGGCGACTATGGCTTCATCCCGCAGACGCTCGCTGAGGACGGCGACCCGCTCGACATCCTGGTCATGGTCAACGAGCCGACCTTCAGCGGCTGCCTGATCGAAGCCCGTGTGCTCGGCATGTTCCGCATGAAGGACAAAGGCGCGGACGACTTCAAAGTCCTCGGCGTGCCGGACACCGACCCGTTGTTCGGGCAAATGAAAAAGCTGGAGGACGTGCCGCCGCACTTCCTGCTCGAGGTGGAACACTTCTTCGGCACCTACAAGCAACTCGAAGGCGCCCACACCGAGTCCCTCGGCTGGATCGGCGCCGAAGCTGCCACCAAGGAAGTCCGTGATTCGGTCGATCGCTTCCGAGCAAGTTTGGGGAATGTGCGGATGTAGGCGGCGCTCACGCGAGCAGCTTCGCAACTATTGGGCTTCCCCGCTGCCTCCGCATGAGCGGCCCATCGCAGCGCTCTTTGTCCAAGATTCGACATCGGGTAAAATGATTTGGTGTGACCGGGCCGAGTATTCACAAGCGCGCAATTCATTGCGCGGGCGATTTCCATGTCGTCGACCGAGACCGAACTGCTGATCGAGATAAGCGAACTCCGATCCGAGAACGAACGGCTGCGCCGGCAGTTGGCCGAGACGCGAGCGCAGCGGGCCGAGTACTCGCAGTACATCGTGGACTTGCTTCCGAACTTTGTGCCGTTGACCGAAGAAGAAATGATGGAACAAATGAAGGACGTGGTTCCGGCAGACCAAGTACTTCGGGAAATCCGCGAGGCACGCCGATTGAGAGAAGCGAATGGTTCCTGATCCGGCGCCGCCATTCGAAGTCGGGATGAGTCAGGCGCTTCGCGAGCGCATCAAACACTTTTCTCGTTTGGCGGAAGCCCGAGGATTCGCCGCGACGTTTGACGCGACCGTTGCACGCATCAATTGGCGGATCGTCGCCCCGAGCTCTATCGTCCGCCCTACGCGAACAACTTCGTTACCGGGGCGCCGGTCACGATTCGCGATGGCCGGCTGGTGAAGTCTTCGTAGTGCGTATCCGCCGGGATGCCGAGGGCGTGGAACAGCGTCGCCGCCAGGTCGCCGGGCATCACCGGGTCGGCGAGCGGGTATGCGGCCTGACGATCGGACCGTCCAAAACTCGCGCCCGGCGTGATGCCGGCCCCCGCCAGCACCACCGAATAGCATTTGGCCCAGTGCTTCCGCCCTGGCGAGCCGCGACCCACGAAGTTCCTCTCCAGCGCGATCAGCGGCGCCCGCCCGAACTCGCCCATGCACACGACCAACGTGTCCTTCAACAGTCCGCGTTCGTCGAGGTCTTCGAGCAGCGCCGAGAAGCCGTGATCGAATCGCGGCAACAGGTGGCTCTTCATGTCCTCGAAGATGTCGTTATGCGTGTCCCAGCCGTAGTGGTCGGTCTCGCCGACATAGAAATCCTGTCCACGGATGTTGTGATTGAAGAACACGGTCACCCACGGCACACCGGCCTCGATCAGCCGTCGCCCCATCAGACACGCTTGCCCCGCCCGAAAGCGGCCATAACGATCGCGGACCTTCGTCGGTTCGCGTGCGATGTCAAAGGCATCGCGCACGCGTGGTGTGTGCAACAACTCGAAAGCCTGCCGCGCCAGTGCCTGCTGGCCGTCGGTGGCCGGCAGCTTCTCGTTCGCGTGCGTCGCGGCTTCGAGTTGATGGACCAATCCGGATCGTTCGCCAAAGCGCGCGGCGGGGAGATCGGGACGCGGGCTCAAGCCCGTCAGCAGAGCGGTGCCGTCAGTCACGTCGCCCAGGTCGAGCGGGTCGTATCCGCGCCCGAGCAGTCCGCCGTATTGACCGGGACCGGGCTCGCTCGGCGTCAACAATGGACCGTTGACGTGGAACGCCGAGTGCGGAAATCGGCGATCCGGCCGGACGCGATGGAGGATGGCGCCAAGTGCCGGGGCATCGGTCCCTTTCGGCGGCGGGTTTGACGACTTACGCGGATGGAACTGACCCGTCAGGGCGAGATAGCACGCCGACCCATGGTCGAGGTCATCGTGTGTCATGGAGCGCAGCACCGTGACGCGGTTGTGCAACTTGGCCAGCCGCGGCATGTGTTCGCAAACGCGAAAGCCCGGCACGCTCGTTGCGATCGTTCCAAATGCGCCGCGTATTTCCGCAGGCGCGTCCGGCTTGGGGTCCCAGGTATCGAGTTGGCTCTGTCCACCGCTGGTAAAAACCACGAGCACCGACTTGGCGCGCCCGAAACCCGGAAGGCTGGAGGCCGATGGCGACGAAGCATGGCCGAGCGCACGGCATCCCAGCAGTGCGGGAACGCCGATCCGGAGCCAGTCGCGGCGCGAGGGCAAACGGCCGGCGGTTTCCAGGCGAGCGGCCATACGCCTACTCTTGCGCATACCTGTCAATTCTGTTGGCAAAATCCCTGAACAACCGCGTAACCGCTGGAAGCGACTTCAATTTCTCTCTGTCCACAATTGCGATCAACACGTTGCCGTCCGCATGCCCGTAGGGGTTCTTACAACTCGAAGTGGCGTCCGAAATTGCGCGTTGCACCGTTTTCCGGTCAAGCGCCTCCAGATTCGGCCACTTTTTCAGCTTTTTCTCGTTAAAGCATGTTTTTGTTCGGTCAAAGTGCGCCTTGAGCCCATCGCGATCCGCCAACAACCACGCTTCGAGACATTGCACCATGAGATAGCAATCGCTATCGGTCGCCCACTTCGGACGCTTCTTGGGATTCAGAGCGGCCCAAGGCTTGCTGACGTCGGCAACCGGCCCTTCGGAATCAATAATGAGAATTCGAAGAGCGCCCTGGTCCTTTGGAAGGGGGTTGGCAAATGTGTCAGTAACCGCCGAGCCTCCACGGCCGGCAATGCACTGAAAACGCCTAATGCCCTTGTTTGTCGCATGATCGGCCAGCGGCTGCAGAAACTGCTTCCACGACTTTCGGAACTCTCCAGCGAGAAAGCCACGTTTACTGGTGGTTCGTCCGCCACCTTCGCCTTCAATGAATACAAGAATTTGCTTTTGTTTCATTAGTAGCGGACGCCCCCAAGTTCACCGGAACTCCAAAGTTCACCTAGATTGTGATTCGACCGCCATTTTTGGTACTCCTCGTTTGAGAACCTTTGCACGGTGCTTCCTGCCGGTCCGCCATCGAATGCGAAAAGGACGTCGAAATGATCTTGAAGTGCCGTAAGCAAATGCTCGGAATGAGTCGAGATTATCAGTTGCGCTCTTGAAGATGCTTCCACAATCATGTTCGCAACCATCCGAATCATGTCCGGGTGCATTCCCAGTTCTGGTTCCTCAAGGCATATCACCGGGGCAGGGTTCGGGCGCAATAGGATGGCCGCCAGGGCAAGAAAGCGGAGCGTTCCATCCGATAGCCGTTGCGCTGGAATTGGAAGCCGATCAAATGGGGCTTCGACCAATTCCAGGCCAACTCTGCCAAACACTATTCGCGTAACGTAATCTCGATATGTTTCCTTCAGTTCTTGAAGTAGATTCCTGATCTTTTGATGCGTTTCGGTCCGAAGTAGCGCGTTCAAAGTCGCCGGCAAATCATCCATTTGTTCTGAGAGTTGAGGATCGGTCCGGGACGGTGACGCCGATCGACGAAGCTTGGATTGCCGACCAAAAGTCCACTCCGAGTAAATTCGAAATCTCGAGTAAAGGTTGCCAAGACTAGTTACTTCCGGGTATTGACCAAAATCACGGATTTGGCTGAGAATTGACTGAAATGGGTTGTATTGTTCTTCCGTGAGTTCTACGCGTCGGCGCTTATGGATACCGACGGCGCTCAATTCCGCAGCCGTCCGATATGATCCAACAAAAAGAGGGAATGTGGGTTGCGTGACTTCACCATCACGGTCGATCAGCTCATCAACCGCTGCCCCCGATGAGCTTGGCGGGCCTAGCCTGATTTGATGTCGAACCGCTCCCTCAACCACAGGACCGCGGGCAACAAGTTGAAGTTCGCCATGAGCGTTCTGTTTGTCGAGGCCGTTAAATAGCCATGCCTCAAACCCCTCGCTAGCCAGCCTGGCCTGAATATCAATCGGCATTTCTTGAAACAAACGCAAACAGTCGATCATGTTCGACTTGCCGGAGCCGTTCGGCCCCACTAGCAGATTTAGCCTGCCAAATGCGAATGTGGTTTCTTCCCCAAACGACAATAAACCCTTGATGCGAAGTTCCTGTACGAAGCTCAATTGCTGACTGCTTTCTCCCTGAGATGTAAAAAAATCGCCAGCAGACAACGTTCGAATGGGGTTACGAGTCATCGGAACGCGAATGTCTTTCGCTTCGGTAGCTTCCTCAGACCCGTCTGCATCTGTCGACCATGGTTCAAGCCAATCATCGGGCCACTGTTCAAGAATCTTGGAATCAAAGATCCTATTGAACTCTGCTGCAGGCCGGAGAGGATCGGTTGAGAAGCCGAAACGAAATGCGAATGCCGCAACCAATTGGTGGATTCTAAGCGACTCGTCGAGCAAGCCAAAGTCTCGGTAGATGAATGACGCGATCGCAGGCGCAGAAACGCGCTCGCCATCCAGGAGATATCGGAAAGCGAGCTCGGCATGGTTCGGCGCCAATGAGTAACTTCCGCTTGACGTAACTTTTACCACCTTTCGGAACGGCTGCTCAGGCCGCAATGAACTCGGCGCGTAGGAACCCGCTACATTCTCGTTGAGCCACAGATTTCGACGGCTTGCCTTTTGACTGGTGAATGGCCTGACATACGGATAGCCGAGTGGATGATCCTTGACGCGAAAATACTTCCGGTAGAAATTGGTGAAATCCGGTTTGAGATTGTCCAATCGACCGGACTCTGCCGCGAGTTGGCAAAGATGAAGATATCCAGCAAATAAGGGGTGGGTCTTCTGTGCCCGAAGCTGCTGGAGTGCGGCGGCGATGACCGGCTTCCGGATAACGGAAATCATCTCGCCGCACCCTTCGAATTAGTCGTGTCCAAGTCTATTCCAATCGCTGATCGCCCCAATTCCAAAGCCACCTCAAGCGTCGTACCGGTTCCCATGAAGGGATCAAGTACGACGCCAGGTTGAAACGCTGCGGCACAGGAACACTGCCGCCAGCCAATCGACTTTCGTTTAGTGAATGTAAATTCGCGAAAATAACCACCAAGCATTTGCTTGGCCTCGGCTGCTAAGCGGCGCACTTCTTCCGTATTCTTATCTGTGCCGGTCTGGACCAGTTTGGCTTTTCCGGCATCCGAAATTCCAGTCGCCTGGATGGCCGCAATATGTGCGTCTGTCAGTTTCTTTTCCTTGGCGATCTCAAGTGCGCGCCGAGCCTGCGGGCGAGTTGGGTCGAGGTCCATTTTTGATCGTTCAACCCGTCGACTCCTTGGTTCGCCACACTGAGTGCAAACGAATTCGGGACATGCCAACAAGATCGCGCGTCGGACAATCTCTGGCGGGAAGGGCGCCAGATGGCCACCTAAATCTCGTTTCTGCGAGATTTCCCAGACATCGCCAGGATTAGCTCCCCGGCGATCGGCACTATATTGGTCGGCGTAGCCAAACAGGTCGTAATAGTATCCGTTCACCGCAAAATGGAGAATGTACTCATGTCGGGCCGCCAATCTGTCACGCACCGGATCTGGGTGGCCGCCTTTTTTTACCCACACGATCCGATTTCGAACGATGAGTCCACTTTTGCGCGCCGCTGCCTCAACCAAACTCGGTATTCCCGCAAGACTTTTCCTCCAATATGTGTCGCCAATATTTAGGAATATAGAGCCCGAGGGTCGCAATACACGTCGCCATTCACTTATTGCTTTCATCATCTCAATGACGTAGTCGTCTGGGGTCTGCTCTTGTCCGATTTGTCCTTTGATTCCGTAGTCGCGTTTGCGCCAGTAGGGAGGTGAAGTCACAACGAGGTCAACGGACCCATCGGCGATGGACGTTTCGTCTTTGGGCTGGTCCTGAGATATGAGTGAACCCAAGTTGCGCGCATCGCCTTGAAACAATTTCCGGAACGGATGGACGGCTTGATTTACCGAGCCGTTCCGCGAAGCTTTCAATATTTGCGGCGCCACGCGTGTCCTCGGTTGGCAAGGGATGTCTGGCATTCCTGCGCTTCGTCTATCACTTTCGAACAGTCGAATTCAAGTCTAAGGATCGTGAGACAGTCTGTCGAGAACGTCCGCAACGAAAGCGCGCTGCCCTGGCGCGGAATCTACGCCACCCGAGCAACGAAGCGGCTTCGAGTCGATGCCCGCGAGCTTGCCTTCGATGCGAGGATCGACTGCGATCGCGATCTTCGCTTTGGCGTTCTAGCTGCCAGGATCGAAGGGCTCGCGTTTCCATGCTGCGCCTACCGCTTCCCGCGTGGCACACCACCCAATGGGGAGGACCGCATTGAGGCCGATCGATTCATCTCGCCCAAACAGGCATCCGAAGCAAACCATCCGGCACTCGTCGCTACTTTCAAGGTATCCGTGAGGGAATTGCCAATCCCCGTCGTGGCCATGGTACACCATGAGGATGGGCTGGCGTCGTCGATCACGCGGAAAGGCGTGAAGACGGCCGAATGGGTCGCAACCGCGAATAGCCACCGCTTCGGGCGTGCGTGTGGGGATCGGTTCTGGAATTACTCATTTGCACGCCCTCCGCAGCACTCGTGTTTCTTCGACCCATTCCAAGATTCTAACCGTTCGTGCAACCGACCAGGAGAATTTGAACGCAATTTCGTTCGCGACCGGCTCGTCAAACGAATCGAAGACTGCCAGAGAGCAAGAACCGCACGCGCCACCTCAATTCGGGGGGTTCTATGCGCTAGTATTTTGGCTCGTCGAATCTGCGCACATGTCTTTCCCTGCGAATCAGATACGTCGAAATTTGGGAGGAGAGATTGCCAACCCCCCCTATGTGTTTGGCAATCTTGGTTGGCAATCTCTGCTCTCGGCGTCGCAGCGAAATGAATTTGCACCTGGCAAATTCGTTGCAAAGACCTCCCAGGTTCTCATCCGGCAGCCGTTTTCGTCGTTTCCTTGGCTTGCGGCGCTTGTCTTACATCACTTTCATTCTAAAACTAATCCTGTTTGGACCGGTCCGACCCTCGGGCCGGGTGATCTTTCTATTCCGCTTGCGGAGAAGGATGGAGGCCGATGAACAGGGGGCTGGAGCTGGTTCGCTCGGGGCAACTCCTTTACACGGACGACGTGGGCCGCGACGCCTGCGGCATCGGCGGCATCGCCGCCAAAGACGGTAAAGCCACCGTCGAGGTCGTTCGTAAAGCCCTGACGGCGCTCAAAGCTCTCGAACATCGCGGCGGCGTCTGTGGCGACGCCGGCGACGGGGCTGGTCTCACCTGCCAGATGCCCCAGGGCTTCTTTCGCGAGGAAGCCAAGCGCCTCAAGTTCGAACAGGCCAAATACCTGCGAGCGGAAGACCGCATCGCCGTCGGCGTGTTCTTTTTCAACGACCGCGAACCAAGTCGGATCGACGCGGCCAAGGGCCTCATCCAAGAAGCTCTCGCCGGCGGCCCCGTGCATGTTTTTGGCTGGCGAAATGTCCCAACCAACGACGATGCCCTTTCGCAACGCGCCCGCGACGTTCGACCCGGCGCGATCGAGCAATTGCTCATGCGGTGCAATGCACCGGCGGATGAAGTCGAGGTGTTCCTCTATCGTCGCCGGCTGGAGCTCCGTCAGAAGTTCCGCGACGCGGGCCTCGACGTGTACGTGCCTTCCTTGTCTGCAAAAGTGATCAGCTTCAAGGCGCTCGCTACGTCGCAACAATTCGTTGATCTCTACCCCGATCTCCAGCGTGACGACTTTGAGGCCGGCGTCGCGATCTTTCATCGCCGGTACTCGACCAACACCTATCCGAACTGGGCGCTCGGCCAGCCGTTCCGTTACTCGTCGCATAACGGCGAGATCAACACCATCCGGACCAACCGCAACGCGGTCCACGCCTATTCGCGCGGCCTCAACCCGCCGATCCCCGGCGGCGACTTGCTGACGCCGAAGATGAGCGACTCCGGTTCGCTCGACGAGTGGCTGGAGCATCTCGTTGTCGAGCGCCGCTGGAGCTTGTTGCGGGCACTGCGCCTCAGCGTGCCGCCGGTGTGGGATACCGAAGCCGAGTTCTGGGGGCAGGAAGCCGTCGACCTGTTCAGCTATTGTCGGCGCACCTTCGGCAGCCTGTGCGCGTGGGATGGTCCGGCCGGGCTGTTGGCGACCGACGGCCGTGTGCTGGTCGGCGCTGTCGATCGCATGGGTCTGCGCCCGGTGCGCTGGAGTGCGGACAAGCGCGGCTGGCTCTACATTGCCAGCGAGTCCGGCGTGTTCGGCGTGGACAGTTCGTCGATCGTTGCCAGCGGCCAGTTGCAGCCGGGCCAGATGATCGCGCTCGACACCGAGACGGGCGAACGACTCGATCACCATCAAGTCATGCGCCGCGTGGTCGATGAGGTGAAGACCGAACTCGGCAATGTACGCGACATCAACCGGGCCGAGATTCTTGTGCCCGAAGGATTTGATTTCACCACGCAGATCGACGATCAGGTCGGGGCGATGCTCGACGATCGCGGCTGGACGCTGGACCACCTCCTACAGGGCGTCGGCTGGGACTTCGAGCGGGCCGTGTTCGTCAAGGACATGGCCAAGCTGAAGAAGGAGCCGCTTGGCTCGATGGGCTACGACCGCGTACTGACGATCTTTAGCCAGCACCATCCGACGCTGTTCAAGTATTTGCAGCAGACCTTTGCCGAGGTGACGAACCCACCGATCGACCCGTATCGCGAAGGTGGCGCGATGTCGTTGACGACGTACATCGGCCGACCGGGAGGCTTCCGCGGCCAGGGGTCAGGGGTCAGGGGTCAGGGGTCAGAAAACGATGGATTACCAGTCCGTCAAATGGAATTGGCCAGCCCCGTGATTTCCGACGCGATTGTCGAGGAAATTCGGCGCAACGAGGTGCTCGGCTATCAACTGATCGACACCACGTTCCCGCTTTCCGGCGGCGAGGAGGCGCTTCGGGAAGCGCTGCACCGTATCCGTAGCGAGGCGGAACGCGCGATTCACGCGGGCTACGCAGTGCTCTGCTTGTCAGATAAAGAAGCGTGCAACCGCGGCATCGATCCGATTCCTTCGATCCTCGCGCTCGGGGCGGTGCACACCTACTTGTGTCGGCAAGGACTGCGCGACAAGTGTTCGCTGATCGTGCAGGCGTCCGACGTGCAAGAAGGACACGACATCTGTTGCCTGGTCGGCTTTGGCGCTGATGCCGTCCACCCCTATCTGATGCTACGCCTCATCAAAGATGGTCTCACGTTCAAGGACGCCGAGAGCAAGCAAGAGGTCACGATCTCCGCGCACGAGTGCCTGGAAAATTTGTTCGCGGCCCTGGAAGATTCGATCAAGAAGATCATCGCCAAGATGGGCATCACGACCATCGAGGGCTACCGCGGCGCACAGCTCTTCGAGGCCGTCGGATTCGGCCCGGAGATCATGGAGTGGCTCGGCGACTTCCCATCGCGGATCGGCGGCATCGGCCTGAAGGAACTCGTTGAGGACGCGGCATGGCGAGTTCAGAAGGGCGAATGGATGTTCGCGGAGAAAAAGCCGATCCCTCGCAACAAGGACTACATGGCGTTCAACGCCAAGGTCCGGATGGCGTTGCGGGATTCGGTGAAGGAAGCCCATCCAGAGCCCGAGCAAGGCGGTGGCGAGCAAGCCTATACTGCTCCCCCGCACGAGCCAGACCCGGATGCCGCGCAGCGTGTAGCCGCCAAGTGGCCGAAGTTCACGGACATGGTGAACACCCGGCCGCCGACAGTCCTGCGCGACTTGTTCAACATCAAGCGGCTGGGCAAGCCGATTGACATCAAGACCGTGCAGCCAGCACTCGACCTGATCGTTGGCCGCTTCCGCGGCGCGGCCATGAGCCACGGGGCCTTGACGGCCGCCTCGCATCAGACGATCGCGGCTGCGCTCAACGAGTTGGGCGGCTTTAGCAACAGTGGCGAGGGCGGCGAAGCGCGCAATCGCAACGACGCGCCGGAGCGTCCCTGGGGGCCGTTCTGGGAGAAGACGCTTGCCGAGCGCGCTGAGCATCCGACCATTTATGCGCTGCATGGCGATTTGCGCAAAAGCCGATTCCGCAGCCGGATTCGCCAGGTGGCGAGCGGCCGCTTCGGTGTCGATGCCGAATACTTGATGAATGCGGATGAGCTGCAAATCAAGATGGCCCAGGGCGCCAAGCCCGGCGAGGGCGGGCAACTCATGGGCAAGAAGGTCACGAAGGAGATCGCCGAGATTCGCTTCGGCAAACCGGGCAACGACTTGATTAGCCCTCCCCCGCACCACGACATCTATTCGATTGAGGACTTGGCTCAGCTCATCTATGACCTGAAGGCGGTCAAGCCGGGCGTACCGGTTTCGGTCAAGCTCGTCGCCGTCGAGAACATCGGCACGATCGCCGTCGGCGTGGCCAAGGCCGGTGCCGACGTGATCGAGATCGACGGCATCGACGGCGGCACCGGGGCAGCAATGTTGTCGAGCAAGGAGCATGCCGGCCTGCCGACGGAGATGGGGCTCGCGGAGGCTCATCAGGCGCTCGTGACCAACGGTTTGCGAACGTCGGTCAAGCTGCGGGCGGCCGGCGGGATCAAGAACGGCTACGACGTCATCAAGTACGCTTTGTTTGGGGCCGACCAGTTCACCTTCGGTCAGGGCCTGATGGTGTCGGTCGGCTGCATTGTCTGCAAGTCGTGCCACATCCCGAACTGTCCGACCGGGATTACCGGCAGCCCGGAAATCTTTAAGGGGCATCCGGAGCATACCAAGGCGTATCTTGTGCAAGTTGCCGAGGAAACGCGATCGCTGCTCGCGCAGATGGGCTTCGCGAATATCGGCGAACTGGTGGGCCGTAGCGACCTGCTCATCAAGAATCCGAAGCTGCCGGGTCGAGCAGCCCTCGTGGATGTGTCCAAGTTCATTCGCCCGGACATGGCGCTCGTCGGTCTCGCCGAGCGCTTCGCTCAGGAGCCTGGCGGCGCCGGCGTTTGTGCACCGGTGACCGAGAAGTCGCTGAACCGGCGCATTGTCGAGGCCGCTCACGACGCGGTCGACACATGCATGAATGCCGAGTTGGTGTTCCGCACGAAGAACAGCGACCGGTCCATCGGCGCGACCATCGCGGGCCTGATCGCGCGGACATATGGCCGTGAGGGGATGCCGAATCATCGGCGCGTCAAAGTGAGCTTCGAGGGCGAGGCCGGACAGAGCTTTGGCGCCTGGTGCGTGAATGGCCTCGACCTGGAACTGCGCGGCTTCGCCCAGGACGGCGTGGCCAAGGGCATCTCGGGTGGGCATGTGGTCGTGACGCTTGACTACACGGCGAGCGACTACGGCGGCGAAATCCAGAGCGTGGCCGGCAACAACGTCGGCTACGGCGCCACCGGCGGGACGATCTTCCTCGGCGGCCAGGCGGGCCATCGCCTCGGTATTCGCAACAGCGGCGCGACCATCGTTGCCGAGGCGGCCGGCAAGTACGCGTGTGAGTACATGACCCGCGGCCGAGTCGTGATACTAGGACCGATCGAAAACGAAGTTGGCAGCGGCATGACCGGCGGCGAGCTGATCGTCTACGATCCGGACGGCGACCTGGCGCTCAAGCTGCACGCGAAGAGCGTGGCCGTCATCGACTGCGGCTACGTCGACTACGAATGGATTCATCCGCTCATCATCAACTACCACGCCCGCACCGGCAGCCGACAAGCGGAATGGATCCTGAAGAACTGGACCGAAGTCCGCCGCGGCCGCAAGTTGCGGAAGGTGTTGCCGCTCGCCGTGGCGCGCAAGATGGAGGACTTCGCAGCGGTCGGCACCAACGCGGGATAAGGCGAGCGGAGCGGCGTCAGCCCTCTGATGGTGTACTGGGGCCGGGCGCGATGAGCGGCCCGGCCCATTTCGTAAACCCCCACAACTTCTTGGCATGATCCTGCTGGCACTGGTACAATCGCACTCACCGCGTTGAATTGGAATCTCCATGACAGTCCGCAGTTTACCACATCGGATCACGGTGTCTGAGTACGACAGGATGATCGACAAGGGCATCCTCAAGGAAGATGAGCGAATTGAACTCATCCGCGGGGAGATCGTCGCCAAAATGCCAATCGGAGACCCTCATATCGACTGTGTGAACTGCCTGACTCAGCTATTTGTCCGGGCTGTCGCCAACCACGTCACGGTGAGCATCCAGAACCCGGTCCGTCTGGCCGACAGCGAGCCGGAACCGGACGTTGTGCTGAAACGGTCCGGCACGCGAGGCAAGCCAAGCCCAGCGGATATTCTTCTTCTGATCGAAGTGGCCGAATCGTCACTCGAATATGATCGCGACGTGAAAGGCCCTCTCTACGCCGAAGCCGGCATCGGCGAATACTGGATTGTCAACATCATCGAAAACTGCGTTGAAGTGTATCGCGATCCGCGGCCAGACGGCACGTTTGGCGACATGCGAACCTACCGCGTAGGAGAGAGAATTGAACTCCTGGCACTAAGTGGCATGGTCGTCGCGGTCGCCGAAGTACTGGGAACTTGAAATCGAGCCGTCATTTTCGCAGAGTCTACGGCATCTCGCGGAACCGGTAACCGACGCCGCGGACGGTCTCGATAAAGTCGCCGGTCTCTTCCTTCACTTCACTCAGCTTCTTGCGCAGCGTCTTGATGTGTACGTCGATCGTGCGTTCGAGCACGATTGAGCCCTCGCCGATGGCCGCGTCCATCAATTGATGGCGCGTGAAGGCCCGTCCCGGCTGGCGAATCAATCCTTCGAGCAGGCGAAACTCCGTCGGCGTCAAGTCGATGCGCTTGTCACTGATGGTCACCTGATGCCGCATGCGGTCGACTTTCACGCCCAGGTGTTCGGTAACGTCCGTGTTTTCGCGGGCCGCTTCCGAACGGCGCAGAATAGCCTTCACCCGTTGCAGGAGCACCTTGTTGCTGAACGGTTTGGTGACGTAATCGTCGGCTCCCATCGACAGGCCGATGACTTCGTCCGTTTCTTCCGATCGGGCCGTGATGATGATGATCGGAATCTGCTTGGTCTTCTCGCCGGCGCGCAGTTCGCGACAGATCTCCAGACCACCCATTCCTGGAAGCATGAGGTCGAGAAGGATCAAATCGGGCAACTGCGCCTGCGCCTTGCGCAATCCTTCAGCACCGTCCGAGACAGGAATCGTCTCGTACCCTTCCCGGTTGAAGTACCAGGTCAACGACTGGACCAGGCCCTTCTCGTCTTCGATCAGGAGGATGCGAGGTTGTGCCATAAGAGTCCGCCGTCAGGGGTATCGCACAAGAATCCACGCCCGGGTTGATTTCCCCGAGTCGAATTCTCACTCGTTGCCAATGGCTTCCGGGCGGTGTTTGACGATCTCCCCTTCGATGAGGTAGATGACGTCTTCGGCAATATTGGTCGCGTGGTCGGCGATCCGCTCTAGATGGCGCACCACAGAGAACAATGTCAGTCCGGATTCGACAAAGTCAGGCGATTGCTTCATCAGCGCGGTTAGTTCGGCAATCAGGTCGTCGTTGTACCGGTCGACCTCGTCATCCATGCGCACCACGCGGCGCGCGAGCTGGCTGTCCTGGTGAATGAAAGCATCCAGGCTCTGCCGGACCATGCTCAGGCTGATGTCCGTCATTTGCGACAGGCGGGTCGGGATCGTCACTGGCGGCGATGCGAGCACGATGGCCGCCTCGCCGATGTGCCGGGCCAAGTCACCCATCCGTTCCAAGTCCGTCGTGATCATCAAAATGGTTGCGATACGCCGTAGGTCACCGGCCACCGGCTGATGCAAGGCGAGCAGCTTCAGACACTCCTCGGCAATCTCGTTCTCGGCTTGATCGATTGCCTCGTCGCCTTCAACGACCTCGTCAGCCTGTTCGCGGTCGTGTTCGCGCAAGGCCTGCACCGCCTTGAATGCCGCCTCCTCGACGAGGCTGGCAAAGCGCACGATCCGCTGTTGCAGCCGTTCAAGATCGCGTTCAAGATGCTTCGACACGTTGCTCCCTCTCAACCGAACCGGCCGGTGATGTAGTCTTCAGTCTGCTTCTTCGTCGGCTTCGTAAAGATCTGTTGCGTCAGTCCATCTTCAATAATGCGTCCCTCGTAAAAGAACGCTGTGCGGTCCGACACGCGGGCCGCTTGCTGCATATTGTGCGTGACGATCACGATCGTGTATTGCTTGCGCAAATCGTCGATCAGGTCTTCGATCTTAGCCGTCGACTTCGGATCGAGCGCGCTCGCCGGTTCATCCATGAGCAGGACTTCCGGGTCAGTGGCCAGGCTGCGCGCAATGCAGAGCCGCTGTTGCTGGCCACCCGAGAGTTCCAGAGCCGAGGTGTTCAATCGATCCTTAACTTCGTCCCAAAGCGCCGCCTGTTTCAAGCACCGCTCGACGGTGTAGTCGAGCCGGGCCCGGTCGCGAATACCGGCGACGCGCGGGCCGTACACCACATTCTCGTAGACGGTTTTGGGAAACGGGTTGGACTTCTGGAACACCATTCCGACGCGACGACGGAGATCGACGAGGTTGACGTCGGGAGCGTATAGATTCTTGCCGTCCATGGTGATCGTGCCGTCGACACGACAGCCGTCGATCAGGTCGTTCATCCGGTTGAGTAGTCGGAGAAACGTCGACTTGCCACAGCCCGAAGGCCCGATCAAGGCGAGCACGGACCGCTCCGGGACAGTCAGCTCGACCTCCCAAAGTGCTTGCTTGTTCGGATACCAGAAGTTCACTTTTTCGCAGTGAAACTTGGTCTTCAAAGGTGCGTGCGGCCCCGAATCGCCGGGCTTCCGATGGGTGAAGATTTCGGAATAGAGCCGCGACACAAACCACTCCGGAGCAGGCTGCTTTCAATGGCCCCGCTGTTCTAGTTCCTGATTGTGAAGAAATTGCGTAGGAATTGTGAAGCTCTATCGTGCCTTTTGGCGCGGCAAATGGACTGTGAACCTCGTGCCCTTGCCCATCGTGCTCTCGACTTTCACGGAGCCGTCCATCGCCTGGGCAAGTCGCTTGACGATCGCCAGTCCGAGCCCGGTGCCGCCCAACTCGCGTGATCGCGCCCGGTCAACGCGGTAGAAGCGTGCAAACACGCGCGGCAGATCGACCTCGGGAATGCCCGGCCCATTGTCCTCGACGGCAATGCACACATTCGCCGATTCCGCGGCCCAACTCACACCGACGTGGCCGCCGGCTTGGGTGTACTTGACGGCATTGTCCACCAAATTGTCGAGGATCTGCGCTAATGACTCGCCGTCGGCCCAAACGTGCAGGTCCTCGGCCAATGGCATCATTTCAAGGGTCATGCCCTTCGCTTCAGCCCGTGGTCGATGGCGATCGATGCAAGCCGCGACCATCTCGCCGATGGGCAGCGGTTCCAGTTCAAACTCCGCGTCGCCCGACTCGACTTTCGCCAGGCTCAACAGGTCGAGAATAAGCGCGTGCAATCGCGCCGACTGATCGGCAATCTGCTGAAGGAATGGACCGCGCACTTCAATGTCTTCAACCGCCCCGTCCTGGAGCGCCTCGGCGGTTGCCTGAATGACCGCGAGAGGTGTTTTCAACTCGTGCGACACATTCGCGACAAACTCCTGCCGCACACTTTCGAGCCGGCGCAACTCCGACGTGTCTTCAAACACCAGCACGGCCCCCGGCCCGTCGGCCTCGTTCAGGGGGGCGACATACACGGTCAAATGTCGGGCGGGCGGAGTTTTGATCTCAATTTCTTCGCGCTGCGGCTCACCGGCCTTGCGCGCCCGTTCGAGCAGGTCTTGAACAGCCCCGTGGCGGGCGATCTCCCAAAGCGGTCGGCCGATCGCAGGCCCCGGATCAAACTCGAGAATCGAAGCCGCCGCCGCATTGGCGAATAGGACACGCTGGCCGGCGCCAACCGCAACAACGCCCTCAGCCATCCCCCCAAGGACAGCACGCAACTGGTTCTGTTCCGCCTCCAGCCGATCGATTCGGTTCGTCACGGCCGCGCTCATCGCGCTGAAGTGCAAGGCCAACTCGTGGCCCTCGCGCCAGGGGCCCCCATCAAAACGATGAGTAAAGTCGCCCTCGGCGACGCGATCGACAGCCGCAGTCATCGCGCGGAACGATCGGACGGCGACCTTGGCGAAATACACGGCCGGCCCGACCGCCAGAAGAATGACAAGTGCGAAAACAGGAACTGCCCCTAGTTCGCGCAATGCGACCGCCAGCGCGGCAGAGAGCACGCCAAATGCCACAAACACAACGAGTAAGCGAACGAACATGGTTGACGACGACTTCACCTCGCGGACTTCGAGAGAATACCGGGCGGCTGGGCTCCGCTCAAGTACGCGATGGCAGGCGTTCCTCGCGTAGCCGCACAAGAAGGTGATTTTCTACATGTCTCCATATACCAGCTTCGGTTATGATGGGCCGATCCCGCACTCTCGCAACCGGAGTCGTCATGCGTCATTGTCTAGTGGCCATCGCCATCTTTGCATCTGCAACCTGGGCCGACGACGGTCCAGTGACCATCAAGGTCAAACAAGCCGCGGTCGGCGATGTGGTTCAAGAATCGAAGACCGAAAAAAGCGTGAACAAGATCGAAATCAGCGTCAACGGCATGGAACAGAAGAAGGACGAGTCGGCAAGCGTCAGCGTCTCCTACACGGAAGAAATTCTCGCCAAGCCGACGGGCGCCAAAAAGGCGACCAAGATTAAGCGTGTCTACAAGTCCGCGGAGATGATCAAAGACGATACGAAGGAAGACCTCGGGCTGGCGGGCAAGGCAGTTCTGATCGAAAAGACTGGCGACACTTACAAGATCACGGCCGACGGTCAGGAACTGACGGGCACGGCGGCGACCATCCTTGGCAAGGAATTCCGCAAAGAAAAGCAATCGAGCGACGCGGACTTTCTGCCATCCGGCCCCGTGAAAGTCGGCGCCACGTGGAAGATCGATGTGTCAAAGATCGCCAAGGACGCCTCAGCCGACCTCGACGTGAACGTGGACAAATCGTCGGGCACCGGCAAGTTGGTCAAGGTCTATGACAAGGACGGTCGCAAGTTTGGCGTGCTCGAAATCAAGATGGAGCTGGCGCTCAACAAGATCGGCCCCGCCGATCAGTCCATTGAGCTGAAGGACGGCGCCAAGCTTGACCTCACGCTTGAACTCGACCTGTGCATTGACGGCTCGTCCTCGGCCGCGACGCAGAAGATGACCGTCAAGGGTGTATTCAGCGGCTCGGCCGGTGGCGCCGACCTGAAGTTTGATTTGACCGTGAATTCGGAAGGTAGCGCGATGGAGGTGAAGAAGTAGCATCGTGCATTCTGCCGTTAGGGGCGACACGCTAGCGGAGCGCGTCGCCCCTAACGGCAGAATGAGTTTCTCGCGGAGCCTGCCATGTCCGACTCTCTCGATCGCCATCCCAACCTGACGCGGCGGCACTTTTTCCAGGCCGGCGCCGGCCTCGCCATCGGTAGCGGGATCGCCACGCGCGCACACGGCGACCCGCCTCCGTCCGAACTCGCGGACGCCGTCGCCAAGCTCGAGCCCTACTTCACCCTGCCCAAGGATTTTCAAGACGTCTCGCGCGGCAAGCCGGTGCCGCACTCGCTCCCCGAGGCGAAGCGTAAAGAAGTTGGCCTCACGCGCGACACCTGGAAGCTCGAAGTGATCGCCGACCCGGAGAAGCCGGCCACGCTCGGCAAGCCCATGACCATCAAGGACGGCACCGCGCTCGATTTTGCCGGCCTGTTGAAGCTCGGCGAGCAGCATGCCGTCCGCTTTCCCAAGGTCATGACCTGTCTCAACATCGGCTGCCCGCTCGGTATGGGCATCTGGGAAGGCGTGCCGCTCCGCGAAGTCGTCTGGCGTACGAAGCCGAAGGAGAATCTGCGCCGTGTCTTCTACTGGGGCTTCCACAACGATGACCCGAAGCAGCTCTTCCGCAGCTCCCTGCCCGTCGGCCGCGTGCTCGAAGATCCGGACGACATGCCGCCGATCATCCTCTGTTATCGCCTCAACGGCGAGTTCCTGTCGCCCGAGCGCGGCGGGCCGGTGCGCATCGTGGTTCCAGAAGGTTACGGCTTCAAGTCGGTGAAGTGGCTCACGCACGTCGTGCTATCGAACCTGGCCCATGCGAACGACACGTACGCGGAACAAAACAACGACGTCGACAGCCCGCTCAAGACCTTCGCGGCCACGCTGTCGGTCCCAACGGATGTCAAGGCGAACGCGGCCTTCACGGTGACGGGCTATGCTCAGGTCGGCGTCGCGGGCATGTCGAAGGTGCAAGTCTGGGTGCAGCCCGCCGGGGACAAGTGGGCCGAAGACGATCCGTACTTCACGAAGGCCCCCTGGATCGACGGCCACATCGTCGGCCCGCCGGACAAGTGGGGCGGCGACCTGCCGAAGGGCGTCGTGCCCGCCGACACGATGGGCTTCGACGCGAAGACCGGCAAGCCGAAGACATGGCCGATGAAACTGGCCAAGGCCCACTGGGCCGCCCGCCTGCCGGGCCTGTCCGCGGGCAACTACACCCTCCGCTGTCGCACGATCGACGCGAAAGGCCACGCTCAGCCGATGCCGCGCCCGTTCAAGAAGTCGGGCCGCGCGGAGATCGAGGCCGTGAAGTTGGTGGTCAAAGAGTAGACCAACCCGAAATACGTTTCATTCCCGCTGTTTGCGTTACGGAGAATCGTCGCCTGGCGCCGTACTGCTCCGAAAACTGAGAGGTTGACGCCGACAAAACCCCCCTCCCCAGCCAAAGGGGGTATCTCGGCGACGACGCGGCGGTCGGAGATGACCAGTACACCGAAGGCGCGTGCCTCCAAGGGAATACTATCCCTTTTCATCATCCCAGGTGCCGTTGCGGAGCCTCGCAATGAAATGGTTCTCTGAAAGAGAATCGACCGGCCTGAAATGAATCAGAATCGACTTGGCTAGATCGTCATCGTGAACGGACCTTCGACCCTCTCAACATGAGAGGGTTACGACGTTTTGGGCGGCTTGATGACCGGCGGATAGAGGTTGGCAATCGCGACCGGCCCGAGTTTCAGGCCATCCGCGATTTTGATCTGGATAGACCGTGGGATGGTCACTTCCGTCACCTTAAAAACTGCTGTCGGGAGAGAAACAACGCGGATTTCCCGGATTTCGGTTGATATCTTCATAGTGTACTGTTTTGCAGGTGAACACTCATTTATACCGTTTGCGGACGAAACGGGCAATACCGGCGCACGTGGCAATTGCCAATCCTTGTCGTTCTTCAGTGAAAAAATCCTTCAGGATAGAATCGCAGTAAACGATCCCTTGGACGTTGCCTTCGCCGTCCTTCAGTCTGATGGTCATCCAACTCATTGCTGAGGCGTCCAATCGTCTGGCCTCCACCTCTGTAAAGTGCCATTCCTCTTGAAGCGCCGCAATGTAGGTAGGCAGGTTTTCTGTATCTCGTGATGCGACAAGGCAATCGGTAGTCGCTGAACCCAAAGCGCGTCCGATGATTCCTTTGTTTGACGCAAGAACCCGGCCAGCACTCTTCCCGCGATGATTCCCTCTTGGATCGCCCACATACTCCGTTACCTGTTGGAGCATCTTGTTTTTCTTCCGCACGACTGGCACATGGACTGTGATCCGAAGGCCATGCTCTTGCTCAACCCCGTCAGTCAAGATCGAGTGCAAGGTGTGCAGGCACCCTTCGAGATCGTGCCGTGATTCCGCCATGCCTTGCTTAACTATCGTCGCCACAATCTTGGCCAAAGTTACCGCACAGACGAACGCCCCTACCGCCGAAAGCCGCCACACCCATACGTCATCCTTGTCTGTCTCGGCTTTGTGAATCGCGTAGGCGAGTGGGGCGAGCGCCATGAGCGCGAGCAGCACATCGTACAAATAGGGTTCGAGAAGGATTCGCTTTATCAGCGGTCGGTGGGTGGGGATGCCAGCCAATTCTTGAACTCCTCAAAAGTCTGGAACACTGGCAACCCTAGCTCTTTCGCGAGTTTTACCTCGCCTGACGCGCCTATGGAATGCTGCCAACCCGAAACGCATACCACGGCATCGCATCGGCGAACGATTTCCAGGTCGCCAGTCAACCAAACTGAATCGTCAGCAGCTCCGCCGAAAAGCGCCGTGTTCTTGTGTGGGCAGATACACGCTGCGCCAGCACGCCACACCTCGATTGCGATCGCTTCTGCTCGCCGAATGTTCTGAACGACCTCGAATTCGCTAGGTGCGCGGTATGGCCCAGCGATGTAAACGACCTTCATTGCAATCTTCATCCTTGAGGTTTTTGGGCCTTGTCCCGCGCCTGATCCGCTAGAAGCGTTTGTAGCGACACCCCCATCGCTGCGGCGAATCTCCGAAGTGTCGATATTCGCGGATCGCTCGTTTTCATGAACTGCCAGACTGACTTGCGTGCGGTTGCGTGGGGATAGCCCATCTCGCGCCCTAGCTGGTCGAGAGTCTTTCCAGACTTCTCGAACAGCATCCGAACTTTGCCCATTGTTGGGTCGGAATCTGGCATAGAAAGAGTCTATCCAGTATAGACACGACAGTCAAGCGCGGTGTGGTCGTTTTGGCTGAAAGCATGTCGTCGTTAATTCGGTCAATCTTGCATGATTTTTCTTGACACGTACCATAGCAGTGGGTGACCATCCAGCATTCGCACTGCTGGATTGTCCAAGGAATCGAAGGCAGGACGAAGGAGGCCACGAGCAGCATTACTGTTTGTGGCCGTTTCTATCTCGTGAACTCGCGAGCAACAGCATGGCCCTTGCTGACCGTATCGCGCTTTATCGCGAACTAGAGAGCCTTCGGAAACGTCCATTGCTCGTCTATGTGACAAGCCCCCGAGAGGGTGCCGACGGGTCGATGTCGGCCGACGTGCTTCCGGAATTCTGCGATCAGCTGGAATTGCTGCCGAATGATGCGACCGGAGTTGACCTGTTGGTTGTCAGCGATGGCGGCGATCCAATGGTGGCGTTACGGATCGTTTCGCTGATCCGCGAGCGGGTGAGTAAGTTCGCGATGCTTGTCCCAAGTTCCGCGTATAGCGCCGCTACTTTGCTGGCTCTTGGCGCGGATGAGATCATCTCCACCCAAACGGGAATCTCGGCCCCGTTGATCCGCAGATTGTCATGAGAGACCCCAAGGGAGGGGAAACGGTTTTCGGCGTGGAGGACATGAACGGCTTCCTGGAATACGTCAAAGAAGAAGTCGGCCTGACGGACCAAGAACACCTGCGAGCGATGCTGGAGATATTTTGTCGTCAGTTCAGCCCGGCTTTCGTCGGAAAGGCGGCACGCTCGGCACTCTTGTCGCGGTCGGTCGGCGAGAAATTGCTTCTGACGCATATGCCGAAGGATGACCCACAGAGACCGAAGCGGATCATCGAGGCACTCAACAAGTCGTTCTACCATCACGGCTATCCAATTAACCGCGATGAGGTTCGGGCGAACGATTTGCCGTTGTCGCCACCCGGAACGGAAGTGCGCCAGGTTGAGAAGTTAATCTGGAAAATTTGGTCTGACATTGAGCGAGATTTGCAGTTCCGGGTGCCGTTTGATCCGCACACGGTGCTTCTCCAAAGCCCCAGTGCCGCCCAGTTGCTCGGACCGGTTCCGCAAATTAATTTACCCGGAGACGCCCCGCAAGAGGTCATCAATCAGGTATTGCAGCAGGTAATGGCCAACGCTGTGCAAGGCGTTCCCCCTGCTGAGTTTCAGTTTACGCCGGTTGTTGTTGAAAGCGCCAGACGCGCCGCTCACTACACGGTTCGTGGGCAGATTTTGGCATCGAGAATGCCGAACCTGACGATACAAAGCAATGTACTCTTCTCGTGGAAGGGCTGGGAGTCTCTCCCAGTCCAGCCCGCGTGAGGGAGAGATAGTTATGAACCAGAACCAGATCGTATACTCGCCGTACCGCATTCGCAAGTGCTTTGATTTTGCGCGGAAGTTCCCCGTAAAGATCGAAGCGACTGGATTCGGCTTTTTGCTGACCAGAGAAGCCGAACGGATTGAATCCAAGCCGGTCGGCCTGGTATTCCCACGCAAACCGGCCGATCCGACCGACGAGAAGCGGCCAGCGGACAAGTAACCAAACCCACTATAGCAACAACGATCAACCCCGGCCGTTTTCGGCCGGGGTTTCTTTTTGCCCGTTTGTCTATTTTGTATTGACAGTCCCCATGTTGATGTCTATATTACATAGACAAGCAAGGGGCAGACCATGACACCACGCGAAGAACGCGGACTTGTGATTGCCGCAACGAGCAAGCTGATCCAGAAGGGCAACGTCTGGCTCGTGCCGTCGCAATCCGGCAAGGGCAAGTACACGGTGTCACCGGACGACAACTGCCCGTATTGCAGTTGCCCGGATCACGAAGAAACTGGCGAACCGTGCAAGCACGTTTTCGCTGTTCGCACTGTCATCAAGCGCGAGATGGGCAAGAACGGAACTATTACCGACACGCGGTCGATCACCTTTACGGAAAAGAAGGTGTACAACAAGCCGCCGCAACCGGTTTGGAATCTGGCTCAACAGGAAGAGAAGCATCGGTTCGTCACGATGTTGAATGACCTCTGCGCCAAGATTCAAAACCCACCGCACAGCAAAGCCGGACGGAAGCCAACCCCGCTGGCCGACATGGCGTTCAGTTCTGTGTTCAAGGTCTACTCGACAATCTCGTCGCGTCGATTCCAGACCGACTTGGATGACGCGGCCGACAAGGGATACCTTGCCAAGCGGCTCAATTCCATCATGGTCTGCGCGTTCCTTGAGAATGAAATGCTGACCCCGGTCCTCAAGGCCCTTGTGTCGGCCAGCGCCCGGCCCCTCGCGGCCGTCGAAGATACCTTCGCAGTAGACAGCACGGGCTTCTCGACCTCGCGCTTCACGAAGTGGTTTGACGAAAAATATGGCGTCAATCGGATGAAAGCCGACTGGATGAAATGCCATGCCCTCATTGGCACCCGCACTCACGTTTGCGTGGCCGTCGAAGTGCTGGAAAAGGATTCGGCCGACTCCCCGCAATTCAAGCCGCTGGTCGAGAAGGCAGCGGAGCGGTTCACGATTCGGGAAGTGTCAGCGGATAAAGCGTACCTGTCGCTCGAAAACATGGAAGCCGTCGTAGACAACGGTGGCATCCCGTTCATCGCGTTCAAGGCCAACAGCACAGGCGGCAAGGGCGGCATCTTTGAGAAGATGTTCCACATGTATTCCATGAACCGCGACGTTTACATGGAACACTATCACCGACGCTCGAATAGCGAAAGCGTTTTCAGTATGTGCAAGGCGAAGTTCGGCGATGCCGTTCGCTCGCGGACCGACGTTGCAATGACGAACGAAGTCTTGTGCAAGTTGGTCGCGCACAACATCTGTTGCCTTATCATGTCTCAGATAGAGCTGGGCATCGACCCGGTGTTTGAGAGCGTGCCGGTTGTCGTGAAGCCGGCCCCGATGCCGGAACCTGTCGCGGTCGCCGTGGTCGATGACTTCGACCCGGCGGACTTCCGATTCTCCGATTGAAAGAACGGGCAGAACAGTGGTTGTCGAGAAGCCAGGATTGTGCCATTACCACGAAGAACCGGCCCACGGGCAGCCGGCCTTTGGTGGAGGGGGCTAGGGTGGGGCTTCTCCATCCACTACCGTTCTGCCCGTTCGCGTTAGAGTATTGCCGGGCGACGAAAGGGACGCAACACTTCACTCAGCGGCGATGAAAGAAAATGGCCCCGGATGAAACGAAATCAGTCACCGGATTTCAATTTCATTGCGCGGCCCCGTTGCGGCATGAATGACTCCAAAATGGCGAAGTCTGTCGAGGTTTTTGAGCCCCGGCAGTTGGCGATCTTCCTTTTTGAAAAAGTGCGTTTTCCGCGGGTTTTTGGGTAAGGTCGCCAAGATCGCCACGGTTTTGCCACACCCCCCTGACGATTGCATTTCATTGCATGCGACAGTCCTGTCAGCCCTTCTTGCCGAGTCCCCAAAGTGCCGGGACGTTGCTTTTGTTCCATTCGTCCCAAAGGACTTGGAGTTCTTTCACCTTGGCGGGCTCCTTCGCCGCCAGATCGTTCTTCTCGCCAATGTCGTCGGCAAGATTGTAGAGCTTCGCCCCATCGGGCCGGCCTTTCCCGCCGTCGGCGACGGGGTCGTAACGCACGAGCTTCCAATCGCCCTTGCGGATCGCCATTTGCGCGCCGAAACGCCAATAGAGCGCCGTGTGCGGACTTTTTCGACGCGTGTCGCCAGTGATGAACGGAATGAGGTCCTCGCCCTCCAGCTTCCAGTCGGCCTCAGCCGAAACTCCCGCCGCGGCCAGCGCCGTGGCGGTCAGATCGAGCTGAATCACGGGTTCGTTGAATGTCTGCCCGGCAGTGAGCTTGCCTCTCCACGACACAAAAAACGGCACCCTGATGCCGCCCTCCAGCGTCGTTCGCTTCGAACCGCGGAGCGGCGTGTTCAACGAGCCATTGATGGTCGTGCCCACCATCGTCGGCCCACCGTTGTCGCTGATGAAGCAGATGAACGTGTCGTTCTCCAACTTCTCGGCCCGCAGCTTGTCCATCACCTTGCCGATCGCTTCGTCCATCGCCAGCATCATGGCCGCGTAGGTGCGGCGCGTCTGATCTTTGATGTGCTCAAACTTCTTCAGTCGAGCGTCGGTGGCGTGCATCGGCGTGTGTACCGCGTTGAAGGCCAGATACAGGAAGAACGGATGCGCCTTGTGTCGATCGATGAACGCCAGCGCCTCGCGGCCCAGAGCATCGGTGAGATACTCCTTCTCATCGACGGCCGTGTTGCCGCGCAGAATGGCTTGGCCCTTACCCGGAAAATACGAATGGGCGCCGCCGAGGAAGCCGAAGAACTCGTCGAAGCCGCGCTTTTGCGGATGAAGCTTGTCCGCGTCGCCGAGGTGCCATTTGCCCACGAGGCCGGTCGCATAGCCGGCCTTCGTCAGTCGGTCGGCAATCGTTGTCTCGGTGATCGGCAGTCCCACTTCCGGTCCCTTGGCGCCGGGGTTGAACTCGTGGCCGAAGCGCGTTTGATAACGCCCCGTCAGCAATCCGGCCCGCGTCGGCGAGCAGTAGGGGCCGGACACATAGCCGTTCGTGCAACGCACGCCGGAATTCGCGAGCGCATCGATGTTCGGCGTCGGGATGTCCTTGCAACCATGCACGCCGACGTCGGCATAGCCCATGTCGTCGCCGACGATGAAGAGGATGTTCGGCTTGCGGTCGGCAGCCGTAATGAAGGTAGTGCCGGTGAGCAGGATGCCTAGCAAGATGGACGAGCGCATCGAGACTCCTCGAAAGACATGCTGACGAGAATGATACACCGTCGAATTCCGGTGGGCGAACGTGGCGGAGACTGAAGCGCAGCGAGGGCGACGCCGA
>DATANR010000222.1:0-5744 GCA_036266155.1 Gemmataceae bacterium | reverse complement strand
CAAACCCAAACTCTAAGCCCCATACCCTACACCCTATCCCCTATACCCCGAAACGATGCTCGGCTCCCTGTTCACGAAGATCAAGAAGGGCCTCGCCAAGACGCGCGGCATGTTCACCGGCGTGGTGGATCTGTTTCGCGGCCGCGGCAAGGTCGACAAGGCGTTCCTCGGAAAGCTCGAAGAACGGCTCTACCTCGCGGACGTCGGTGGGTATGCCGTCGGCGTCATTGTCGATCGCGTCCGACAGGCGTTCCTCGACAAGGAAGTGACCGAAGACGTACTGACCTTCGTCAAACAACAACTCCGCGAGATGCTTTCGGACCCTTCACCGGGCATCACGTATGCGCCGACCGGACCGACCGTGGTCATGATCGTCGGCGTCAATGGATCGGGGAAAACGACGACCATTGCCAAATTGGCCAATCGACTCAAACTCGACGGCAAGAAGGTGATCGTGGCTGCGTGCGACACGTTCCGGGCCGCGGCGGTGGAACAGCTTACCGTGTGGTGCGGGCGGATCGGCTGCGACATCGTGAAGAACGCCCAGGGCAGCGATCCCGCGAGTGTTGCTCACGACGCCTGCGAAAAAGCCAAGGCGCGCGGCTTTGACGTCGTGATCGTCGACACGGCCGGCCGGCTGCATACGCAGACGCACCTGATGCGCGAACTGGAGAAAATCCACAAGGTTGTCACACGGCAAATCGACGGAGCGCCGCACGAGACACTGATGGTCCTCGACGCCACGACCGGTCAAAACGCCGTCACGCAAGCGGAGATGTTTTCGAAATCGGTGAAATGCACGGGCATCGTGTTAACCAAGCTCGACGGCACCGCGAAGGGCGGCGCGATTTTCGCAATCAAGCAGAAGGTCGGCTTGCCGGTGAAATACGTCGGCGTCGGTGAGGCCGTCGAAGACCTCGACCCGTTCGATCCGGATGTCTATGTCGAGGCGCTCTTTACTTGAACAATGCATCAAGGATGTGCTCAATCGCCTTGAGTCCGCTTTGAACGCAAGAAATGCTTGACTACCCTGCGCGGATGTGTCCTAATATGAGGAATTGATTAGAATCTATCGCACGCTCGAGCCACTTACTCTCCGGGGCTCTTTGGCATGACTTCAGATACGCGTCCGCACTGTCGAACCTGGCGGCTCATCGCGCCTTTGGCTGTGCTTCTGTTACTGTCTCCCTCCGGCTGCGATTCCGGTTCCGGCAGCCTCCACAAGGTTTCCGGGAAAGTCACCGTGGATGGTGCGCCGTTGACGACGGGAACGGTGCGTTTTGTGCCCGACAAGGACAAGGGCAACAAGGCCACCACCGAGCCGACCGGCCAGATCGGCACGGACGGCACCTATTCCCTCATGACCGACGGCAAATCGGGAGCACCGGCAGGCTGGTACAAGGTTACAATTAGCGCATCAGAAGTTCCCGAGTCATCCAAGCCGTTCTCGGGCAAGTCGCTCGTTGCCGCGAAATTCAATGACCCGGCAGCTTCCGGATTAGCAGTTGAAGTCGTTTCGTCTCCAAAGGCGGGGGCCTACGACCTACAAGCCACGGCCAAATAGTCTGGCCCGTGACCGCGTTCGCGATGGCTTCGTTCTTTTCTTTTCTGAGGTGCATTCCATGTCTCGGAAGTCTATCCGCCCTCGATCTGGCTTCACGCTGATCGAACTGCTCGTTGTGATCGCGATCATCGCGATCCTGATCGGCCTGCTCCTGCCCGCGGTGCAAAAAATCCGCGAGGCAGCCAACCGCATGAAATGCAGCAACAACTTGAAGCAGATCGGCCTGGCCGTCCACAATTACCACGACACGAATAACGTCCTGCCGCGCAATGCGAGCCCGAACACGTACGGGTATGACATCAACGGCCGGTCCTGGAGCTGGCTCTCCCAGATCCTGCCGTACGTCGAACAGGACAACTTGTATAAATTGGCCCCGAACGGCCTGACCACGTCGATTGGTTCGCCCGAAGCGCAGCGACCGACATTCGCCCAGGCCCGATCGACGCCGACGGGCATCGATATCTACGCTACGCAAATCAAGACCTACTTGTGCCCGAGCGATCCGTCGTCCACCCAGGCCCGCACCGACCGAGCGAACACCGGCGGCTACCCCTGCGGCATGACCAATTACCGCGGCGTTAGCGGCAGCAACTGGTGTTGGGGCAGCTACACGAACACCGGTACGAACGGTGATTGCAACGGTTTGGACAACGGGGACGGTGTCTTCTTCCGTTCAGACAACAACTATGCGTTCGGCTTTGCGGCCGTCACGGATGGGCTCTCCAATACGTTCTTCGCCGGTGAAGACATCCCGGCCATTAATCAACACTGCGGCTGGCCGAACGCGAACTATGCGAATGGAACGTGCTCGATTCCGTTGAACAACGCGATGCAGAGCGGTCAACCGGGCTGGAACAATCCAGGCGATTGGCCGAATGTGTATTCGTTCCGCAGCCGGCACTCAGGCGGAGCGAACTTCTTGCTCGGCGATGGCAGTGTCCGCTTCGTGCGGCAGACCATCGACTTGGCTACGTATCGCGCCATGGCGTCCAAGGCTGGTGGCGAGACGGCGCAGCTAAACTAACGCCTCGAGTCCGCACTTTCCGGAGAGGGCCGGCCAATTGGGCCGGCCCTTTCATTTGGATAACTTCTCGACATCTACTTCCTTGAACCCCGCCGGCGCCGAGACCGGGTTTGGGCGCGCCGTGGCATTGCCCGGTAGGCGGACCTGATAGTCGGACCACTCCTTCCGAGCTTCTGGATAATCGGTGCTGACGAACTGTGCCCCGCTAGCCAGTGCCTTATCGCGGCGCGTGGCGTCATTGGTGCGCGCGTTCTTGGTCGCCTCATCAGCGCGCGTGCGGACCACGAAGCCGGTTTTTACCAATTTCTGAATCCGGTCGAATTCGGCGATTGGATCGTTGACCTTGAAGAACGCGGCCCCGTCATCGGACTCGATGAGCGGCGCAAACATTGCTCGTCCCTTAAGGGCCGGATGGTCCTTGGCATACAGGTCCGCCAGCTTGCCGGAATTGTCGAGGCAGAACATCACTTTGCCGCGAACGGCATCGGTTTTCGGCCAACCTCGATTCTGAATGACTTCGGACAGCGACTTCGCATCGCCGCGAACGGCGTCGGGCGTGATGAGTTCATCGTCCTTGAACACGCTGCGAATCTCGGCATCGACGGCGTCGAGCAAGGCCGTGTCGAACAGCACGATTTTGGTCGGCATCAGTGGCACGACATCTTCCTTCAACTCAACGAGCACCATGATCGGCACGTGGCGTGGATGAGCCTTCGACCAGTCGTGGACCTGCTTCAGACCGGCCGTGAACGTCGGGACGGTGGACAGGTACGCGATGTCCGCGACGTGCAACACCTTGAAGCCGGGCTTGTCGAGAATACCGCCGGCGTTCGGATCGGGGCCGAGGTCCTTGCCGTTCTTCTCGGCCATCGTGCGGCCATACGGCTTGGAGAACAGACCCCCCTTCGGATCCGCGTAAATGTCGAGTTCAATCTGCCGAATGCCCAGCTTGTCGAACTGCTCGGCCAGAGGGCGATGTGTGTAGTCGAGTGACTCGGCCCGACTCTTGCCGGTCGCGGCGATGATGTTCATGACCGCCGGCGGCGGGGCGATGTGATAGGAGTTGTGCGTGCCGATGACTTGAATCTGGTTGAGCCGCAGTTCTTCGGCGTGCAATGTCGTGGCAGACAACAGGAGTGCAAGAGAGCGGAGCATGATGGGTCCTCCGGGGAGGAGGATAGTCTACGGCGAGCGGAGCGGCGTAAGCCGTCCGATGATGCCATCCTCGGGCGGCTTACGCCGCTCCGCTCGCCTTCGCCTAGACTATTCGCCATGTACCGCACCACTCTCCTCACCCTACTCCTCGCCTTTCCGCTTCATGCCGACGAGACAACCGATGCTCTCGCGAAAGAACTTCGCGACTACGCGACGGCGGAACTTGCGAAGGTCCCCGGCAAGGATGGCAAGTACAGCACGGTGCTGCCGGATTATTTGAACAAGCAGCTCAAGGACGCCAACACCCGCGACCGCGAGGCGTGGAGCAAAATCAACTCCAAGGCCGAGTGGGAGAAGTTCCGCGACGAGCGCATCATGGCCTTGCGCAAATCGCTCGGCACGTTTCCTGAGACGCCCAAGTCCGTGCCGATGCGCGTGACGAAGACGATTGAGGCCGAGGGGTATGCGATTGAGAATTTGCTTTACGAAAGCCGGCCCGGAGTGTGGGTCACGGGCAACTTGTATCGGCCCGCGACGCCGCAAGCGGCGATGCCGGTGATTTTGATTGCACACAGTCATCACGCGCCGAAGGAGCAGGGCGAGTTGCAAGACATGGGCGTCACCTGGGCGAAGCTCGGCTGCATGGTACTCGTGATCGATCAACTTGGCCACGGCGAGCGCCGCCAACATCCATTCGCGACCGCCAAGGATTATCCGAAGGAGTTCCGCGTTGGCCGCCAGGATTACTACTTCCGGTACAACCTCAATCTGCAACTCTCGCTCGTCGGCGACAGCCTGATCGGCTGGATGGCCTGGGACCTGATGCGCGGCCTCGACGTCTGCCTGGCCCGGCCCGGCGCTGACAAGAAGCGCGTGATCCTGCTCGGCGCCGTCGCGGCCGGAGGCGATGTGGCCGGCGTGACGGCGGCGCTCGATCCGCGAATCACTTGTGTCATCCCATTCAACTTCGGCGGCCCTCAGCCGGAGACGCGCTATCCGTTGCCGGAGAACGCCGAGGAGTGGTTCAACTACGTGGGCAGCGGCAGTTGGGAATCCACTCGAAATCTCCGCGACTCAGCCGCTAGCGGCTTCGCGCCCTGGGCGATCGTGGCCAGCGTCGCCCCCAGGCGCGTAATTCACGCTCACGAGTTCTCCTGGGACCGCGAGCGCGATCCGGTCTGGAAGCGCTACCAGAAAGTGTGGGGCTTCTATGACGCCGCGGACAATCTCTCATTCACGACCGGAACCGGGCAAATCCAAATCAACGATGACAAGGCGAGCCATTGCACCAACATCGGCCCGATTCAGCGCAAGGGCATCTACGCGGCGCTGAAGAAGTGGTTCGATATTCCTGTGCCGGAGGTGGAAACGAAGGACCGGCGGCCGGCGAGTGAGTTGAAGTGCTGGACGGACGAGGCGATGGAGGAATTGAAGCCGCGGCCGCTGCATGAGATTCTGGCAGGGCGCGCGGATACCGCCTGTACCGCGCTCCAAGAGAGTTACCGCGTCGATCGCTCGAAGGCCCACACCGAACAGATCAGGCGGCTGCACGATCAGTGGAAGGAATCAGGTGTCATCAGCGCCGGACGGATCGAGGAACAGGACGAGCTACCGGTTGCCAGTTGCCGGGCGCGCTGGCTGCGGGTCCGACTCGATTACGGCTTCCGTTGTCTGGAATTTCGGCCAGGATCGGCGAAGCCCGATGACGAGTTGCCATTGGTCGTCTGCGTCTGCCGGGACGGGCCGCACCGGTTTTTGCAGGAGCGCTCAAAGGCGATCTCCGTCCTCCTGGAGGGTGGCTGTGGCGTGGTCCTGCCCGAATGGCTCGGCACCGGTTCCACGCGGCCGGCGGACGGGCGCGGTCGGACGAGCCAGGCCACGGCCCTGAACGCGACGGCCTTGATGGTCGATCGGCCACTCTCTGTGCTGGCCTACAAGGAACTGTCGGGGCTGCTTAATTCGTTCGAAATCCGGTTGAAGCGGTACGACAAGACCCGGGTG
>DATANR010000221.1:0-6132 GCA_036266155.1 Gemmataceae bacterium | reverse complement strand
GGATAAATTGGGGGTCAAAAAAAGTGCCTCCTTTGGAATAACCGGGATCAACAACCACGAATCCCCCGGCAAGGAGGCCGCGCTATGGTGGCACAGAACGCGAAAAATGGCAACCACGATCGACCCAATTACCTGGAACGGCAGTTGCCCGAGGTGCGTGCCGAGGTGGATGGCCTCATCCAGTGGATCGGCCAGTCGGCCCAGAACGGTAGCTCGGCTCATGCGGTTGAACGGGGACTCTTCGAGAAGGTGCTGGCCTTGGGCGCGAGGTTGTTCCAGATCTTCTTGAAGCTCGTGGGTCCCGGTGATTTTGGTGTGGCAGTGACGCTGGACGATGGCCGTGTTGTGCAGCGCGTGGCGGAACCGCACGAGCGCCGGCTGCTGACCGTGTTTGGCGAGTTCACGGTGTCGCGGTGGGTGTATGCCCAGCGTGCCAAGGCGAAATTCGCGTTCATCCCGACCGATCAACGCCTGCAACTGCCGGCCAGCGACACGTCGTATCTGCTCCAGGAATGGGACCAGTTGCTGGGCGTGGAACAAGCGTTCGGGCAGGTGCGTGAGGTGATTAAGACCATCCTGCGGCTGCCGCAATCGGTGGACACGCTCGAACGGACCAATCAGCAGATGGCCGAGGCGGCACCGGTGTTTCGCGACAGCCAAGGGCCGGTGGACCTGGCCAAGGAAGGCGAATTGTTGGTGGTCACGGAAGACAACAAGGGCATTGCGATGGTACGGCCCGTCGCGGACAAGCCGGCCGGCGCTCATCGGACCAAGGGCGAGAAGGCGAACCAGAAGCAGATGGCGTGCATCGGCTGCGTGTACTCCGTGGATCGGCACACGCGGACGCCGGAACAGTTGGTGGCGACGCTGTTTCGCGATCCGGATCGGCCCCAAGAGCAAGCGCCGCCGGCGCAGAACAAGCGTTACTGGGCGGAACTGAGCCGTGACCTGGACGGCGTGAACATTCGCGGTCAGGATCTGGTGTTTCAGCAGTTGCAGGCCGAAATCGCCACGCGTCGCACCGTCCAGTAATGGCTGATCCATCGGTGCGATGGGCAAGCGTCGCTGGAAACGGATCGGCATACGTACTTGCCCGAGGACACGCGCACGCTGGATATCGTGGACCTCATGCACGTGCTGCCACGGGTGTGGGAAGCGGCGCACATCTTCCATGCCGAGCGGAGTGCCGAGGCAACGGCATTCGTGCGTGAGCACCTGCTGCGCATCTTGCACGGCGCGATCGGCATCGTGCTCGCGGCTTGGCGGCGCAAAGCAACCTGCCAAGGCCTTGCGGGAGCCAAGAAGAAAGCGTTGGCCGCGCTGTGCGCCTTCTTGGAGAAGAACAAACACCGCATGCACTACGATGAGTATTTGCGCTTGGGCTGTCCGGTGGCGACCGGTGTGATCGAAGGTGCCTGCCGGCATGTCATCAAGGACCGCATGGAGCGGGCGGGGATGCGTTGGAAAGTTCCTGGCGCGCAAGCGATGTTGAATCTGCGCACGATCTTTACCAACGGCGACTGGACCACCTTCCAAGACTTCCGGATTGGCCTGGAAAACGAGTGGTTCTACCCCAACATCAAAGCGTTTGAAGCCAGAGACTGGTATGCGTACCAAGCCGCCTAACTTAGCCGCTTTGACGCGGAACGCCGGTCACACCCTTGTTAATTACGCCGTAATGCTTGAATTCGGCACGAGAAACATGGCCGCGCGTCCATTTATGTTCCCCGCCCTTGAGAAGTCAAAAGACTGGATTCGTGAACGACTTCAACAAGCGGTGAGAAGAGCCGCAGCCAAGTCAGTGAAATGAGTCCGGACAACGCACTTCAGACGGGGATTTCCCTGGAGGCGGACATGAAAAACCCCCACATCCTCGCCTACATGATCATCGACCAGGTTCTTTCCGACGGCATGAAAACCCACCCCAATGACGACTGGCGGAACGAGCCGCAGGACAAGCACCTCGACAAGGCCATGCGCCACATCCTGACCCACAAGCTTGTCCGCGATGGTCACCAAAAACCGAATGGGGAAAACCACCTTCACCACGCACTCACCCGAATCGCAATGGCCATCGCACAGGAGAAGAAGTAATGCCCCATGTCCCGATCTTTTGGATGACCGTCGCAGCTATCCTCATCCTCGGTCTTTCTGGTTGCTCTTGCCGAGATTTCGGCTATTGTCCTGTCGTGTTTCCGAACAGCGACAGGTTCTGACCATGATGCCGCCCAACCCAAGTATGCTCCACCTTGGCTCCGTAGCCCAAACCCTTGGCCGAAACGCTGACGGCATTGACCAGAAGATGCTCAACAAGGTCATGGCTGGATGTATCTGCATCACTGCGATCGCGGGAGCAGCACAGGTCTTCATCGCCTTGCGGGAAAGCCTTAACAAGAAATGCCCGAAGTTCGACCGCGACGAATGCAGTCGCAGATCCCGGTAAAGTCACCCCCCACCAACTCCCTCAGGCTCTGAGCGGCAGTGCAACTGCACCATCGCCTCTGGCCGTCTCCTGGGTCCGGGGGCCAGGCCGCAAATTTTACCGCGCATCCGTGCGCGGTTGCGGCCTTTGAACCCCCGAACCCATACGACGACCGACGGCGACGAGCAGACGAGCAGACGAAGGCAGTGGGAGTATGTTGCGAAAGCAACGCGACGAAACAGTCTGGGGACAGTTCGCCCCCCCCAGACCCATACGGCGACCGACGCGACGGCTGCGCAAGGCAGGCCGAATTCTGGCCAATGGCAACGTCACGGGGGCGTCACTGCTTCGCCCCCGCAATATGTTGCTAGGGCTCGATACACATCCAGCGAGATCCAGTCGCTCACGAAATGCACGGACCCGTCGGCGAAGGCGAATTGCACGCCCCCGGTGTGGCGGCTGCGGAAGCCCGACGCATTTTGCCAGTTCGCTGCTGGGTAGGGCTTGCCCGTATTCGGGTTGCGCACATTGGGCGGGATCGCACAGGTCCCGTGCGCGTTGTTGGCATAAGGCCACGAGAGCCACAGGTCGAATTCCTGAACGTCCTCGCCGATCATCAATGTCGAACTGGTCCCGTCCGCGATGTGGGTCAGCCCGAGCGGCCGCGACAAATCCCAGCGGAAGAAGACGCCGTCGCCGTTGTTCAGCCCGTCGTACGACCCGTTGACCCCCCGGTGCCGCCAATCCGTGGCGAACGGCCCGGGCCCGCTCTGAAATTGGTCGTAGTCATCGCCCCAGTTCGACCCGCTCACTCCTTTGTAACTGGTGCGCCCCACCAGAACGCCCATCAGGTTCCCCGCGTCACTCCGCGGCGACGGGGCGGCGCCGCCGTCACTCGGACACAGAAACAGCCGGAGCGGCTTCGACGTCCCGTCGGTGGCGAAGAGCTTCCCGTTCGGGATGTTGCAATACGAGTATAAATTCCCTTCGTCGAGGTACGGGAGGAGGCGGGCAATCCAACTCCACGCGTACGAATTCGGCCCCGCTCCGTAGGTGACTTGACCTTGCGTCCCCCACTGTGAATAAGGCAACCGCTGCTCAGCGTCGTGAAAGGCATGCACCGCTAGCGCGATCTGCTTGAGGTTATTGGCACACTTCATCCGGTTGGCTGCTTCCCGGACCTTCTGCACGGCCGGGAGCAACAGGCCGACCAGCAGACCGATAATGGCCAGGACGACGAGCAATTCGATCAGCGTTAATGCTGACCGCCGGACGTGCGCCGCTCTCATTTCCGTTGCTCCGCTCCGCCGCAGGCCGAACGCGTCGTCCAGTCACTCACCAGCATGACGCTTTTGTCGACGCCGAAGCACCCAGAGTCCGATGACGACGGCTGCGGCGCCGAGGAGGGCAATTGGCAGCCAAATCCTCGTCGATCGCCCGCCATATGGCCGGTCCCCGGCGGGCGGCGTGATCCCGTAATGTTCGAGGAAAAACTCGTCCTCGCGCGCGGGGGTCGCAAGCGGGGAAAATTCATAGCGCGTCAGTTGCGCTTGCTTGTTCGCCGCAACGTCCGTGATCACGAATTCAATGGAGCTGATCGGGAAAGAGCCCCCCGCCGCGGCGCCCTCCCGGACCATCGCCTCTTCCACCAGCAAATCACCCTTGGTGCGGTGCGAATAACGGGGGATCGGGTTCGAGTCGCTCCCGCCCAATTGCAACTCGCCGGAATACTGCTGCTCGCCCTTCGTGCCCGGTGTGGATAACTCAAAGCGGTAGCTCGGCCCGTTTTCCCGGCGCAACGGCGTCCACCTGACCGTCGGGTTGGCCAGTATTTCATCGACGCGAAATTCCTGCCCGCACATGCTCAAGAAGTTGATGACCGCTCGCTTATTGTGAGCTTCCTGCCAAAAACTCTCCTCGGCATTACTCTCGGCGTATTTGCCCAACAACCATTGAGAGCTGTCCTTGGCCTTTCTAATAGCGAACATGTATTTTTTGTTGTAACACAGAATAGTGTCATCCTTCAGCTTGTGGACAAGGATCTTTCCGTCAGTCTTGAACACCTGGAGCGTCACTTCGGAAACCACCTTCCCCGCCCTCGTCACTTTTGTTGAACACTCGTACGCCCGATACCGTTGCTCCTCCGCCTGCGCAATGTCCGCACGGGCACGAATCTCGTCGGGGCTCGAGCACCGTCCAGTAGTCGCATAAACGCCGAGCAGACACATCACAGTTGCGGTTGCAGTTCTTAACATCTTAACTCGCTCAAATAATCGCCGCTTAGTGGGGGCGCAGGAGTGGTCCAGATTCATTGTCTAACCGTCGAGCCGCGGAATTGCGGTCGGACGAAAATCACTCGCGACGACTCTGTTCGCCTCGGCCCATCGCTCGGACGGCACGGCCGTCCGAGCGACACGGCCCGTCCTTAGTCGCAGCAAATCAATTTGCCGCCGGCACTGATGAAGACGGTGTCGTTGCACCCGTCATCAAGGAACGAGCAGAGGCCCTGATTGCACGGGTCTCCGACCTTCGGATTCTTCGGCGGCCAGCAGACGAGACCGTAACCCGCGCCCGGATCGCCCGGATCGCCCGGTGGATTCGGAGGACCCGGATCCTGTGCCGCCACCGGCGCCAGTGAGAACATCACCATCGCAACGCCCAACAGTAGCGCGACCGCGATACGGCCGCACCGCTCGGTCCAGACTGCTTTCATGCCACCCTCCTCTACAGAAATTACGGACCTTCACGCGGCTCCGACAGGTGCCGCGGCCGTAATGCCATGCCCGCACAATCGCCGGCTATTCCTTACAATTGGTTCACATCAGTCCACAACACTCCCAACGAATGCGAATGAAACGCCACGTTGTTTCGGCGAGTCTAGCAGCAGCGTTATGTCCCGGGCGAACGCACCACGGGCTCCCTTAAACGTGATGACGAAATCAACTTCGGCGGACCCATAGGCTGCGATCGTGACTGGTATCCCGCTGGCCGCGATGCAGGTGCACGAATTCGCCATTCCGACGACTCGAACTGCGCGATTGGACGTGTTATGAACGCGGACGTGAACTTCCTTTTTGGTGCCCAGTGTAGCCGACCCCACGTCGAGGCCTTCCTGCTCCACGACGACGAACGCCTTATCTTGAACCTCGGCGGCGGGGTACTGATTGACGTACCAGGTGCCGACGGCACAGCCGGTGAGCCCGACTGCCAGCCCAGGCAATAGCAACCCCCGACGAGCTTGTGCCGACCCCGCCCGATCGACCAGCCAGAGGGCCCAGCCCGAGGTCAACCAGCTCAGCCCGCACACTGCGGCCGAGATTTCTGGCCGGACTTCCAAAAAGCCGAAGCAATTGCATGCGTCGCCGCCGTACAGGAAGTAATTCATGTGTACGACGCTAAATGAACTCAGCACGAAAAACGTAACGACGAGAGCACCTGCAGCCCACCGCCCACTGAGTAGCCACAAAGATACAAGGAGTTCAACCACTCCAGCGGCGTTCTTCACCGAATAGGGATCGTACCCGTCTTTGAAATTTATCCACGCGTCGCTCAGTTTCAACACGGCCGCGGTGCCGAACACTGCTGCGAGAAGAATGGTTGCCGCCTTTGCTGCGGCCTCTCGTGAAGGCATGGGGTCGTCCTCGCCTGGGCTAAATACTCATTCGAATTTGATGTGAGCGGCCTGTTCCGACCTCGACCGCCGGACAGCC
>DATANR010000220.1:0-5114 GCA_036266155.1 Gemmataceae bacterium | reverse complement strand
TATTAGTGTTCAACATCAAGTGGCAGTGTTAATTGTTGAACAAAGAGTGCGCCAAGTTCTTGCGATATCGGATCGTGTATGTGTTCTGAAGCATGGCGCGGTGTCATTTGTTGGTACTCCCAACTCATATTCGGATCATCGGGGTTAGCCTATCCCCTATTTAGGTATTTTGAATTTCCTCGCCGAGTACACGACTGAGGCGGCAGGTTCCTGACTTGAGCGATGCCATCTGGATGTCGCTACTTGCGATGGTCATTGGTCGGTCTTCCGCGTTAGAAATCGGCGTGGATAACGGATAAATACATCCCTCGATGATACTGTCATTCGTCAGGGGCTGTGGGTGTTGTATGTAAGTCGCTTTCAAGAGCTGGGTCAACGACGGAGGTCGGCTGATCATTCCAGCCGGCGCACCAACTCAATTCGGTTGAACCGATGATCAGGAAGTACTTCTCCGAGTCCTCGAAGACGGATTCCTGGTCTACTCGCGAGAACGTGTCATAAGACAGCTTCAAAAAAAGTGGGCGGCAAGCACATTCAGCCGGGCATTTCCCTTGCCGACGAACTGATCGCCGACCCTCGGACAGAGGCCCTGAAGGGAGCCGGGGAGTAAGGTTGTTCTTGATGCCTCAACAGTCCTTGCCGCCCTGCAACGGGAGCCGGGAGCCGACCACGTGATCGCTGCTCTGCCGGTGAGGTCATGTCAGCGGTCAGTTTTGCCGAGGTCGTTGCCCGTTGCCCGGAGGTCTCGCCGCGACAGCGACCCGTCTCTAGAACTCGCTGACGTACACATGAGAGACCTTGAGTACTCTACAGCCCCAACAAAATATATGATGGGAAGTTACTAAATTGAAGGGTCCTACGAACGATCGCGGGTCAACGCAGGTCCACCTTCCCATCTTTGGGCGGCGTCCACAGGTCATTGTGTTTGAATACCCTGATCTTGCCCGAAGAACTGAATTTGATGACAATGCTGTGCGGTAATCGCGCTGCCAAGTCGCGAGCAGCCCGCCCGCTGGTGCCGGTTTGATCGACGGAGGACTGGGCCGGAGCATCAGTCCGGGGGTCGACCGGTCTCAAGTGTTCCCCGATCTTTCGCGCGAAATAACGAATCTCTCCGCGCGACGTCAGCGCGTGAGCTCCGTCCAATTTGAAGATGCTTTCCAGAACCGGAAGGGGAAGGACCTGGACTTTCTTGTTCACTTTGGAGAGCTCCAGCCCGGGGCGCATCTCCGTAAACGACTTTCCATCCTTGGCCAGCTCATCGAGTACTGGCACGTCCGGGTCACCCACCAAGATCCAGATCGAGCTTCGCTGGGCGTCGAGAAGGGCTCCGCCGACCGCCGCCAGTGTGGCTGCTAGGGCCGACCCCTGCTCGGACTGGGCCCGCGGGAAAAAGGCTGCGCACGCCTCCCGCAAGATGGCGTATGGCGACAGTATCCACTCAAATCCGTCGTGATAGAGTTGGAGGTCGCCGGACCCGTACATCTCCACGATGTGGCCGCTTCTAACATACAGAAGCAGGGCCTTGATGCGTCCGGCCAGAAATTTGTAGTACTCCTGGCGTGATTTGGGACCTTCCGGGAGGGTGACGTTCGACACGGACACGTTGTGCGCTCGTCCATCCTGAACGTTGACGTAGATGTGTAACATGCTCGACTGGATCAACTCGCACCGAGCACGGACGACGTCAAGGTTTTGCAAGTTGAACGGGATCGGGTCGGCGAATTCCATCAGTGGCGACAATACACCATCTAACCGTCGCGTCGCCTCCACATACCCGTCGTCGCCCGACTGCCGCATAAGAACTAGAGAACACTCGAACGGCTCCCTCTCGGGCGTCCAATTTACGATTCGCCGACTTAGACGCATCATTTGAAGCGCAGCCAAGTGCTCGGGTGACGGTCCGGGGGTGTTACCCGGCGGAAATATGTCATTGCAGACTTCCTGAAACCGGACCCGCGCATCCTCGCGGTTGATCTCGCGGTCGATCTCTCGCGCGAGGTCCTGCTGGCGGAAGCCATATTTGGCCACGAGGGGCGGTTCACCCACAGATTGCTCATCGGCAAACCGGAAGCCAATGACACCATGTTTGTCGAGTTCGCCCGACTCCATGGCCCATCGAAGGCGCTCGGCCTGTACGCCAGTCATGGCCAATGTCAATTTCACGCTGCCGCGCCTCTTTCTGGTCACGCGAACGTCTCCATCGGCCTCGATGATTGACTTGATGGCCTGCAGAAGTTTGTCTTGTTCTTCTAGGGAGTAGCTATCGAAATCGCGGTTAATCGTAATCTCGATGGAGGCCGTATCGGTGGTTACCATGACGTCGCCCGACTCACTGACTCCGGGTGGTAAGTACGCAGGTTGCTCCTCAGAAGATTCGCCCTCGGGTTGGACGGTTCCCCGACGTCCCCGTCGCTTTGACTTGTGGCGACTGCGGCGAATACGCTCACAGATGGCCACTAGGCCCTGCCGGGCCTCTGGGAGTTCGGACCGGTAGTCGATGTATTGCAGTCGAGGAATCCAGAGATGAAAACTCAACAAATCGCATTCTTCTAGTAAGACAGTGACGATCCGCTCAGGATTCCACCGGTTCTCCACGGCCCACTTTACCTCGGCTTTCACCCACTCTGATTTAGCCGACCGTGGTGACATCACCACCAAGAACCATTGCGCCTTTTGCAGCCCTTTCCGAATTTGCTTTTCCCAGTCTTGGGAAGTGGTAATGTCCGACGGGGCATACCACGACCGAATACCTTGTTGCTTGAGAGTGCCGATAATCTCGCGCACCACAAAACTCCGGTCTGCGGTCGCGTGGCTAATGAAGATACTGGGCATCGATAGACTCCGACAAACTCGCGAAGCTAATTATGCCGCGCGAATGTGATACAAGAAGCAGAAACCAGGCTACGGTAAGCCGGCCCCGTGTGTGCTGGTTCAGCGTGAACTGGAATAACACCCGGAACGAGTTAGTGGGGTTAAGGACTTGCCTCACCGTAAGGCGAAATCATTGTATCGGTTTGGCAGGTTGGGATTACCGGTTGAGTGGGCGATCGGGTCGAAGGCAGCAGCGGCAGCGGGACGTGCAGGCGTTGGCACAGATCGACAGGAGCGTCGAGGGCGTCTGGCGGGTAGCTTGGTCCCACGGGTCGATGGCATCGCCGCCATTGCCGCACTTGAAGCAGCGGAACAGATTTCTGATCCAGGCTGGCGGTGAAGCAGCGGGTGCCACGCGACGAGCCGTGCAAGGGACAGGGGCCTTGATACTGGGTGCCGTGTGTCTGGCCGCTGGTGGCGCCAACGGCCACGGCGTTATCTGGGACGATCTTTTAAGGCTCGACCTGTCGAGTCGCATTGCGGCACACGCCTGACCCGGTCGCGTTGGATGGTCCCCGGACCGGCATTTGCTATCGGTGGCGTTCGCACCCAACATTGTCAATCGAAAGATCCAAATTCACTTTCCTAGGAACTGATTCCAGCGGATGACCCATCAAGACCGCTGGAGTTTTTAGATGATCTCGATCCCGCATCAATCGGTCGTGGACATCCTCGCCCGACCATGGTATTGTCGGTTGTCAGGATTTAGGAGAATTATGAAGGAGGTTTTCAAGGCCAGGTTGAACAATGAGGGTCGGATCGTGATCCCTTTCGCGTGCCGGAAACAGTTGGGACTCACTGCTGGACAGGAAGTCATGGTGAGCATCACAGAACAGGGTCTTTTGATCTCGACCTTTGAGCAGGCCTTGAAGCGGTTTCAGGATGAAGTGACGCGATTGGTCGGTCCCGGCGTCAGCCTTGCCGACGAGTTGATCGCCGAGCGACGGGTCGAAGCGGCGAAGGAAGCCGGTGAGTAAGGTCGTCCTCGACAGTTCAGCCTTTCTGGCGGTGGCCAATCGGGAGCCCGGGGCGGATCGCGTGCAGCCAGTGCTGCGACAGGCATTTCTTTCAGCGGTCAGTCTGACCGAGGTTCTTCAGAAACTGGTCCACAAGGGGATGACACTCTCGAATGCCGAGAAGTACGTCCGGGAGTTCATTGGCTCCGTAGTTGCATTCGATCACACACACGCTGCGATTGCAGCGGAGATGGCTGCCCTCACCCGACAATTCGGTCTTTCTCTCGCCGACCGGTCTTGCCTGGCACTCGCCCGGAGCATGGGCGCGGTTGTGATGACCGCCGACCAAAATTGGGTCAAACTCGATCTCGGCGTTCAAATTGAACTGATCCGCGGCCTAACTTCTTAGTTAGCGCTTTTTCAGCAGCAACGATTCCTGACAGGTACACGGTGCAACAACACCGATGGATCGGTATCCATCTATCCGGAATCATCTCTTCGCTCTGTAAGTGGCCTCAAAACGCGAACAAAGGGCTGAAGGAAGCGATGGCCTCTCGCCCTCCTCTGCCTTGCTAAGCCAATTCGCAGGAAGGGAGAATCTGGAGGGCCGGAGGTAAGTTATCCACAGATAAGGCCGGGCAACTATCGGAAGAAGATTATAGGTATATATAGGTTTGGGCGACCAACTTACCGTAAACGCCCCGCGGAAATCCGTGGGTGGCCGCGACCAACTTACCGCGGGGCCGCGACCAACTTACTGTGGATAACTTCGCAATCTCCCCGGCTTGTCCACATGGTGCGCGACTAACTTACCGTGATTTGGGAATTTGGCCAGGCGCGACTAACTTACCGTGGACTGTGCGGAAGGTTTGGAAGGCAACGCGCGACTAACTTACCGTGACCTGATGCCGTGGCGGGGCGCGACTAACTTACCGTGAGCATTGGTCTGGCCAATTCGTTCACGTCCACCATGACGCCTTTCATCGGGATGGGCGGCTGGCTGTTGAACAAGGTTAGGCCGCCGCCGTCCGAATCCAATCGAGCCGCCGGATAGACACTCTTCACCGTCACGAGCTGTTGGAGGAACATCCGCCGGAAGTCCCTCACCCGCTCGAATCCCTGGCCGAACTGGTCGTAGAGAGACGCCCACGGAATGAACTGGGGCTTTCCGACCGGGACACGGTGCAGCCGCTGGGCGAGCCAACTATAGAGGTCCAGCAAAAATGAACTGTGGGCGATGGCGCGAACGGCCCGATGGTCGAGCGGAACCGCATGCCGCTCCAA
>DATANR010000219.1:0-14911 GCA_036266155.1 Gemmataceae bacterium | reverse complement strand
GGACGGCTAACGCCGCTCCGCTCGCCGGCGCCTGGCCTACGACTTCTTCTTCAACTCAACGACTTTACCTTCCTTGTTCTTGGTGACGGCATCCGTCTTGGAAATCTTCGCAATCGTGATCGTGTCCGACAATTCCATGTCGCCGATCTTCAGCTTGTAAGTGAACGTGTCGTCCTTGACGGTGTATGTCCCGTCAATCGCCATTTCCACGTCGTCCTTTTTGCCATTGATCTTCAGCTTGCCATCCTTGGTGAACTCGATCGTGGAGCCGACGGGCACGGTGTCCGGGTCGGCCTTGGAGACCTCCCATTTGCCGACCAGCATCTTCGCGTAGCCAATCTTGTCCTCGGCGCGCACGCTGCTGCCGAGCAAGATCACGACTGCTCCGACCGCCAACAGTTTCATCGTGTTCATCGCAGGTACCTGGTATGGGTGTTAGGAATCGTTTGTTGTTCCACTACTTCTTCTTCGTCAGCTCCGACATCTTGCCTTGCTCGTTCTTCGTGTGCATCTCGGTGTCGGTTAGCTTCAACAACTCGATCGTTTGCTTGTGTTCCTCCTCGCCGACCTTGATCGCAACCATGAGCTTGTCGCCCTCAACCTTGTACGTGCCCTCCATCATGTTTTCCTTGTCATCCATCTTCACCGTCACTTTGACCTTGCCATCCTTGGTAAACTCGATCATTGTTCCTTTGGGCAGGCCGCCCTCGGACGACTTCATTTCCCACTTGCCGACGATCAGTTTGGCGTTGTCCGCTTTCTTGTCCTCGGCCCGGACGCCGGAGCCGATCAGGCAGACGACGGCGACAGCAGCACACAGTTTCAGAGCGTTCATTGATTCCCTCAGGTTGACAAACGACGTGCGACGGCCCGCGGCCATCGTGTGTGATAGGAGTATGGCCCACGGACGCGGCGACAAGACACCCGGCGTTCGACACGCATTCTTTACAATCGCGAACCAAGCGAAATCCCCTCCATAATCTGAAACTGCGGGGCAACGTCACTTCGGTGGAGGTGACCGCAACGTGGAGCATCGGCATGAGCAAGGGGCGACTCGAAGCTTTCAGCGACGGTGTCATTGCGATCATCATCACGATCATGGTGCTCGAATTGAAGGCGCCGCGATTGCCGACGCTTGAGGCCCTCTGCGATCTCGCACCGGACCTCCTGGGCTATCTGTTGAGCTTCGTTTACGTCGGCATCTATTGGAACAATCACCATCACATGCTGCAGGCCGTTCGCCGGGTGACGGGCTCCGTGTTGTGGGCGAACATGCACCTCTTGTTCTGGCTGTCGCTCGTGCCATTTGCGACGCGCTGGATGGGCTCGACCGAATTCGCGGCCGTGCCAGTCGCGGCGTACGGCATCGTGCTGCTGCTGGCCGGATGTGCTTATTTCATTCTCAGTCGTCTGTTGATCGCCGAGCACGGCCAGGAATCACCGCTCGCCACGGCCGTCGGCGCCGACTTTAAGGGCCGGCTGTCAGTGTTGCTCTACGCCATCGCCATCCCACTCGCGTTTGCGAACCGCTGGGTCGCCTGCGGCATCTACGTGCTGGTGGCCGTCATGTGGCTGGTTCCCGATCGGCGCATTGAATCCGTTCTCAAACAATCGAGCGCTAATGCGTGACGTCACGATGACAATTTCTCATATGAAATTTTGTTGATTTGTTTGTTCTTTTGATCTTGTATGCAAATGCAACATCTCTTGGCAATCCGCACGCGAAATCGCACGTTGGGCGTGCATTTTTCAAGATGGCCCTTCACAGCTTATTCATTTGTTTTTGGCTGAAAACACGTCGAAAAACGGCGTTTTCGATTCTCGCAGCCTACTCGGTTCCTTGGCTGGCACGACGATTGCATACGTGACCCCGTCCCAATTTTCGTCGAGTTGCTCGTGAGTTACTTGTGATCTGAAGTCGAGTTAGTTCCCACCCTTGTGCCGCTCGCTCTTCCCACGGCACGCACTGTTCTCACACCGTATTGAGGAGACCCAAGAATGGTCCGCCTGCGCGGAAGGTACGCCTTCACGTTGATTGAACTGTTGGTTGTCATCGCGATCATCGCCATCCTGATTGGCTTGCTGCTGCCCGCGGTGCAGAAGATTCGCGAAGCCGCCAATCGGATGAAATGCACGAATAATCTGAAGCAAATTGCCCTCGCTGCACATAACTACGAGTCGGCCATGGGCTATTTGCCCCAAGGGATCATGGGCGATCCGATCCCGACCACGCCGCCGCTCGGCACGCCGAGCAACGCGTACTCGTACCTCGGCGTCCTGACGCTCTTGCTCCCGTACGTGGAGCAGGACAACGTCTACCGGCAACTGACTGTTCCCGCTCCCGGCGCGACGGCGCCGCTCTGGTGGAGCACACTCGCGAACTGGAACATGGCCCAGACGAAAATCAACACGTACCTCTGTCCCTCGGACACCGCTTACAATCGCAATCTCGTCTTCGCGCGCGTCTGGCCGTATGGCGTCGGGACCTCGTCCGGCACCGTGACCGGCACCGTGTTCACCTCGGGCGGCAACACGCTCGGACGAACCAACTACGTCGGCGTCTCGGGCGGCATCTCGAAGGTTGGCAACGGCTGGGATACGTGGGCTGGGATCTTCTACTCGCAGTCGTACACCACGCTCTCGTCGATCGCCGACGGAACGTCGCAGACCCTCATGTTCGGTGAATCGACCGGCGACGACGACAAGGGCTCGAACGGCTACTCGCTCTCGTGGATGGGCTGCGGCATCATGCCGGAGGCTTATGGCTTCGCATCCCCGACGTGGTACACGTTCAGCAGCAAGCACTCGGGCATCATCATGTTCGCGATGGGCGACGGCTCGGTGCGCCCGGTGAAGAGGTCCGCCGACGTTCGCGTGGTTCGCTCGGCGGTCGGCGCGTCCGACGGCGAGATTTACGACCCGAGCGCGTTCTAAAGTCCGATCGATCGTGAACCGGCCCGATCCCGGGCCGGTTCTTCGTTTTTACACCCTGTAATTCAATTGGAGACCACTCATGCGCAAGTTGCTTTATGTGTTGCCGATCCTCTGTGCCGTGATCGGCTGCGACGGCAAGAAGGCGGAAACGCCGAAGGAATTCGCCCCGATGCCCAAGCAGGGGCCGAGCGACATGGGGCCGAGTACGTCGGCGCCGTCGGTCAACGCGAAGTAAGGTAGACGCGAGCGCGGCCTTGCCGCGCTCGCGGTTCATCCAAATTCCCGTAGCGACGCACGGAGAATTCCGCCCGAAACGGTATAATCGTATCACGCTGTCCCCGGTTTTGTTGGCCGCGATCTCGGCGGAATTGATTCATGAGCGCGATGCCGCCACGCCACTGCTTCACCGTTCCGCAATACGAGAAAATGATCGACAACGGCATTCTCAACGAGAACGATCGTGTCGAACTGATTCGCGGGGAGATCGTCGCGAAAATGGCAATCGGCGACGCTCACCTCGGTTGTGTGAATCGCATGAATCGGTTGTTGGTTCGCTCAGTTTGGGATCGCGGCGTCATCAGTGTTCAGAACCCAGTCGTACTTGCCGACAGCGAGCCCGAGCCCGACATTGCAGTGCTTGTGCCGCGCGCCGACGACTATGCCTCCGCGAAGCCTCGTGCCGCCGATGTTCTCTTGTTAATCGAGGTAGCGGACAGTTCACTCGACTACGACCGCCAGGTTAAGGCCCCGCTCTACGCCGAGAACAGCATCACCGAGTACTGGATCGTTAACCTCGAACACAAATGCCTGGAAGTCCATCGCCAACCGCGGCCCGACGGGACCTATGCCGATGTCCGCACGTTGCGAGTTGGCGATACTGCGGACATCGCGGCACTGCCAGGGCTGTCGATCGGCGTTGCGGAAATTCTGTAGTTTCACTCAACCCGCCCGTCGCTGCAAGCAAGCTGCCTCCCCATTGCGACCTGGGCGATCATGACAACTGAATCCGAACCCAAGCTCGCACCTCCGGGCGCGGGGCTCCCGACGTTCGAGTTGTACATCGCCCGGATGATTTTCGCCTACCGACGAATGACGAGTAGCCGGGAAACACTCAATACGCGTTTCCAGTCGGAACGTGACCGGATCCGCGCGCTCCTTCGTCGTTGCGACGGCGACAAAGCATCGCGCCGCATGCTCATCCAACGTGTGCGGGGCCTGGAGGACAGCAGCCGCCATTGGTCCGTCTGGATGACGCTCGATCATTTGCGGATTGTCCATCACGAAATTGCGCGCCTGATCGGCACATTAGCGCAAGGAAAAGTTCCTGAGGGCACGACCAGTACGGCCGCGGTCAAGCCGACCACGGAGGTCAATGCCGACATCGTGGATGCCTACGAGCAATCCTGCGACGCCGTGCTTGCGGTTGTTGCCGCATCTCCCAATTTGAAAACCACCGTTCGTTATCCACATCCTTGGTTCGGTCCCCTCACTGCCGCCGGCCGGCACGCCCTTGCCGTCGGCCACCTCAAGATTCACCGGAAGCAGGTAGAGCGGATTGTGGGTGGGTTGAGAGATGGATGAAAGGGAGGCAAAGAGCTTGCCATCTTCAGTCGCTCCACAGCTTGCGGCCCTTGTCGGCGAGCAACTTGGCGACCGTCTCCTCATCCAATTGCGCGAGCATTTTGGCTGACACGGCCTGTGCCTCGAAGCCCATCGTGCCTTGCGTGAGTTTGCCCAAGATGCACGCCTTCCGCCGGGCCTCGCGGAAGCGCAACTCCTCCGGATCGACCGCCGATCCGCCAAGCGTCGTAGCTGCAATTCCTGAACCCGCAACTTGCAGCCGGGCGCACAATTATCTTCGGTAAGGGCGAGCTGTCTGGTAAAATGAGAACAGGGTAGGAGGATAGACCGTGAAGACTAAGACGGCCAAGCCGATGTTGCCGCAAGCCTTGCAGGACACCGAGATCACTGAGCGCGACATCGCGGTCATGCTCCGCGTCGCGCAGGACAAGAATGTGCCGGCTGGGAGATACAAACGGAAACCCAAGCGGGTTCCGAGCGTCAAGCCTGCCGTTGTTGCCAAGAAGTAACCACCGAGCCAGGATGGTGTACGACCACCCCTCTTCCGCATGGAGAGGGGTTTCTCAATTGATGGTCACCTATGGCCAGTCAACTCGCCAAACATCCGTTCACCGCCGCCGACTGGGCCGATGTCCAAAATTTCGACTGCGGGGACGAGCCATTCGAACAAGAGGTTGCCGATTGGCTGATGGGTCCCGCTGAAGAGGGTGTCGAGAGCGCCCTGAATTCCATCGCCGACGAACGACGGGAAAGCCGGGTGTGGCTTTACAAGCTCGGCGATCAACTCGTCGGCTTCGGCGCGCTCGCCAAGACCGAATGGCGCTGGCCGGGGAAGAACAAAGACCCCAAGCTCCCTCTGTCGATCATCATCTGGGTTGGTATTCAAAAGGAATTCCGCGGCCAACCACCGGGACCAAGGGAGGGTCGGTATGCGGCCCAGATCCTTGACGACCTCGTCGCCGAGGCCGAGGCGGACGCGTGGACGCACCCGGTCCTCGGTCTCTTCGTCCACAAGGACAACAAGCGGGCGATCAAGTTCTACAAGGACGCCGGGTTCAGCGACGAGCTGGTTCAACGGGTCGACAAGACGACCGGCGAGGTGGAGTACTACAAGATGTTCATCGTGCTCGACGATGAGGCGCTCCAAGATGTGGTCAAAGAGGCAACGAGGTAGTCAGAAAATCGTGTCGCTAACTATCAATCCCCTTCGACCATTCGTCCCCTTTTTCCGATCCCCGGCACGAACCTCTCACCGGCCGCCGTCGTCCAACTGACTTGTGGTTGATCCTAACCCTCGCAATTGCAAATGCACAACTGTGGAGTAGTTTCATGCATTTTCGCCTCATTCGACTGGTCGGCGTAAACGTAGACCGCAAATTCAGTTATTCAAACTGCATGTACCAACTGGGCGATGTCAGAATTCAGGCGATTGAGCACCCTCCCCTATCAAATGACCCCGGAACATTGGTTCTCCTCGCGGCATTCGTCGACCTGGATTCGCAACTCCAGATGGCAGAAGAAGAGATTCTTGTACCCGACGAATTGCGACGCAAGCTGGAAGACGCGTTGGAAGGAATGGCAAACTTGCTGGCGATTACTCATCGGTGTGGAAGGACGATATCCTCGATAGTGCCGTATATCGGTATCGATCCAATCGATGACGAAGCTAAAAAATGGATCGGCGCGGCATCGGCGATTCGAGTCGGTGATTGTTGGGTTCCTGACCGAATGGCACATATTCTTGACCTCGAAACGGTCACCTCCTCACTTCCCGACCGCTTCGACGGTGCCTCGCTATTGGCGGAAGCACTTTGTCAAGCCCACCCAACTGGACGGCTCCATGAGTATCTTCGTTTGTTTGAACGCGCTTTTGCGCGGCCAGCGCGCTTGGTTTGCGAAAAGTTGCTCGCTGAATTTCTTCAGCCCCTCGATCGTGGTTTTGATCAAGAAGAAGTTGAGCATTGGCTTAAATTGCGAGACTTGGCGACGCATGCGGATCGACGACCAAATTATGCCGTTGAAACTGACACCCGTCCGGTGGTGAACCGAATGGAACAAGCTGCTTTCGACGTACTCTTCAACAAGGAAAAATGGCGAGACATATCGACATCTCGGCGGGACGTGTTTTCGCCCATCTACGGTTCTGAATCGCGAAATGAACCGCGAATGTTCATCAAACAGGGACACACTGTCGAAGTGTGCATGGCCTTTTACGACGGGTTCGGTGCATATCCACTCGAACTCCGATTCGATCTCTGCCGTATTGTCCCCAAAACATGGTTTACGAAATCAACAGACATAAAAGAATCGCCGAATAGGGAAGGAGCTTGACGTGGCTGATCGGGAAGCCAGTAAAACACGGCTTCCCGCACCTGGCCAATCGAACTCAACCGAAAATGGGGAGCCGACCAAACCTGTCCGCATTTACCAAGCAATTAGTGCTCCATCACACCTGTCCACGTCCACCACGTCCCTCACAAACCGATTCGCATCATTCGTCAAAAAGGCCGCGACGACTCCGAACACAGCGTCGCTGAAGCCGTCGATGTTGAGGATGTCTTCGCTGGTCGGGGCTTGCGTCGTGACGTAGAACGGTTGGTCGATGCTCACCCCGATGTCACGCGAAGCCGCGAGTCAGAGGATGCGCAGCAGCCGGCAGGATTCCTCATAACTCGTTTCGAGGTTCAGCAACACGCGGCGGTCAGGGCTCAACCAGATTGGCAAGGTCGGTAGGGGTTGGCCCACAGTCATCGGATAGAACCAAGCGTCGAGCAATGATGGCATCTTCCGGAGATTGCGGGAACGCAGAGCGACTGCGTAGATATTGGGAGGCGTCGGAGCCAGGTGGGGATCGCTACGACCAAGTAGGGTGAGCAGGTCGGCATAAAGGTTGAATTGCCGAATCGTGACCAAATCAACGATCGCTACGCATACGCCTTTCTGAAGCAGCGCGGCGACTTTCGCCACGAAGACTTCACGCGTCTCCGGCCGATCCTTGTTCGACGGACTGACGATCTCAATGGCAGCAACAAGTCGGCGGCCGCGGTCGACATCGTAAATGCGCACTTCGTATATGTCCTGCTCGGACAGGTCCGCTTCAACCGTGTGCGTCGGTGCAATTGCCACCATCGTCGCGGTTCCCCCGTCGCTGATGGGATTCATCGCGTCCCGGGCCTCGTCGTCAAAGGTTCCGATGTCGATTTCAAACGGGGAGCCGAGATTGATGTTCGGCTCGGCTTGAAAGCCGGGAGGAAGGAGATCGAACAATTCACGCACGATCGTCGCCGGCCACATTCCATACACGGAGCCCCAGGTGTCCTTGTCATTCACCGGCGAACGAAAATGGTCGCGGAGCGGCATGGGACACCACTTTCACCGCAATTGTACTTCAAGGCCGTACGAGCAGAGGGGCGAACGGTGTCGCTGTTATTGTCCAACGCATGGCCACCGCCTACGCACTCGGCGACGCCGGCGTCCCATCTTGCTTCGCCTCACGTCGCGTTCGCTTCTTGGGCGGCGCCGTCTCAGCCTTCGGCGTCGGGTCCCAACCTTCGGTTTCCCACGGCATTTCCGGCATGTCGAACGGCGGCTTCCAAAGTTTCCACAACCAGCGCTTGACGCCGGTTTGCTTGTCGGCGACGAGCTTGCTTTCGACGCGCACTTGTTCTTTGGCCCGCTGTAGGGTCTTCTCGCTGATGTCCGCGGCGAGGGCGGCAGCGATGACTTCGGTGGCCGGCCGCGGGCCGTCCTTCAATGTCGCGACCAACCATTCGGATGCGACGACGATCGCCAGCTCCGATTTCGGTTCATCGTCCGGCGACAGGGCTTCGTCGGCCGTGAGGGCGATTGGTTCGAGCCATTCGATGCGGGCCGTGCCCGATTCCGTGCCGACGATGCGATAGGTGAGCGCACGCGGCGCGGGGCCCAGGTTCGTCTTGAGCGTCGCCAGGACTTTTCGGCCATCGTCTGCCGGATGGTTCGCCGCCAAGAGCGCCGAGCGCGCGAGGCCGACAATGCCGATCGACCCGCCGCCGCGATAGAGCGCTCGCTGTCCGGCCGTCTTATTCAGATGGCGCACCAGCACGATTGCCACGCCCAATCGCTCCGCGACCGCGGTCAACCGGGCCAGGACGCGGCGCATCATCTGGTCGCTGCCCGTGTAGTAGCCTGCTTGCAGAAAAGCGACCAACGGATCGATGACAATCAACTCGGCGCCCGTGGACCGAATGGCGCGTTCCAGCGTTCTCAAGTTGCGCGGCAGCCGGAACAAGCGCGTCGCATCGTCGGGCAAAAAGAAAACGTGGTTAAGGTCCGCGCCGGCGGCCAACAGACGCGGCACGAGTGTGTTGGCGGTGCCGTCCTCCGCTTGAATGATCAGAGCGCGAGCCGCTGCACGGCCGGGAGCGCCATCGGGGAGCATTTGGCCGCGCGAAAGCCGAGCGGCGATGTCGACGGTGATGAGCGATTTGCCGAGATTGGGGTCGCCATCGAGAATCGTGAGCTTGCCGAGGGGAATAAACGCCGGCCACAACCAAGCCACGACCTCCGGACGAATCGCGATCGCGGGGATGGGAGTTGTTGGAATCATGACGCTTGCTCCATAGTGAGAGTGAGAGGTGCCGATCGAGCAGTTTTGTGGGCTGTTGGCGCTAGAAGTGAGATTAGCGCTTTTTCAACCCAACTCCCCTCCTGGTATTGGCATGTGCGCGAAAACGCAAGTCAAAGATGGCCAACCCCGGTGTGTATTTGACCATCTCTCAATTTCGAGTGAAATGAATCGTCCGCGCGGGCTCGCTATTGTTCGCTCGTGCCCTACGTTTGTCGGCGCATCGCTGCGGCCATCACTCATCCCAAGGCCGTGTCAATACCGCAGTTCCAGCCCGAAGTTGACCCCCTGGGCCCAGAACGACGACGAGTTGATCGAGCGTGCCGGCGACGCGGGGCCATTGCCAATGCCCGGCGGCGTGCCGCTCTTCGTGATCGCTTCGCTCTGGTTCGGGTTGATCGCGGGGTCGATCTGGTTGCCGGGCCGGGCGACGCTGCTCACATAAAGGATCGAATAGCCCGCGAAGGCGCGGACCGGGCCGAACTGAAAGCCGCCGTTGACCTGGGCTTCGGAAACGGTGGCGAAGCGCGTCGCATTCGTCGTGCCGACGTTGCTGTGCTGGGCGTACATGCCGCCCGCGTAGAGTGCCGGCGGCTTGGTCGGATCGAACGTGGTTGTCTTCAGTGAGCCGGCGGTGTCGGCCTGTTCGAGCATTGTGCCGGCCGCGAACTTGCCGGTCACTTCTAGGAATCCGCCGACGCCGCCAAAGACGAAGCGAACGCCGGCCTGGCCGCCGTAGAATTCGTTGCGCGTCGTGAACGAATCGGTCGTCGTGAACAGATCGCCCGCGACGGCCGGCGCTTTGAGCGACGCGGCCTCGAGCACCATTTGCTCGTCGAGTTGCAAATAACGCGCTCCGGCCAGGAGCTCGGCGCGGAAGCCGCCCGCGCCGACGCCATACATGCCGTTGACGTCAGTGCCCCACAGCGTGCTGCGATTGGCAAAGCCGACGACGGCAGTCGAACCGGGCAGGTTGATGCCGGGGATCGTGATTGTTCGCTCGCTGTCGGGAATGAAGACAACGCGGCTCGGAGTAACTTGGCCGAGGCCGGATAAGTAGCGCAGAGCCGGCAAACCGTTCAACGCATTGATGTAAGGCTGCGCGAAACGCAGGTTGCCCGTGTCATCGGTGAAGAGGTCAAAGCGCGAGGCGCGATCGAGGAAGAATCCGCCGGCTTCGACACCAACGGTTGGATCAAACCAGATGCCACCATTGAATCGCGCGCCCGGCAGCGTGCCCATGCCGACCGGCTGACCGCCGATCAGCACTTCGGAGTTCGTTCCCGCCGCGTTGGTCGTGGATAGCAAGGCGAAGGGGACAGGCGCGTCCTGGATCGTCCAGCGCAGGAACTCAGCGCGCCCAAAGATCGTCGGGCCCGCGACGTCCTGTGCAACCGCGAAGGAGCTGGCCGTTAGCACAACCGCTACAACCAGCACCTTGCGCAGAATCGTTCGCGGCCGCATGGGCTCGTCCTCCTTGACGATGTCGGAGTCATTATCGGCCTGCTTTCATCGGTGCGGCGAGACGGATCGGTTTAGATGGGACGTTTGGACTGTCCGGAAGTGACGAACGTGTCATCAAGGCCGGTTGTAGGGACGAGCCACTTTCGTTGTTGAGCCAAGTGTGGTACGTTGGTTCCGCCCTGGAGCCGTCACCATGTCCCTCTCCCGCGTTGCAATCTTACTCCTCGCCTGCGTTGCTCCGGCCCTCGCCGCCGACAAGCCGAACATCGTCATCATCCTGTCGGACGACATGGGCTTCACCGACCTCGGCTGCTATGGCGGCGAGATTCACACGCCGAACCTCAACGCCTTGGCGGCCAAGGGCCTTCGCTTTACGCAGTTCTACAACACCGCACGCTGTTGCCCGACGCGGGCAAGCCTGCTCACGGGCATGTATGCGCATCAGGCCGGCGTCGGGCACATGATGGATGACAAGGGGTCCGATGGCTATCGCGGCGACCTCAATCTCAAGACGCCGACGATCGCCGAGGCCCTGAAGCCCGCGGGGTATCGTTCCTATGCGTTGGGCAAATGGCACGTGACGCGCTTCGCGGGGCCGACCGCGGACAATCACAACTGGCCGTTGCAGCGCGGCTTCGACCGTTATTACGGCACCATTCACGGTGCCGGCAGCTTCTATGACCCGGCCACATTGACGCGCGATAATAAGGCCATCTCGCCCTTCGCTGACCCGGAGTACAAGCCCGCGACTTACTACTACACCGACGCGATCTCGGATCACGCGACGCGCTTCCTCGCCGACCATGCGAAGGATTACAAGGATAAACCATTCTTGATGTATGTCGCTTACACGGCCGCCCACTGGCCGATGCATGCGTTGCCCGAGGATGTGGCCAAATATCGCGGCAAGTACGACGCGGGCTACGAACCGATTCGCAAGGCTCGGCTCGAAAACGCGGGAAAACTCGGCCTGATCGATTCGAAACAAGGATTGGCGCCAACCGCCGGTAACTGGGACAAGGTGCCCGACAAGCGCTGGGAGGCCGCGTGCATGGAGGTCTATGCCGCCATGATCGACCGCATGGATCAGGGTGTCGGCCGCATCGTCGCCGAGCTGAAGCGGAACGGGCAGTTCGACAACACGCTGATCCTTTTCCTCCAGGACAACGGCGGCTGTGCCGAGCCGATGGGCCGCACGGGCAACACGGATCATCCGAATATCGACCGGCCGGAGAAGCCAACGTTTCCGCCGCTCAAGCCGGAAGCCCTGTTGCCGCCGGCCAGCGTTCCGCCGCAGACGCGCGACGGCTATCCGATACGCATGGGCCCCAAGGCGATGCCAGGCGGGCCGGACACCTACGTCGCCTACGGGCAAGGCTGGGCAAACGTCAGCAACACGCCGTTCCGCGAGTATAAGCACTGGGTCCACGAAGGCGGCATCAGCACGCCGCTCATCGCTCACTGGCCCAAGGGCATCGCGAGCGATCGACACGGTCAGCTCATCCGCGACCCTGGCCACCTGATCGACTTGATGGCGACATGCGTCGACCTCGCGGGCGCGACGCACAAGAACGGAGCGCCGCCGCTGGAAGGCGTGAGCTTGCGACCAACCTTTAATGGCAAAGCAATCGAGCGCAGGAACCCGATTTTCTGGGAGCACGAAGGCAACAAAGCGGTTCGCCAAGGCAAATGGAAGCTCGTGTCGAAGCACGACAAGGAGTGGGAACTGTATGACATCGACGCCGACCGACCGGAAGCTCACGATTGGGCGGCTAAGGAACCGGCGAAGGTCAGCGAACTGGCCGCCGCTTGGGAAGCCTGGTCTAAGCGCGCCGGCGTACGGCCGTGGGATGAGATCAACGGCAAGAAGACAAAGAAGTAGTCCGCCCTGTAGACTCACAGTGCGTGTGGGTTATAATCACAAGCACTCACGTCCGCGTAGCTCAACTGGATAGAGCGTCGGCCTCCGGAGCCGAAGGTTACAGGTTCAAATCCTGTCGCGGATACTGGAAAACAAGGGGTTTTCGGACGACTAACCCCGAACTTTCTGCCCTGTACGAGAACTTGGTACGAGAAACCCCGCTGGTGTTTAGGTCACCAGCGGGGTGCAAGAAGCCTTCCGTGGCGTCGCTGCTAACGGAGGATCCCTCGTGCCACACTTCCCGAAGCCATACTTCCTCAAGTCCCGTTCGGTCTGGAAGGTCCAGATCGGCGGCAAGCAATACAACCTCGGCCCAGACAAAGAAGAAGCGTTCCGTCGCTACCACGAGGTAATGGCGACACCGCCGCAGCAAAGTCCAACCCTCTCATCGAGATCCATCTCCGTCGTCAACGTCCTCGATACCTTCCTCGGCTGGTGCCAGGAGCACCGAGCTCCAGAAACCTACGAGTGGTATCGGTGGCGATTGGAGTTGTTCGCCAGGCACGTCGGGGCCGAGTTGCCCGCGTTCGGCTTAAAGCATTTCCACATCGACCAGTGGCTCGCCGCAAATCCAGATTGGAAGTCGGGGACAAAGCACGGAATGGCGCGAGCAGTCCAACGGGCGTTCAGGTGGGCACTCACGAAAGGGTACGTCGATAAGAACCCGATCGCCGACTTTGAGAAGGCTCGCCCTGGAAAGCGTACCAAGGTCGTGTCACCGGAAGAGTTCGCCAAGATGCTATCGGTGGTGAAGCAGCAGCAGTTCCGAGACCTGTTGATGGTCACTTGGGAAACCGGGTGCCGACCGCAGGAGTCGTTAGCGGTCGAGGCGCGGCACGTGGATGTTGGCAACTGCCGGTGGGTGTTTCCGCCGAATGAATCGAAGGGGGAGATTTGGCCGCGTGTCGTGTACTTGACGGACACGGCTCTGGAAATCACAAAGCGGCTCATGGTTCTGAATCCGGAAGGGCCAATCTTTCGCAACACGGAGGGCCGCCCGTGGCAGACTGATTCGGTAAACTGCGGTTTCATTCGGATCCAAAAAAAATTGGGAGTGAAGTATTGCCTGTACGTCCTTCGCCATTCGTGGGCAAACCACGCGTTGGCCCGTGGGGTGGATGCTTTGACAGTCGCCATCCTTATGGGCCATCGGGACCCAAGCACCCTCGCCCGTACCTACCAACACCTCACCCAGAACCCGGCCTTTCTGCTTTCCCAGGCGAAGCGGGCGACAGCTTGATATGGGCGAGCCTTGTGTGGATTGTGACCGGGGCCGTCTGGACCTGCGCTTCTTGCCGGTGCCGCTCAACCCAGAGCAAGAAGTCACTCTCCTTAACCAAGAGTTTTCCCCTAGTTCCCTTTCGGCAGGGCAGACGGTAGTAGGCAAGAAGACCCGCCTGGCACGCCGCGTAAACCGTGGAGCGGCTGACCGGGTACTTCGCAGCGATCTGCGCGGGGGTTAAGAAGTCCATCAGTTCGTCCAGCACGTGGCCAACTAAGCGGGGACGGCGGGTTTCAATCGAGAGGGTCAGGGCGCACTGCTTGTCATGGTCTGGGCGGCACGCCGAAGGCTCGACACGGATGCAATCAGCCTTGATCTCGAAGGTCGCCCGCAAACAATCACGCTGGCGTCACTCGGGACGCCCCTACAATAGTTCGGCGTTTTCCAACATGGCTGGTCGACTGCAATCGAATCGAAACATCTGAGGGACACCGATGCGCAGCCGGCACGATCTCGACGCGAGCTTCGGTGACTACACCTTTGGCAAGGATCGGTCGCGTGAACAACATCGGTTCTTGCGCGCCGTCGAGGTTGAGACTCCAGAGGTGCTTGAAAACCTGCGCGAGAGGGTATTGAAGCTCTACCGGGCCACCAATCGCCGACACCGATCCGAAGAGGCATTTACCCGGTGCCGGGAAGCGATCTGGGATTGGGCTTGCCACAGCTCGCTGGTGCCCGAAACTGAACTTGCGTTGCTCAAGACGCCGAGAGCGTTCTCTATTGCGAGCGAGATGGAAACGGACTTCATGTACCGTTGGGTACCGATCGACTACGAACCCTTTTCCGCGAATTCGGTGGCCCTCCGTTTCGCGCTTGGCACTCTGTTTAGGGTTGTTTCGCGGACCTTGAAGTCTTGGTCGCGGCCCGCAGATGCCGGCAGCCTCCGTTGGACTTTCCCCCCGCAGGATCCAACTATCTACGACACGACAAGCGAGGAGGTGCTCGCACGCGTGTCTCAAGAGTGGGAAGAAGATGAACTCATTAATTCTACTGTCTAGCTACCGTCGCTGTTCGTTCTTCAATGGTGGTATGGCGTTACGCGCGCGATGGTGATAGTACCGCGCCAGCTCGTTGCGCCGCAGCCAGCGATTGGTGCGGCGGATGATCATCGGCTTGGTGTATG
>DATANR010000218.1:0-9291 GCA_036266155.1 Gemmataceae bacterium | reverse complement strand
CCCAACAGTCTCCCCCGACTGCCCGGCGATGTCCGCACACCTCCTAACCCCTGTCCGAGATCCTTCCAAACTCCGTTCCCCGGCCACCCGCCTCCCCAGGCGGGTGGTTTCTTTTTCTGATATCGCGTCGAGAGCATTCGTTGCAAATCCAAAGAGCGCCAATCAAAGAGCGCCACGAAGAGCGCCAGCGGTGCATGGGGTTGGCGCTCTTTGTAATTCACAATTGACGGAACATCACTTTTCTAAATATCTTGCGTCTCGAACTACGCTCAAAAAAAGTGGCGCCAGTAACCTACGGAAAAGTGGTAGTGGTTTCGTTCAGCTGTAGGTGTTCTCATCTCGTTGTTTGAGCAACCGAAAGTGGGTGGAAACGTCTGAACCAAACGAATTTGTCTGATCCAATTGGTTCGCCAGCGAAGTACCTTACGAAGCGGTTTCCCGATGCGCTATAATCGCATGGCAAACACGCTTCCCGCCGGAGACTCTCCGTGACTCGCTCGCTGTCTCGCAAGCAATCGGCAGTTCTTGGCTTCGTCGTGGTGGCCTGCTTGGCCGTGGGCGTCTGGGGCCTGTTCCGCGTCTCAGGCAAGTCAGGCCTGTGGCGGGACGGCTATGAGGTGACCGTGGTCGCGACCGACGCCCAGGATGTCGAGCCGGGTACGCCGGTACGCGTCCGCGGCATTGAGGCGGGTCGCGTGACGGCGGTCGACTATGCGGACGACGAGGTGCACATCCGCGTTGTACTCGACGGCAAGTTCCGCGAACGCATCTATGCCGATGCCACGGCAGCAGTCCAGACCAAGGGGATCCTCGGCGTCAGCGTGGTCGACATCAAGCCGGGTACGCCGAAATCGGGCCCGCTCACCGAGCCGTACATTGCGACCACGCCGACGGCCGATCTGGCACAGGTAACCGCCAAGCTCGACTCGGTCGCCACACGCGTGGATGCCGTGCTCAAGGACGTTCAAGACGGCAAGGGCACGCTGCCCAAGTTGCTCAAGGACGACGACATTTACAACGATTTGAAGTCCGCATCGGCTGATGCGAAGAAGCTGGTCAAAAACCTCGATGAAACGACCACGGCCCTGCGCGGCGACACGCAGACGACGTTGAAAAAGGTCAACGACAGCGTCGATGCGATTCACGGCGAGTTGGACGGGATGAAGACGTTCGTCCGCAACGGCCAGGAGGCGGTGACGGCGATTAAGCAGGATGCCGAAGCCGTCAAGGCCTTGCCGATCGTACGCAATTACGTGGAAGATCATGCGGCCATCCTCGTACGGCCCGATTGCGAGAAGGACCGGGTGATCTATACGCCGGAGATGCTTTTTGAGACGAACACGTCGGTCCTGACCGCGGAAGGCCGGGCCCGGCTCGACGAATGCGCCGCGTGGCTGAACGGTCAACATCAGAAGAAATCCGAAGTCGTCGTGGCGTCCTTCATCGATCCGAAGTCGCCGGATTTGACCGGTGCCGGGGCCAAGACGCTGTCGAAGAAGCAGGCCGAAACGATTGCCGAATACTTCAAAGAGCGTGGCGTGCATAAGATGGGCTACGTGACACGACGCAAGGTGACGCCGGTCGGCAGCGGCTTCGATCCGTCGCCCGTGGTCGAAAAGGAGCAGTTCCCGACGCGGATCGAAGTCATCCTGTTCGTCCCGCGTTCGTGATTGTGGACCTCTCGCGGAGCGAGAGGATTGCAGCGCTGACCCGCGGGCGAATTCATCGCGGGTGACAGCCTGCTAACCTCTCGCGGAGCGAGAGGGCTACGTTCAATGCGGCCCAAGCTCGAACTTCACGGTTGCAACGCATGTCTGAGTTCCCGGCGCCACCGCCCGCCCGCACGCTGGTGCTCTATCACTTTTGCCGGATGCAGCTTCCGTCGGTCGTCTTGCCGACGGCCAAATTCAACGATCACTTGAACCGCACCTACAAGCTGTTCGCCGCCAAGACACCGGATGGGCTGACCTGGGGCGGCTACTTCGACCAGCTCTACGCACTGGATTGGTATCTCGCGTGCGGCTGCATCGAGAACGACAACCGGGCGTGGGAGGCGTTGTTCGCCTCGCGGACCGGTCGTAGTGATTGTCTGTTGATCGACGCCTTGCGGGCACGGGCCGTGCGGCTTTATCCACGTGACGAGGAGAAGCAGGAAGCGGCCGTCACCGAGTTCTGGGCGCACTTGCTGGTCTCAGAATCGCCCGGCTCCGTCCCCGTCATGGCCCGTTACGATGGGCAGCGCCCGCTGGCACCGTGGCTAATCCGCGTCTTTCAAAATTGGCACGTCTCGCATCTTCGGTCACATGGGCCAGCCCAGGCCCTTCCTGAAGATGACATTGCGCTGCCGCTTCCTGAGAAAACCGACGGCCGCTGGCACGACAACTTCGTGTCCGCGGCTCGCGATTGGCTCGGCACGCTTTCGGAGCAAGAGACGCTTCTGCTCGGCCTTCGTTGGCGTTACCGCATGAGCCAGCGCGACATTTCGCACTTGTTTGCCGTCCACGAAGGCACGATTTCGCGCCAGACCGACAAACTCCGCGATCGCTGCCTGGAGACGATCGGCAAGAAGCTCACCGCGGAAGGCTGGACTGGCGACGACATCGAGGGCTTTATCCTGACCGAACTTGGGTCGCTGCTGATGGATGATCCAAAGCTCTCGGCCGATCAATTGACCGCGATGATGGCACGTCGGGGTAAGGCGCTGGAACCGGCGCCGACATAGCGGTAAGCGAGATTTTGTAGCTGGATTCGTGAGAATTCAGCGCCGCTGCCAGTGAAACCCTGAATTCTTACGATTCCAGCTACGCTGGCCTGCCGCGATGTGGCCCTCGCTCGCGTGTTGAAATGTATCGCACTCGCCGGCGTCAACTCTCTAAACTCACTCCAGGCTCATCGGGCCGCACGTCTTGCTTCGGAGTCTCGTCATGAAGTCATTGACCCGCATTACGATTGTTGGGCTTTCAGTAGTGGCTCTCCTGGCTGTATTCGCTCTCAGTCCATCTCCGGAACCCACTCCGCTGGCGGCCGCGCCTGCGGCTATCACACCGCTCGATCGCGTGCCGGCCGATGCTGGCCTGTTCGCCCATTTGCAAGCCGGTGAGCTGTGGAATCATCCCACGGTCGCTGCCTTGCGCAAGGCGTATCCGAAAGAGCTGGAGAAGGCCCTCAAGACGGTGCAGGACGAGACAGGTCTTACGCCGGACCAGATCGCGAGCATCACGTTCCATTGGCCGAAGATCCCGGCCGGTCCTGGCGACGAAGTGCTGTTTATGCTTCAGGTCGTGACCAAGACGCCGTACGACAAAGGCAAAGTCTTGACAGGCTTCCGCGATAAGGAAGCGAAGTCAACTGGCGACGTGGTGAAACTTCGCGAAGCGATGCTGATGCACCTCACGAGCGACACGCAGTTCACGGTATTGCACGAGTCGCTGCTCGACGAGTTCAAGAAGGGCGCAACCAAAACGACTGAGGGCATTCTGGCCGATGCCCTCAAGTTGGCAAAGTCAGGAAAGAACGCCTTGACGTTCGGTCTCGATCCAAGTGGTTTGCCACCCGAGATTTTCACGAACGCGCCTCCCGAATTGCAGCCGTTCCTGCCGTTGCTCAAGTCGAAGTCGATCGTCTTGCAAGCGAATCTGGACAAGGAACTGAATGCTTCCATCCGCTTTGCTATGGACGGCGAGGACAAGGCCATCGAAGGCGAGCGGGCGTTTAATTTGCTGATGAAACTGGCCGACGACGCCATCACGACGGCGAGCGGCGAGGAGATGTTCAAGACCGAATTGAAAGACCTGTTGCCGGCGCTCACCGAATTGCAGAAGACCGTGCAGAAAACCAAGGCGAAGCGCGAGGGCAGCATCGTGACGGCCCAGGCGGCGATCCCCGCCGATCCCGCCTTGGCAAAACCGTTCGTCGCCTTGTTCCTCAAGCCGCAGGCCGCCGCGGCGCGCTCCCGCTCGGCCAACAATCTCAAACAGATCGGCCTGGCGCTGCACAACTATCACGACATCTATGGCGTCTTTCCGGCCGCCGCCATCTGCGACAAGAAGGGCAAGCCGCTACTCAGCTGGCGCGTTGCGATTTTGCCGTTCGTTGAACAGGACAATCTCTACAAGCAGTTCCACCTGGATGAGCCGTGGGACAGCGAACACAACTTGCCGCTGTCGAAGACCATCGTGAAGACCTACGAGTTGCCGTACGGCGAACCGAAGCCGGGCACAACCAACTACCGCGTCTTTGTCGGCAACGGGGCCGTGTTCGACATGGTGCAAGGTTGCAAGATCACGAGCATCACGGACGGCACCTCGAACACGATGCTCGCCTTCGAAGGCGCCGACGCGACGCCGTGGGCCAAGCCCGACGAAATCGAGTTCGACCCGAAGAAGGACCACAAGAAACATCTGCGCTTCGAGAACAACGTCTGCAATATTCTGTTGGCCGACGGGTCCGTCCGTGCGGTGTCGAATAAGCTGTCGGAGAATATCCTCCGATTGATGATTCAGAAGGACGACGGCATGCCGATCCCGGATGAATGATCGTCGGAACCGCGGTGACTAGCACCAACGAGGCTACTTATGCGATCGCTTTTCGCGTCGACCATCGCCCTCGCCATCGCTGCCGTGGCCGCGGCCCAGCCGGCCGGCAAGTCCATTCCCTTGCCGGCCGACCTGGCGGTTGTTCCCAACGACGCGTTCGCGTTCGCGCACGTCAAACTCGCCGATCTGTGGAAGAACGACGCGCTCAAGGACGTCCGCGAAATTCTGCAAAAAGCCGGGCCGAAAGCGCTGGAAGCGTTCGACAAGCGCTTCAGCCCTGCCCCGTCGACGATCGAGCGGATCACCGTCTACATGCCGCCGCCGAACTTCGAGGGCGGTCCGGACCAATTCAACTTCGTGTTCATTCTCGGGGTGGGCAAACCCTACGACCGCGAGAAATTCATCAAGCAACTCGGCTCGACGACCGCACACAAGGGCCGCAATGGCGACTTTCTCGTTGACGACGAAGAGTCGATCGCCGTGCGCTTTGTCGACGACAAGACCATCGCGTTCGGGACGGCCGAGGCGATTCAGTTCATGGTCGACACGGCCCCGCCGAAGAAGGCCGGACCGCTGACGCCGGCGATCGAGCTGGCGGCCGGCAATCGACCCATCGTGATCGGCGCCAATCTGACGGTGCTGCCGATGGAGAAATTCGACATGCTCGTCCAGCGTGAAGTTCCGGAGCCGCTGCAACCGCTCTTCAAGGCCCAATCAATTACGCTGTCGATGGACCTCGAAGGCGACGGCCACATCTTCGCCAAGGTGGCATATCCCGACGCCGCCACTACCGATGCGGCTGAGAAGTCGATCGAAGCCGCGACGCAAATGGCGAAGGAATTGATCGCCGACGCGCGAACGCACCTTTCCGGCAAGGTCTTCGGCGATGGCAAAGGAGCGAAGATCGAGGACCTGCCTGAAGCGGCCGCGAGCTTGCTCGGCCTCGGGGCTCTCCAGCACGCGGAAGATCTGCTCAACAAGAAGCCGGTCCAGCGCTCGGGCGAATCGTTAACGACAACGATCGCGTTGCCGCCGCACTTCAAGAGTGCAATCGGCAGTACCGCGGTCGCGGCCAGCATGATGGCGCCGGCCATCGGCAAGATCAAGGACTCCGCTGCTCGGATCAAGAGCGCCAATAATTTGAAGCAAATCGGCCTGGCCCTGCACAACTACAACGACACACTTGGCGCCCTGCCACCCGCGGCCATTGTGGACAAGAAGGGCAAGCCGATGCTGAGCTGGCGCGTCATGATCCTGCCGTACATCGAGCAGGACGCGCTCTACGGCGAGTTCAAGCTCGACGAACCGTGGGACAGCGAGCACAACAAAAAGCTCATCGACAGGATGCCGAAGACTTACGCCCTGCCGAACAAACTCTCGAAGCCGGGCGCGACGCACTATCGCGTCTTTGTCGGCAACGGCGCGATGTGGGATTGGATCCAGGGGACGACATTCAATCAGGTGACAGACGGCCTGTCGAACACGTGGATGGTCGTCGAAGCCGAGGAAGGCGTGCCCTGGACGAAGCCGGACGAACTCGAGTTCGATCCGAAAAAGCCATTGCCCAAGCTGGGCACGAAGTTCAAGGGCGGGTTCCACGCGCTGTACGGCGATGGCTCGGTGCGCTTCTTCAAGACGGTGCCGAAGCAAGCCGCCGCCTGGATTACCAAGGCCGGCGGCGAAGTGACGACCGACGAATAGTCACTCGCCCGTCCAGGTCAGCGTCACACGCGTCGTCGGGCCCGGCAGCCGGAGCCGGAGCAGCGGGATCGGATCGTTGACGTCGACGTCCTTCTCAACGGCCACGTACGCCGGCGAAACGTGCCAGTTCACGTGGTGATGCAGGCTCAGGACAATCACACCGTTCGCGTCGGGTTCGACGTCCGTCAGCGCGACGCGTTGCCAATCCATTTGCGTCACCTGCCCACGGCCGGTGAGAATGAAGCTCGGCTTCCGATCGATTGCGAACAGGACGCCGGCGCCGTTCTTGAACTCGCCAATCGCAGTCGCTCCCTCAAGGCGTCGGACTCGAGCGATTGATTCCGGACATCGACAAACGATCCGCGTGACGTTGTATCGATCGAAGAATCGGGCCAGTTCGATGTCGGTCCAGTCGCCGAGGGGCCGACCGATGAGCTTGCCGTCCGCTAACCGGATGTGCAGATGATCGATGGCGGTTTCGGGCGATAGACCCCCCAGGTATTGCCGCTGCGTCAATTCGGGTAAGAGGGCCGTCCATCCGCTGCCGCGGGTGATGTCACTCCGATCTTCCCAAAGGATGCGGCCATCGGCGGTGCTTTTCTCGCGGAGAGATCGGACGATGTCTTCGCGTTCACCTCCCAAACCAATTTCCAGTTGCGTCGCGTTCCATCGGCCGGGCAGATCGAGCCCAAAGGTGATCCCGGCGAGTCCAACGGCCAGCCAGACGATGCCGAGCAGCCGAACGCCCGACGACGAGCCGATACTCTGCGAGATTGCATTCATGGCATAAGCACAGGGAACCGCACAGCACCAAATGCCCACTGCCTGGAGCTTCTGCGTGCCAACCTCGGCGAGCACCGGCCAGAGCTTCCCGGCCCCGCCGCCGGCAACATACAGCACCGCGCCGGCACCCAGCAGCCCGGCCGCCACGCTGCTACGCCAACTCATGATGAACAAGCCCACGACGCCGACCGCACACGCGGCTAACTCGACCGGGTCATGCGGCAAGAACGCCTCCCATTCCTGGAAGGCGGCCGGCCAGGTTGACAGGGGCGCGTCGGCTCCGCCATAGGGCACGTACATCCAAAGATGCGTCCCCCAATCCCAGAGCCAGAAGCCATTGACGCCGAGGCCGACGAAGTTCGCGGACAACAGACCAAGATGCCAGGCAAACCGCACGCTGCGAAACGCCCAGAGGTGAAAGAGCAACGACAACGCAACGGCCCCGACCATGACGAGCGGCTGCATGTACCAGCCGACGGCCGCGCTGCCGGCGATGACGAGCCATTCCACGGGACCGGGATTCCGTTCGAAGCGCGCCAGCCAGGCGAGGTAGACGGGAGCGCACATGCCGCCCATTAACAAATCGAGATCGCCGGCCTCCAACATTGCTCGGCACGGCGGCGACCAGAACAATGCCGTCCCGATCAACCCGGCGAGGCACGATCCGCCCGCGTTCACGCCCGCCCCCCGGCCCGCCAAGGCAAAGCAAAGCGGCGACAGCATGCAGCAGATCGCGAGCCCAATCTTGTACGACGCCGGCGTGGGACCACCGACTAGGTAGAACAGTTCGGCCGGCCGGCTGCCGGCATCGAAGATCGGCGTCTTCAGGTAGCCGGCCTGAAACGCCGGGTCGTAACAGGTGGTCGCCTGACGAACGTGCCACGATCGATAGCCGAGCAAGCCGTGGTAACTGTGCAGCGGATGCCGCCCGTCGAGAACCGGTTCGTCGTTCGTCAGCCGGTCGATCGGCAGGCCCGGACCGAACAAATGGAGCGTGAGCCAACCCTGTGCCGCGACGAGGACGAGCAGGATGAATGCCCAACCGGGCGAGCGGCGGAACCCCACGTCGGCGGCAACTTCCATGTCTTCCGCGCCCTCGAAGCCAGCGCGGGACTTTACCCACTGGTCTAGCTTGTCGCAAGGCGGGTTTAGCTGGGCGAATGGGGTATAATGGGGTAAGGCCCGCAGGAGAATCGCGATGAATTTGGAGCTGAAGTACTGCTCGATGTGAGGTTACGAACCGAAAGCCGTCAGTTTGGCGAGCCGTGTCTTGACGACGTTCAAGCAAAAGGTTTCGGGCATGAACCTGGTGCCATCCGGTGGGGGATGCTTTGAACTGAGTGCCAACGGAGAATTGCTCTATTCCAAATTGAAGACGAAGGCGTTTCCGGACGAGCAATCGATCATTGATCTACTTGAGAAACGACTAAAGTGATTCGCCGCTTGCGGCTTCGCGCGAAGCCGCAAGCGGCGATCGATTACAACAATTCCCGAATCGGCGTCGGATCGTCCAACACATTGACCGGCCGGCCCGACGGGTCGAGCACCTGCAATTTCGGATCGATGCCCAAAACCTCGTAAATCGTCGCGTGAATGTTGCATGGCGACAGCGGCCGGTCTTTTGGATTCTCGCCCTTGGCGTTGGTCGAGCCGACGATCATGCCGCCCCTGACGCCGCCGCCTCCCATGAGGCAGAACATCGCGTTGCCCCAGTGGTCGCGGCCCGGCGTGCCCATCGAACCGGCGGGCCCGCCATTGCCGCCGTCGTTCATCTTCGGCGTGCGGCCAAACTCGCCGCAGAGCACGACCAGCGTTTCGTCGAGCAGCCCGCGGTCGTCCAGGTCGATGAACAATGCCGACACGAGGCTGTCGACAACCGGCAGCAGCGTCTCGTAGCTCTTCTTCAAGTCCCAGTGATGATCCCAACCGCCCAGGTGGACCGTCGTGAACGTGCAACCGGCCTCCGCGAGCCGGCGCGCGAGCAGCGTGCTCTGGCCCCACGGGTGCCGGCCATATTGATCACGAAGCTTCGGGTCTTCCTTGGAAATGTCGAACGCGCGCCGGGCGGTTGCGCCACTGACGAATTCGTACGCCTCTTCGTTGAACCGATCGATCGCCAGCGTGTCCGGCCGCTCGTCGACGGCCTTGCGCATTGTGTCGAAGCGCTTCGCCAGTGATTTTCGATCGTCGAGCTGGTGCATTGTCAGGCCAGCGGTCAGTTCAAGGTTCGGGACCTTGAAAGTCGGCGCTCCGGCGTCGTTGATTGTTTCGA
>DATANR010000217.1:0-11183 GCA_036266155.1 Gemmataceae bacterium | reverse complement strand
GCCGTTTTGCAACGACGAACCACCGCTTGTCGTTGTGGCGGAAGTTCCCGAGCACCCGCCATAGCTGCACAAGCCGAAGTAGTAGTTGGTGGAGTAGACGCCGACGGCAGGGTTCGGCATGGCGCTATCGGACGGACAGATCAGAATCTTGATGACCTGAGCGCCCAGCGAATTGGAGCCGTTGCAGTTCGTGTAGTGCGGGTTGGCGATGTTGTCGACAATTCCGCGCCGCAAGTTGTCCTGTTCGAAGTAGGGGAACAGGGCCATGAACAGGCCGTACCACCGGCCGAGTTCCGGCGCCACCGGCCAGCCGAACGCTTCTTCACCCGGAATGTTGACGGCCGGCGGGAAGCGCTCCATCGTGTCGTGATAGTTGTGCGCGGCCAGGCCGATTTGCTTCAGGTTGTTGGTGCACTTGAGGCGGTTGGCCGCCTCGCGAATCTTCTGCACGGCCGGCAACAGCAGGCCAATCAGGATCGCGATGATCGCGATCACCACCAGCAATTCAATGAGCGTGAATCCTCGACGCTTCATGATGCAGCTCCGGAGTCTGGAGCCGGCCGGAGAGATGGCCGACAAAGGAAGAATTAAACCCAGCTTAGTTGGTGTATGTGTGTGCCGCGGGTGCCTTCAAGTGAAGAAATCATGAAGGCAGAGAAAAGTGCCCGTTGTTCCCGATACGCGGCGGCACCGGCTTCAGATTGTTGGCGTGACCGTCACCTGGCCGCCGACGGCCACACGCAGCAGAACATCATGTCCAAGCAAGAGATCCATGCCCAGTAATGGTTGGGCGTTCGCCTCTTGCACTTGGATCGATCGGGTTGTGTTGCTCCAAACCACTTCTGCCAGATACACATCAAAAACTTCGGCGCTCCCATCTGCCAACTCAGCTGCTTCTCGACCGTGCAACTGCAATGCGAGAGCTTGAATCACGGACGCTGGAAGAGTCAGCGATCCGTTGAAACCAGTATCGAGGATTTTTTCGACAACCCGTGCCGTACTTGGACCACGAACTTCAACGCAAATGATCGGTTCGGGGTCCGAATTGATCGAACCAGAAATCATGGCTTGACCCGATAGCCGAAACGATGCACACCGGGATATCCGATTCGCAACATCCAAACCTGCGCATCTGGCACGCGCTCAAGCAGTCGGTTCGTCGCGACGAGTGTGTCGGAGTCCAGTTCAAACTCCCCTGAATCTACGTCAATCGCTACGATCTTCGCTCGGTTGCCAGCCTCGACCAGTGGTCGAATTCGTCGCTCGTACAATTCATTTCCGAGACGGGCGTGCTCTTCCTTGGTGTATTTCGGTGTTTGCGCTTTCATCATGTGTTCCAAACCTAGTGGCACTGTCCTCTTGCCATCTTAGCCCTTATTCACCCACCACTTCTATCCCGCACAGGATCGCTGGCCGTTTGCCGATCGCATGAAACGACAACCGCAGTTCGTCGGTGACGCGCACGTTGCGGAATTCCTTGACGATCGACTTATGGGCGCCGCCGGCCTCTTTGACGATGTCAAAGTTGTCGAGGCCTCGGCGACCTTGAACCGTCACGCTGAAGATCCGATCGCCGATGTTGAGGTCGTCCGGTTCGGCGAAGTGCAGGCGGACTGTGTAGTGCCGAGCTTCCATCTCGGTCGGCAGCAACGTGACGGCCACGGACTCGACGCCGCGGACGCCCGACGAGCCGACCCAGGGCATTTCCCCTGCGACGCTCGATTGATGCCGACGATAATACTCGAGCTTCGAACCGGTCAGCAGGACCGGGACCGCCGGCGAAGCGCCGCCGGTGCTCGGATACTCAAGCCACAGAGTGCCTGTCGTCGATCGGCGATCGCCCGGTGCGCCAAAGTTGATTCCAACGCGTTGAACGACCTTCTCCAACTTGTTCTTGCCGTAGAAGGTCCACTCCTCGGCGTCCGCCATCGGCACCAGCGCGATCGAGCATTGGTTCTGATACGAGCAAGTGCAAGTGCGTGTGTAATCGGGCGCCGCCAGCACGCCGTCGGCAACGACGAGGTTGTTCGTGCAACTCGAACGGAAGCCGCCGAGATTGCCCGTGCCGCCGTCGTGGCACAGATCGAAGAAGCCAGCGGCGCCAGATCGAAATGTCATGAGGTGTTCGGACGCGGCCGGCGTGTTGCAGCCGTAATTGCGTGACCAGACCCATTCCTCCAGTTCGCCGGTGATCGGGTCGCGGCGCATCTTCGGCTTACCCGTGAGCAAGTCGCATGCGCCCTGGCCGCGGAGGATCGTGTCGCCGTGCAACATCGCGGGGCCGACAAAATTCTTTTCAAACCAGAGTTCCTTGCCATCGACGCCCCGATAGGCGCGCATGCCGGTCGGTTCGTCCGACAGAGTATCGCGGGCGACCCGCCCCGCCTCGACGAGCACGTCGAGTTTTTCCGAGTACGAAAGCCACGTCCCAAACGTGTCGGCATCGTCGTGCCAGAGTTCCTTGCCGGTCGCGAGGTCGAACGCGATCACACGTGGCGGCAGCGGCGCTTCGCCTTCTTCCTTCAACTTCATGAGCCGCGCCGCGGACAACCGATCGATCGCGAACAGCTTGCCGTTGCCCGAACAAATCGTGTTGTGCCGAAAACCGACGCGAGCGGTGTCGGTCCACAGGACTTTTCCCGTATGTCGATTCAGCACGGCAAGATACCGGCTCGCCGCAAAGAGGTCGGCATCCGGGGTCTTGAACAGCTTGCTCGCGGACTTCGCTTGTTTCTCCAACTCGGCCGTGAATAACGGATCGGCGGCGCCCACGAGATAATCGCCGACGACATTCAGATGACCCCAACGCGGTGGATTCGGATCGTCGCCAATTGGCGGAAACTTGAATTCGGCCACTTGCTTACCGGTCGCTGGGTCGAGTCGCAGACAGGAGTTCTTGTAGGCGACGTAGATACCGTCGGGCATCGAGATGTAGTTCGTCCCGCGGGCGTTCGCCCCCGGTTGATGAGCGGTGTTGTTGTAAAACTCGCCCAGGCCGGGCAGTGATGTCTCCCACAGTAGGCGGCCCGTATACGCGTCCGTCGCGCGCAAGAGGTCCGGCCCTTCAATGATGATGCGGCCGCCAACGACTTGCGGTTGCGGCCCGTGACCGTGTCGCGGCAAAATCCCCTCGTTCGACGTGCCGCCAAACCAGAGGACGCCGAGCGGGGCCTTCACCACCGAGTCTTTCGATACGCGAGTGTTGGCTGCATCCGCATGTTCGTGAGTCCAGTCAGCCGCGCCGGGCAGGGCCCCCTCGCGCGTGATAAGTACGACGTCATCGACAAACTTCACCACAGCTCTCGGCAAGCTCGCTTCCGCCTTGCGGAAGTCGTCGTTGCGGTAAGGCGTGCGTGGGAGAACCAAGGTTCCGCCATATGGCCGGAGCGATTCATAAACGGCCGGCAGCGCGCTGGTGGTGAGTGATGGCGCAACCATCAGTGACGCTATGTATGGCGGCAGCGGAAAGCTGCCCGGCTGACCGACGTGAACCGCGCAGCGCTCGCCGTAGAGATGGGCTGCTATCAACGCTTCGCGGGCTGCCCGAACGCGTTCCGGGTTGGGATCGATCGCGATCACATGCAGTCGCGTTCGTTGGATCAGGTCGGTAATGAACGATACATCCGCGGACCATACGACCGAATAACCCTCGGTGACATTGGTCGCCGCAACAACATCGCGAGCGGCAAGGACCGGTTGTTCGATCGGACCGGGACTGTACTCCGGTTGTGGCCGTGCCGAGGCCGAGCCCTCGTCTTCGCCAAAGCAATAGAGACGTCCTTCTTTGGTCGAGACGAATAGCCGGTCATCGGCGGCCACAAGACTGACGGGCGTTCCTTTAATGGGCACTTGCCACGTGTAGACGGCCTGCTCCTTCGAGCCATTGGCCAACGGCAACGCGATTGCCGCGACCTTACCCGGTATCCCCACTACAAGGTGATTGCCCGCCTTCATCATCGCCGTCAAACCCGGCAAGGGTACGTGGCCGATCGTGTCCACGGCCCACTTCGATGGCTTGATCTCCGCATGCTTCAAATCGAGAACGCGCACCTCGCCGCCCGTGTAGGTGAAAGCCAGATCGTCAGCAACGACGGTCATGGGCGAGGCATCGCCAAGGTATCGGCCCGTTGAGTTAAGGAACACGCCGGTCCCATTGAAGAAGACATCGCCGGCGATCGCGACGACGTGGCCGCCGCCTTTCTTCGAGTTCTCGTTGAGCAAGAAGTGGCGCTGCCGGCCTGTCTTGCGATCGTAGGCCGCGGGGACGGATCGTCCGCCGGGGACCATCAGCAGATCGCCGGAGATCGCCATCGGCCCTTGCGGGGCGACGCCGGCAAATGAATCGGCGCCATGCGGTTGCTTGATGTACATCGAGCCGTCGGCGTCATTCGTCCAGATCGTCTTGCCCGTCTCGGCCTCAAGGGCGTGAATGAATACGCCCATGAACGGCCAAATGCTCGCGGCGAAGTAGACCGTGCCATCGGCGATGACCGGCGCCCCGCGGGCAGGCCAAGTTGAGATGAGTCGATCGTTGCCGAGTATCTTGCGGTCGGAAGGCCCGCCGCGCACCTTCCACCTCACCGCGCCGGACGCCGCGTCCAGGCAATAGAGGTAGCCGTCGTCGGACACAATGTAAAGCTTGCCCGCGTTGAAGAGCGGAGCGAAGCGCACGGGGCCGTCGGCGAGGAATCGCCATTGAAGAGCGCCGGTTCGTGTGTCGTAGGCGGTGACGCTGTCGGTGCGCGAGGAGCCGACATACATCGAGTGTCCAGCGATGATGGGCTCATACGCCGCGTCGAATGGCATGAGCGGTTGATCCGGCCATGCCGACTTGAGCGCGGGAAGTGCGAGCGTCCACTGGAGTTGTAGCTTGGCCGGCAGCTCATCCGGCGTCGCCGCCGAGCGACGTGCGTCGTGGCGCCAGGCCGGCCAATCGCCTGCCAGTGCCGGAGTCGTAAGCGCAAAACTGACGAGGACGACAAGGCGTCCGTGAAGGCAGGATATCATCGCGTGGAAGGTCGGGTGTTGCCGTCGGCGGGGAACACGGTTGTTATAGGGTCAGAGAGAACAAGTCCGCAACAAGATTCGGGCGATTCCGCGAGCCGTCGGCCATACGATGACCCGATTCGTCGGGAGGCACGGATGACGCCGCGGATTGCTGTCGTTGAACATGGAGATGCCCGCGAGGCACGCCGGCTGCGCGCGGCCGGTGCGCCAGAACCGTATTTCGGCATGCACGACAGCCAGGGATACATCGATCGCTGGGTCGCGGGCCGGCCACATTTGATCGTTAGCTTGAATGCACCTCACTACCGCGATCACGATAATGAGGGTATTTTGCTCGGGCTTCCGGAACCGCAGCCTATCGGGCGACTGCCTGGAACAATCACTCACATTCGGTGGGCCAACCAGATCAGCCGCCAGCTGAGGGACTTCCGGCCGACGCACTTTCTATTGCGAACCGGTTCTCTACTCGGCGCCATGCTCCTGCGAACAGCCATTCGGCATCACTGGTTTACCCTGGCGATGTTCGCTGGCGTCTTCCCGCGCGCTCGCCCTTACGACCGCTTACTGACGTGCGAGATCGTGCGTCTCTTGAATCATCCGCTCGTGTTCGCGGCCGGGAATCATCGGCAGCCGGCCACCGATTCCATGTTCGAAGCTGGCCTACATCCGAACAAAGCCATCGCTTGGGACTATACCGGCGTCACGCGCGAACCGGCCGACTTTCAGGTCAAGCGATTGACGGCCGGCCCGACTGAGATCGTCTATGCTGGCGTGCTCAGTGTTGCCAAGGGAGTCGCTGAGGTAATTGATGCGACGATCGCGCTGCGATTAGCAAATCGAGATGTTCGTCTCACGTTGATCGGCACCGGACCAGACATGGCGGCATTTCAAACGCGGTCGGCGCCGTTGGGTAACGCCATCGCCTTTCTTGGCCGCGTGCCGAACGATGAAGTCTTTCGACGCATGGCCGCCGCGACCCTCGTCTGTGTGCCATCACGCCATGAGTTCCCCGAGGGCTTCCCGCAGACGCTGACCGAAGCCTTGGTGTCGCGCACGCCGGTGATGGCCAGCGATCACCCGGTCTTTACACGCGTCTTGCGCGACGGCGAAGGGCTGCGCTATTTCCCGGCCGGCGACACGGCTGCGCTTGCTAGCCGCATGTCTGCAGTGCTGAATGATTCGGCTGTCTATGAAGACTTGTCCCGGCAAACGGCTGTCGCTTACGAAAAGCTCCGTTGCCGGGTACGCTTCGATGATGTGATCGAAGCCTGGTTGCCGGCCCCAAGGCATTGACCGCCCCTCCTGACAGAGGTTCGCTTCGCGCTCACGTGCCGGCACGTCGCCACTTTTTGGGAGGCTTCCCCAACCACTTTTTCTCTGATTTGAATTGACGCAACATTATGTTTCGTAGCAAGTTGCATCGAACACGCAATCAAAGGGCGCCAGACCTAGGACCCGCTGGCGCTCTTCGTGGCGCTCTTTGATTGGCACCCTTCGGAAGTTGGTTGCGCAATTGCCAAACGCGCGAACACCGAACACGCTCCTGTTCCAATTCCTTGTCGCCGACTGCGTCGACATCTCACATTTTCGCGCCGGGGCAGATTGTAGCGGTTGTAACGTCAAGCCACACATCCTGTGCGACCGGAACATGTTTGACAGTCGTCATGCGTGATCTAAATCTTCTTTAGCTGGCAAGTGAACGAGTAACGATCGCTTGCTGCTCTCTGACCCGGCCCCCTTGCCAGGTCACCCCGAACCGCACCAACTCCATGCTGGTCGCGGCGTCGCATTGCCGACCGCCCCGCCGCGGTCGCGCACTGATCCGCCCTCCCTGATGCACCCCTGACGTTCTGCACGCCCTGGAGGCGCCCCGATGCGCTTGCGCTCGACGCTACCCTTACGCGCCCCGGTGAGCAATGAAGCTCACCTCCGCTGCGAGACACTCGAAGCCCGCGACGTTCCCTCCGCCAATCTGATGGGCGTCAACCTCAGCGGCGTTGAGGACTGGTCCTACGACCGCTTGTTCGCCGACGCGATGAAATCGGCTCGGCGACCCAGCAATCTCGGCTCGCATCTCGGCACGCCGCCCGTCGATTCCAAGGGTTGGCCCGCGACCGATGCCAGCATCGTCCTTTGGCAAGGCATTGCCAACATGAACGGCACGTATCGTCTGTCGTTCACCGGCCAGGCCGATGTGTCGACCTACTGGGGCGCGGCCACCGTCGCCAACAAGCAATTCGACGCGAACACGAACACGACCACGGCGACGATCACGTACTTCCCAACCGACACCACGGGCCTGTTGCTCAACCTCGCCAACACTCGGCGCACAGCGGCCGGTGCGCTCAACACGGGCGTCACCAACATCAAGCTCATGCGGCCGATCAGTCCGGGCTCGACCATGACCTACGACCCGTCGGTCACGTTCACGCAGCCGATCAAGGATCTCGTCAGCAAATTCTCGGTCGTCCGCATGATGGACGACACCGGCTCGAACGGCTACCAGGGAATCAATGGCAATTGGAACCTGCGCCGGCCGACCGACTACGCCTCGCAGGCCGCGGCCGGGGCCTCATATGGCATGGCCTGGGAATATGCGATCCAGTTTTGGAACGAGACGAACACAGATGCCTGGGTCAACATTCCCTTCCCCGCCGACGACGCGTTCGTGACGCAGCTCGCAACGCTCTTGAAGAACAATCTGGCGCCCGGCCACAAGATCTACGTCGAATTCAGCAACGAACTCTGGAATGCCGGCGGTTCCTATGCGGCCGTGCCCAACCACGACGCGGCCGTCGCCGAGGTGCAGGCCAACCCGAATTCGCCGCTCAATTACGACGGCGTTTACCCAACGCGTGACAATACCGGCTGGTCGCTGGCCCAGCGTCGCATCGTCCTGCGGACCGTGCAGGTGAGCAACATCTTCCGGCAGGTGTTCGGCGACGATCAGATGATGTCGCGCGTCCGCCCCGTGCTTATGACGCAGCTCGGCTGGACCAACGGCTGGTTGTCGTACGAACTGGACTACTTGGAGGATTACTTCGACAACCCGACATATCAAGCCACGCCGCACGCACCGAGCTACTACCTCTATGGGGCCGGCGGGTCGGCTTACGAAGATGCCGACTGGTCGAAAGGCGCCAACACGACCGTCGACGACGTGTTCAACACCATGCCCAACAATTTCGCCCAATACCTTCAGAACGACATGGATTGGGTGGGCGCCTTCGGCCTCAAACGCATCGCCTATGAAGGCGGCCCGAGCCTCGACAACTTGACCGGCAATCAAAGTGTGCCCGCGTCGGTTCTGCAAGCGGCGTGGAGCGATCCGCGGATGCGCACGGAACTGGTCGACAATCACCACACCTGGTCCGCGAACGGCGGCGACCTGCTGATGTACTTTGCCTCGACCGGCGACTACCACTGGGGACTGACGAACGACCCGTTCAACCTGAATACACCGAAGCTTAACGCGATCAACGATCTAAATGCGACGCCGGCCGCGCCGATGACCTATGGCAAGCTCGCCCCGCTCGACCTGACGACTGCCGACTTCAACATCCCCGTTTATCAGGGGACCATCGCCTCGATGCAGGCGAATTCGCTCACCCAAGAATGGAACGGAGCGATCTTCCGGCTCGATACGGCTGGCACCTTCAACATCCGTTTGACTGGAACGGCCAGCAATGGCGGGCAAGTGGAAGTCGTCGTCGACGGCCGTTCACTCGGTACGGTCGCGGTCCCCGCCAATGGCGACGTGCAACTTCCGATCGGCCAGCTCGCGGCCGGCGAGCACGGCATCATTCTGCGGGCGCGAGCCGGCTTGTTTGGCATCGGCCGCGTGTCGATCCTCGTGGGCGATGCGACGCCGACAGCCCCGGACAGCCTGACCGCATTGGCCCTGTCGTCATCGGCCATCCAACTTGCGTGGGCCGATCGCTCGACGAACGAGACCGGCTTCCTGATCGAGCGGGCGAGCGACGTCAACTTCAACACGGGCCGCACCGCCTTCGGCGTCGGCGCCAACACGACCGCGTTCAGCGACACGTCGGTCGCGGCTGGATCGACCTACTACTACCGCGTCTGCGCGATGAACGGCACGCTGGAATCGCCGGACGTGGGCCCCGCATCGGTGACCACGCCGACTCCGCCACCGCCGCCCGCACCTCCCCCGCCACCACCCGCACCACCACCGCCGACTCCAACAACCGGATTGTCGGCCACGTACTTCGACAACAAGGATCTGACGGGTCCGACGGTCACCCGCACCGACGCGGCCGTCGACTTCTACTGGCCCAACGTGCCTGTCGCCGGCATCGGCGCCGACACCTTCTCCACGCGCTGGTCGGGCCAATTGACCGCCATCGAGAGCGGCTACTATCGCTTCCGCACGTTCTCGGATGACGGCGTCCGTCTGTGGGTGAACGGCAAGCTAATCGTAAACAACTGGACCGACCACGCGGGCATGTACAACACAAGCGGGACCATCAGCCTCAAGGCCGGCCAGAAGTACGACATCCGCATGGAGTACTACGACAACATGGGCGGCGGCGTCGCGCGGCTCGAATGGAAGCGACCGACTCAGGCGGACTACGCGACGATCCCATCGGCCCAGTTTACGCCCAAGACTGGCGGGGCCGTGCTGCTCCAGGATGGCTTCGACGCCGGCCTTGGCCAGTGGAACGCGGTCACCGGCAAGTGGGCAGCTTCTGCATCAACGGCAACGCGCGGCGCCGGCTATGTCTCCAGCGGCACGAGCCCCGAGCGTGAAAGTCTGGCTGGCGATGCGACGTGGACCAACTACGCGGTCTCCGCGTGGGTCAATCTCTCCAACCTGAACGGCGGCCTCAGCTTGTTGGGCCGCGTGGTCGACACCACGCACTATTACCAACTCGCGATCCAGCGCGGCACGAATGGCCAGCCCGTCTGGGTTCTGAACAAACGCGACGGTGGCATCTGGACGACGCTCGCGACCGGGGCCATCAGTTACTCCTCCGGTTGGATCCAGCTTCGCCTGACGATGAGCGGCAGCAGCCTGCGAGCGGAGTCATCCCTCGACGGCGCCACGTTCACGCAGCTCGGTGAGGCCACGGACACGCGCTACTCCTCCGGCCGAGTCGGCCTCCGCTCGTGGAACGCGGCCGCGTACTTTGACGACGTGCTGGTGCAGGCCGTGTGAGAGTACGCGAACTTATTGCTTTCATGACACATACCTCCCAAAGCGTTTCACCGGTTTTGGTGCAATGCTTGGCAACGCAATCATCCGAAACTACTACCCGTCCAGCTGACTCCCGAATACCGTAAGCTTACCGACCCAGGACTCGACTCGGGGGTCGATTGTGGGCGTAAAACGGTCTCACCAGGGAGCGGACATGACCATCGCCGGACTTGCGAGCGCGCGGGCGCGATTGAGCGTGCAGAAACTGGAGGGCCGGGAGGCCCCAGGCGGCTGGGGCAACTGGGATTGGGCATCGTCGTGGTGGTGCCGATCGAGTTGGAACTCTTGGGGTTCCTTTTGTAACACCCGCGGCAGCCAAGACCACGGCGATCGTAGTTGTGGTTCCGATCACTCTTGGTCGAACGGATGCAGCCGTCCGCCACAAAACACCTGCACGCCGAAGCCGCCCACCTGCCAGCCGCCCGTTGCTACTAGCGCCGTTGGTGGCTTCGTCTATCTCGATGCCGACCGCGATGGCTTCTTCTCTGCCGGCGACACGCTGTTGCCGAATGTTGCCGTCACCTTGACCAACGCCGGCGGCACGACCACACCGGCGACGACCGACGTCAACGGGGCTTACAACTTCGGCAACGTAGCCGCGGGCACTTACTCGATCTCCATCACGGCCCCCGGCGACTTGTTGCCGGGTCACGCCGCAGTAGGCACCTTCGGCGGCACACCAGGGGTGAACACGGTGACGGGCATCAATGTCGTCGCCGGCCAGTCCTCGGCGGGTTACAACTTCGGCCTGGAAGAGCCACGGCCGCGATAGTGACGCAGCTGGATTCGTGAGAATTTAGGTATTGGATGGCGAACCCCTGAATTCTCACGAATCCAGCTACTTCTACTGTATGTCGTCTTGACGGCGCAGAAGTCCGTCGGCCACAATCGCTTCCATCGATGTTTTCTCCAGGGAAGGAGCGGCCATGGATGGGCGTTTCGATCCTCGTCTGCGGGA
>DATANR010000216.1:0-7692 GCA_036266155.1 Gemmataceae bacterium | reverse complement strand
AGGTTCCACCGAGCGCCGGCGGGTATGGATATTGGTCGTAGCTGCCCCAGGTCCGAATGTGATAACCCTGCGCCATTCCCGCGGCAGGAACGATCAGAAGAGCAACAACAGCCCAAGAGCGGTAGCGCATTGTGCAACACTCCGCGACAACAATTGAATGCACATGGAATACATGCAAGTCCCTTGCCGCTCGCGGAGTGGCTTGGAACTTATCCCGCCAGCGACACGCAGACAATCTCTTTGTCGTTGCGCACGAAGATGCGCCTGTTCGCAAATGCCGGATGACACCAGACGACATCGCGGCCTGAATTACCCTGCGTTGGCTCGATGATCTTGGCGCGACTGATCTCGCGGTAACCCTTCGCCGATAGGTCGGCGAGAATCAGATTGCCCGCGTCTGTGAACAGGAAGAAGCGATCTTTGTGCGGGATGATGAACGTCGTCCCGAACTGCGTCGATTTGCCGTGCTGATGGTCGAGGGTGTTCCAGAGTTCTTTGCCCGTGTTCAGTTCGCAGCAGCGCAGTTCACCAGAGCGGTCGATGCCATAGATGAGACCCTCTTTGATCGCCGGCGTCGAGATCAGGCAGCGCTGCCCTTTGACCTTGTTGCTATCGTCGGTCGCGGCCCGCCAGTAGACGGACGCCTTCGGCTCCTTGGTGTCCAGCTTCAGTGCGAACGGGCCGTGATAAAAGCTGGCGATGAAGAGCACATCTCCCGCGAGCCGCGGCGTGGCGATCGGCGCCGCCGGGCGCGACGCCTGAACATCGCGCGGGTACTTTTCTGCCCAATACTTCGTGCCCGTTTCCGGATCCAATGAATTGACCGACTCGCTGTGCCAGATGATGAGTTGCCGTTTGCCGCCGATCTCAAAAATCATCGGCGGGGCGTAGCCGATCTCGCTCGTGGTCAACGCCGACCAGAGTTTTTCGCCGGTCTTGCGATTGAATGCGACGACCGCTTGTTTCTCGCCGCCCACAAGGCAGATGATCTTGTCGCCATCGACTAACGGATTCGATGACCAGCCCCAGATCGGTATCGGAGCCTCAAAGTCTTTGACAAAGTTTTTCGACCAGATCAGCTTGCCGTCCTTGGTGTCGAGGCACCGCAAGTCGCCCATGGTGCCAAGCGAATAGACACGGTCGCCGACGATCGTCGGCGTCGTCCGCGGACCGAAGCCATAGCTGATCTTCTTGTAGATGCAGTCGTACGCATGCGCCCAAACTTGCTCGCCCGTCGTTGCATTCAAGCAAACGACGCGTTCCTGCCCGTCGCCTGAAACCGCCTTGGCCGGGTTGCCCTCGATCGCTTTGGCGCCCTGGCGATCCATCACATAGACGAAGCCGTTGGCCACGGCCGGTCCGCTGTAGCCGGCCCCGAGCGGCTTTGTCCAAAGAGGTTTGACGCCGTCGGCCGGGAATTTCTCAAGGACTCCGTCTTCACGCCAGATGCCGTCGCGCTGGGGGCCGAACCATTGCGGCCAGTCGTCGGCACGAACTGGGCAGGTGGCGGCAAGAAGAAGAAACGATGTGAAGAAATGCGCGCGAACCATGCCTTCAGACCTCCAGGTTTAGGACGCGGAGAAATGAGCAGGCACGGCTGGTCTTTGGCAGAGCCTAAAGCAAAACTCCGAACACTTGCCGATCGATCAACTCAAGCTCTACCTCATGATTACGATCTCCCGACAACCGCGGGGAGACGACAAACCAATATGTCATGTTTTTCGCTTGTTCCCTGGTGGCCGGCTCGCTACAGTGATTTTGGCCGGTCGGGCGATTCTCCTTGCGACTGTATGGGCGACGGTCACTTGGACTCCCGGCCGGCCTCTTCATTTCTTCAGCGAACTCAACTCTTCAACCACGCCAGCGCCGCAAACATCACCACCGCAATGACGCCGATCCCGAGCGTCAGCAGCAACACGAGTTGACCCGACGGGGCAGAGTTTTCGCCGAGAGGCTTGCCATCGTGGTCAAGTAGCGGTTGATCGTCGTCGTTCACATTGCTCATGAGTTCATGCTACCGGGCGGAAGCCGGTCTCGAATTCTGCCTCATGCATTTTTGTCGCGGGGCAGGTACAATCTCCCTCCGAATCACCGCTCTCCACTCAATAGGTCGGCCGCATGAACCGCGTCGTTCGCATTTTCCTCGCTATCGTTGGCGTCACCATCGTTGGCATCATGCTGCGGCCGGCAACGCCGACCATTGCTGGACCAGCCGCCCAGAAGCGTCAACCCTGGACCACCTCCAAAATCACCGGCAGCCCGGAACCGCCGCATTCCTATCGCGTCGTTCCCGCCTTTCCGAAACTGCAGTTCAAGAACCCGCTGCACCTGCTCACCATGCCCGGCAGCGATCGGATGTTCGTCCTCGAACATGCCGGCAAGGTTTTCTCATTCCCGATGCGCCCCGACGTCGACAAGGCTGACCTCGCAATCGATGTGTCAAAGGACCTGCCGAGCTGGAAGGTCGACGATAAAGTGCAGGGCTTCGATGCCGTCTATGGCATGACCTTTCATCCGAAATTCGCCGAGAACCGCTTTTGCTACATCTGCTACGTCATCAAGGGCAAAGGCAAGGAATTGCCCGACGGTAGCCGCGTCTCGCGCTTCACGGTCAGCAAGACCGATCCGCCGAAGATTGAGCCGGCCAGCGAAAAGATCATGCTCACGTTCCTCGCAGGCGGCCACAACGGCGGCTGTCTCGCCTTTGGCAAAGACGGTTACCTTTACATCTCGACCGGCGACTCCGCAAATCCGAATCCGCCGGACCCGCTGAACACGGGGCAGGATTGCTCCGACTTCATGTCGAGCGTGCTCCGCATCGATGTTGATCGCAAAGACACGGGCAAGGAATACGCCGTTCCAAAGGACAATCCGTTCGTCGGCCTCGCCGATGTGCGCCCCGAGATCTGGGCGTTCGGCTTCCGCAATCCGTGGAAGATGTCGTTCGATCGCCAGACCGGCGACCTCTGGCTCGGCGACGTTGGCTGGGAACTGTGGGAGATGGTTTACAACGTGAAGAAGGGCGGCAACTACGGCTGGTCGATCAAGGAAGGCCCGCAATCGGTCAAGCCGGACGCGAAGATCGGGCCGACGCCGATCTTGCCGCCGACCGTCGCGTTTCCCCATAGCGAAGCCGCATCGATCACCGGAGGCTTCGTCTATCGCGGCACCAAGCACAAGGACCTGATCGGCGCCTACATCTGCGGCGACTGGATGACGCGCAAGTACTGGGCCATCCGTGCCGAGGGCGAAGGCGACAAGGTGACGACGACCGAGATCGCCCAGGCGCCATTCAAGATCGTCTCGTTTGCCGAGGACAATGCCGGCGAGTTGTACCTGCTCGACTACAGTGAGAAGGGCGGCCTCTATGTCTTCGAACCGGACCCCGACGCCAATAAACCACGCCCACCGTTCCCGACGAAATTGAGTGAGACGGGCCTGTTCGCCGACATTCGCCAACATCAACCGGCTGTCGGCGTCGAGCGTTATCGTATCGCCGCCGAGCCCTGGGCCGACCATGCGACGGCCGAGCGGCTGGTCGCGTTGCCCGGAACCAGCACCGCCACGATGTACCATCGCGATGAGCCCGTGCCGAACACCGAATGGTTCAAGGCCCGCGTCTTCTTCCCGAAGGACGGCGTCCTCGCCCGCTCGTTCGGCATGGAAATGGAACGCGGCAAGCCGGCAAGCAAGCGCTGGCTGGAAACGCAGATTCTGCACTTCGATGGCAAGGAGTGGCGCGGCTACACGTACAAGTGGAACGACGACCAGACCGACGCGACGCTTGTGCTGGCCCTCGGCGAGAATATCGAACTGACGGTCAAGGACGCGAAGGCCCCCGATGGCATTCGCAAACAAAGCTGGCACTTCCCGAGTCGCACCGAGTGCCGTCAGTGTCACAATCCCTGGGCCGGCGAAGCGCTGGGCTTCACGGAAAGCCAACTCCGACCCGAGCGGCGCTCCGGCGACGTCACGGATGAGCTGACGCGCTTGGCCGCCGTCAGCGTCATCGAGTGGGGCAAGCCGAAGCCGGGCGAGGACAAGCCGGTGAAGGGCCTCGTCAATCCGCACGACGCGAGCGAGGATTTAACGGCCCGTGCCCGTTCGTATTTGCAGGTGAACTGCGCCCATTGCCATACCTTCGGGGCCGGCGGCTCCGTGAACATCGAACTGCGGCGCGACACGCCGATCGACGACACCAAGACCGTCGACGCGAAGCCGGTGCAGGGGACGTTCGGCATCCCGGAGTGCCGAATCGTGGCGCCGGGCGATCCGTACAAGTCGGTGCTCTATTACCGCATGGCGAAGCAAGGTCGCGGCCGCATGCCGCACATCGGCTCGGAGCTGATCGACGAGGCCGGCGTCAAACTGATCGGCGACTGGGTTCGCCAGCTCCCGCCGAAGTCGGACGAGCGGGCCTTGCTCGAAAAGTGCTGCAAGACCGACCCGAAATGGAACGCCGACGAACGCAAGGCCGCGGTCGAAAAACTCCTCGCCTCACCGACCGGCGCGCTGATGCTGCAAGAGGCCTGGGACGCGAGCGCCTTGCCGGACTTCGTGCGTCCGCAAGTCCTGGCGCTGGCGGCGACGAAAGATGCCGCAATCCGCGACTTGTTCGAGCGGTATGTGCCGGACTCTCAAAAGGTGAAACGGCTCGGCACCGTGATCCGGCCCGAGGCGCTCTTGGCCCTGAAGGGCGACGCGGCCCGCGGCAAGGACGTGTTCTTCAAGCTGACCGGCATCCAGTGCGCGACCTGTCACAAGATCGCGGGGCAGGGCGGCCAGGTCGGCCCGGACCTCTCCGACCTCGGCAAACGCCAATCGAAACGCCAGATCCTGGAGAGCATCCTTGACCCCTCAAAAGACATCGACCCCAAGTTCGCCGCCTACATCGTTGAACTCGACGACGGCCGCCAACTCTCCGGCCTGATCGTCGCCAAGGACGACAAGGAGTTAACTGTCCGCGACCCGCAGGGTAAGGACACGAAGGTGCCGCTGACCAAGGTGCTGTCGCAGATACCGTCCAAGAAATCACTGATGCCCGACCAGTTGCTGCGCGATTTGACCGCGAAACAAGCGGCGGATTTGTTGGAGTATTTGGTTGGGCTCAAATAGCAGCCTCGGATCAAACACGGATGAAACACGGATTAGATCAAAGTCTGTATTTGATCCGTGTTGAATCCGTGTTTGATCCGTGGCTCCAAAATCGGAGAATCGCATGGAACTTGCCCATAGTGACATTACCTGGGAGATCATCGGGGCAGCTTTCGAAGTGGATCGCGAACTTGGGTACGGGTTTCTGGAAAAGGTTTACCAGCGTGCCATGCAAGTCGAGTTGCATCGCGGCGGCGTGCGGGCGGAGATCGAGCATAAAATCAAGGTGCATTACAAGGGTTCGATCGTTGGCGAGTATTCGGCGGATGTACTGGTTGCCGACGCGGTGATCGTGGAATTGAAGATCGCCAAAACCTATTGCAGCCAAGACGAAGCTCAATTGCTCAATGAACTCAAGGCAACCGGCATCAAGGTCGGCCTGCTGATCAACTTCGGCCGCACGAAAGTCGAATTCAAGCGAATGGTGTTTTGAAAATTGCAGCCGCGGATCGAACACGAATGAAACACGGATCAGAATTTGGTTTTCATCCGTGTTCAATCCGTGTTGCATCCGTGGCTAATGGGATGGCCAAGCGGCAACTAACTGCTTGACGAGGTCGGGCGGCGCTGGCTCTTCGATCTCGGACAGCTCGCAGCGATTCGCTGGTGGTTGAGGGCAGCCATACGACCGTCGCCGACGTGCTATTGGTCGCAGGTTGTCCAAATGTTAAGATCAAAAGCGAACAATTCGGCAGGGGCCATGATTGCCGCGGACGAATAGCCACGTGCGGACGACCAAGATAACTGAGCATAACCAATGACGACGACCGAATTGCTGTCACTCAACACCCTCTACGAGCAAGACGAGACGGCTTGGCTCGAAGCCATGTCGGAACTCGCGGCCGAGGGTCGTTTTGCCGAGATGGATCATGTCAATCTCAGCGAGTACCTGGCAGATATGGCCAAACGAGACCGGCGGGAAGTGTCAAGTCGTCTGGTTCTCCTCCTTACCCATCTCTTGAAGTGGGAGCACCAATCCGATTACCGCACCGGGTCATGGCAAGGGACTATTTTGGAACAACGCCGCGAGCTTCGCAAATTGCTCGACAGCGGCACACTGTACAACCACGCCCTCGCGGTTCTGCCGGAGGCTTATGCCGACGCACGCAAGCAGGCGGCTGCTGAAACGACTTTGCCACGCGCAACCTTTCCGGCCGATTGTGCATGGGATTTGGAAAGTCTGGTTGCCGATGATGAAGTAATGGAGTGACCGCGAAGGCGATTTCGCGCTGGCGTTCGCCCTCAGTCAGCGGGACGTTGCGTTTCTGGAGTTGATGCGGAACAAGTTTGCTCCGACAGGTATTCTGCCGACAAACATGGGCACAAAGAGACCGTAACCACATGCCTGGGTGAATGTTGCGCTAAGTGAGGCATGCCAGATGAAATTCAGGCCCGGCCTCAAATTGCGTTTCTGGGGTGTGTGTGTTTTTGAACGAAACGCCCTTGGCGTGATCGGCTCGCAATCCGGGCTATTTGGCGATTTCGACCCGTTCGACCGTCATGTGCGGCTTGTAGAGTTCCGCGCGCGTGGCGACGGCGCCGTACACTTGCACGCGTTTGCCGTTGTAGTTGCGCAGGTTGATCCCGGAGACGGCGGTCACGTAGTAGACGACGCTGCCGCGATCGTCTTGCAACGCGTACACGGGCTGGCCGTCGACGAAGACTTTTTGCACTTCCTGCAGGTAGCCGGGGTTGCTCCACTTGCCGCTCGATGTCGTCGGGTGGCTGTTGTCCGCGGCCGGCGGGGCTTCGCTGCGGCTCTCCGTCCGCGTTCGGCCGGTGCCGTTGTCGCCTTGCTTCACCGCTTCGTCGCAGCGCTTGTAGCGGTTGTAGCAGATGACAATCGCGTCGCGCTCGGCCTTCTGGTCCCACAAATCCTGATAGATGCGGGCATATAGGGCCTTGGCGGTAGCGAAGTCGCTCGAACGCTCGGCCTGCGAGGCCTGATTCCACAAACGGTGATCGGTCAACGCCGTCGGCAACGCGGCCGCGGCGGGCCGGGCTGTCGGCGGGGCCTTCGGGTCCGCAGAGACGGTGAAACCGGGTGTCTCGGGACGAACGTACGGAGCTGGCGGTGTCAGTGCCGTCAGGCTGCCGGTCTTGATCGCACTCTTGGGAATCCACCGCAGGTCGCCTTCGGGCGGAACGATTGGAAACCACGACGCGGTCTCGATCCGCACGGCCGGGCCGGTCACTTCGACGATCGTGCCTTTAGGCAAGCGCGTGGTCACGCGATTGGTCGGCTTCGCGTCCTTGTCCGAGCCTGCCATGACCTCGGCGCCTTCGACGGCGATCGGCACGTTGGCCTTGCCGTTTTCCAGCACGACTTTGTCGAGGTGAATCTGCTTCACCCAGCTCATGGAACCGGTTGGCGGCACGATCGCGAGGAAACCGGTCTCCTCTTCGCGGACAACGATGACGGAGTCGCCCTTGTGCAGTTGACCGACGGCCGGGAAGCCCAGGGCATGTCCCGCTCGCACTTCCACGCCCTCAACGTCGACGACGGCGGCCTTGCGAGCGGGCTCGCCGAACGCGGCC
>DATANR010000215.1:0-8554 GCA_036266155.1 Gemmataceae bacterium | reverse complement strand
TCGACGCAGCTTTCTTTCTTTTCGAGCGCTTTCAAAGAAAGAAAGCTGTGTCGAGCCGCGGCACTCCAAGGTGTCGCTGAGATCGGAGACTGCCGCGCGTGGTTGCAAAGCTAATTGACTGGGCGCTCGACAACACGGTTGTCGTTTTGCTCTCGATGGTCGCACTCGCTGCCGGCGGGGCGGTCGCGTTCAAGAACGTCAACGTCGAGGCCTATCCCGATCCGGCGCCGGCCATCGTCGAGGTGGTCGCTCAATATCCTGGCGCATCCGCGGAGGAAGTCGAACGGCAGGTGACGACGCCGCTCGAATCGTCGCTCGCCGGGATGCAAGGACTGAACTACACGCGCAGCAAGTCACTCTTCGGCCTGTCCCATCTGCGCAATCAATTTGACTATGGCGTCGACTTCGAGAAGGCCAAGCAGGAAGTCATCAATCGCATGCAGATGGCGCAGCTCCCGAATGGAGTGCAGCCGCAAATCTCACCGCAGTCGCCGACCGGCGAAATCTATCGTTACACTCTGTCGAACCCGAAAAACGCGCTCGGTGATCCCGTTTATGAATTGCGTGATTTGAAGTCGCTTCAAGACTTCACGCTCGACCGCGAGTTCAAGCGTGTGCCCCGCATCGTCGGGACGGCGGCGCAGGGCGGCGAGGTCAAACGCTACGAAGTGCATCCGGACCCGAATCAACTGAGCCATTACGGCATTCCGCTCGCGACGCTGCAAGCCAAGATCGCGGCCAGCAACAAGAATGCAAGCGGTGAATATCTGACGCACGGGTCGACCGTGCAAGTCGTCCGTGGCCTGGGATTGATTGGCCGTGGCGACGATCCGATGCCGGCAACGTTCGTGATGAAAACGCCCGAAGAGGCCGCGCGCCACTTGCGGTCCGAGGAGATTCGCCGGCTTGTCGAAATCCGCCAAATCGTGTTGGCAACCGTGAACAACAAGGCCGTCCGCGTCGACCAAGTGGTAGACGGCGGGTCCATTTTGAATTCCAACGGCACGGTCCGCGTGCCCGAAACCGAGATCGGCCGCGAGGGCGTAGTCGTCAGTCGGAGCACGCGGCTCGGAAAAGTCAGTCTGACGCGACCGGAGAAAGACGCCAGCGGCCATGAGATTCTCGACGCGAAAGGTAACCGCGTCTGGGACGTAGATGACGACGTGGTCCGCGGCGTCGTGCTGCTGCGCAAGGGTTCCGAGTCGTTGCCTGCGTTGACCGATCTCAAAACGCGGATTGACGAATTGAATCAACCCGGCCACCTGTTGCCGGGCGTGAAGATCGAAGCCTATTACGACCGCACCGAATTGATCGGCGTGACGACCGACACCGTGCAGGAGAATCTGATCGTCGGCCTCGCCCTGGTCTCGATGGTGCTGTTGCTGTTTCTGAGCAACGTGCGCGTCGCGCTCATCGTGGCCATCAATATTCCGTTGGCTCTGTTGTTCGCATTCGCCGTCCTGTTTGTCCGCGGCCGTTCGGCCAATTTGCTTTCGATCGGCGCCGTCGATTTCGGCATCATCGTCGATTCGTCGCTCATCCTCGTGGAGAGCATCTACCGCCATCTCACCACCAACGACGATCCGGAATGGACACTCAAGCAGAAGATCGTCCGGGCGTGTGCCGAAGTGCAAAGAAGCTTATTGTTTGCCACGCTCATCATGGTTTGTGCGCTGATTCCACTGTTCACGATGACCGGGCCGGAGGGCCAGATCTTCGGACCAATGGCCGACACTTACGCGTTTGCCCTCGGCGGAGCGCTCTTGTTAGCCGTGACACTGTCGCCCGTCCTTTGCTTTCTGCTACTGCGGCGCATGAAGCCGGCACGCGACAACATGCTCGTGCGCGCCATTCGAGCGGCATACCTCTGGCAGCTCCGCGTGATGCTGATGTTCCGCTGGCCGGTCGCGATCGCATTTGTGATGGCGACGGCGATCACGGGGATCACCGCTGCCATGATGGGCCGCGAGTTCATGCCCGAATTGGAGGAAGGCAATCTCTGGATTCGCGGCGTCTTCCCGGTGAACATCTCGTTCGAGGAAGCCAGCGAGCGCGCACGCAAGGTTTCCGAGGTTCTGCGCAAGTATCCGGAAGTCGAACTCGTGTCGCCGCAGCTCGGCCGGCCTGACGACGGGACCGACTCGACGACGTACTCGAACATCGAGACCTTTGTGCCGCTCAAGCCCACCGACCAGTGGCCGGTGCAGCCGCAATTGGGTCGCCCGCGGACCAAGGCCGAACTGATCGCCGCCATGAACGACGACCTCGAACGCTTGTTCCCCGGCGTCGATTGGGACTTCTCGCAAAACATCCGCGACAACGTGATGGAAGCGCTATCGGGCGTCAAAGGCGAGAACGCCGTCAAGATCTTTGGGCCCGACCTCGCCACGCTGGAGGACCTCGCGGCCAAGGTGAAGGAAGCGCTCGACGATGTGCCGGGCGTCGAGAATCCAGGCGTGTTTCGCATCCAGGGGCAATCGAATCTGGAGTTCCCGATCGATCGCCAGAAATGTGCCGACGCCGGCGCGAGCACCGCCGACGTGGCCGACACGATCGAGACGGCGGTCGGTGGCCGGCCCGCGACAACGATCATCGAAGGCGAGCGCTCATTCGATCTGACCGTGCGCTGGCCCGCAGTGCTGCGTCGCGACGAACAGGCGATCCTCAATATTCCCGTGGCGGTCGCGAACCAAGTGGCGGCCGGTCCGGCGACACGGCCGGCCACGCCCTTCAGTGGGCCGAGCACCGGTCCCTCGTCGACGGGCACGAGCCTCGTGGCCCCGGCCATCAGCGGCAGTATCTGGACCAATCCGTCGCTGCCGAATCAGGTCTCCGTTCGGCCACTCCGCGATCTGGTAACCGCACCGACGAGCGCGGATGGCACGTCGCAATTCCTTCGGCCCGGCGCGTCGACGATCTATCGCGAACAAGGCCAACGACTCATTGCGATCAAGTTTGGCGTGCGCGGCCGCGATCTGGCGAGCACGGTTGCCGAGGCGCAAGAGCGCGTCGCCCCGCTGATCCCGCCCGGCTATCGCACCGAGTGGAGCGGCGAATTCGAGGGCATGCGCAAGGCCGAGCAGCGGCTGGCACGCGTCTTTGCGGTGTCGCTGGTTGTGATTCTGGTGTTGCTCTACGTGGCCTTCCACAGCGTGCTGGATGCAACCGTCGTATTGGCCAACGTGATCGCGATGGGCCTCGGCGGCGTCTGGGCGCTCAAGCTGGCGGGCCTGAACTTCAACATCTCGGCCGGCGTCGGGTTCATCTCGATCCTGGGAGTCGCGGTCATGAACGGCATGCTCTTCGTCTCCGCTTACAACCGCTTGCGCTCGCGCGGCACGGAACTCACGGAAGCATTGATGGTGGGGACAGGCCAAGTCATTCGCCCGGTGACCATGACCGCGCTGGCGGCTATCCTCGGCCTCTTGCCGGCCGCGTTCTCAACGAAGATCGGCTCGCAATCGCAGCAACCACTCGCCGTCGTCGTGGTCGGCGGCATGTTGTCGACGCTGCTGCTGATGAATCTGGTGCCGGTGCTCTACAGCTTCTATGGCCAACGCCAGCCGCCGGCGGGTGCGGGGGGCATGGGGCATTAGATGTAGATTGGCCGCGTTGCGGTCGATTTCTGAAGGACGTCGGTTCGACGCGCATTTTCGAGCTCCCGGTATGACTGGGGTTGCGAAGCAACACGTCTACATTACCAGCTCATCGGATCCAACGGCGTATTCGCTCCCTTGAAATCGTAGTCGAGCCCGTGGAACGCATCCGTGTCGGCGCCTCCGTCCAGCAGCGGCTTGACGTCGAAGTACACCGTGCTGTCGGCCGTCTGGTTGTCGCCGAGGAACAGAGCATCGATGCCGGTGCCGGCGTGGATCGTGAGCAGCGAATGGAAATGTGTAAAGCCATGTAGCGTGGATTTCAAGTCGATGTCGATTTGGTCGAATCCCGCGCCGGTGTTGATCGCGACGGCGCCGTCGAACGTCGTGTCGTCAATATTGATCAGTGCGCCGCCGGCCCCGGTGGTAATCGCGGTGGTGCCGAAGATGTGGACGGGCTGCTCGTCGCCAATCTCGATCCGTTCGCCGATGCCGGTGCTGGTCACCTTCAGGTTGCCGTGAATGACCGACCCGACATTACTCACGATCTGGTTGGAAGGGTCGACGAATAGGCTTTCCGATACGTCGTCGAGCGCCAAAAGATTGTCGCCGGCCCCGAGGCCGACGGTCACCGAGCCGTCGATCTTCAGGTCGGCCAGATGCACGTCGTCCTCGTCGGCGCCGCCCTTGATGTTGACCGAGCCGGCCACATTGAATGCGTACAGAGTCGCAGTATTGACGCCGGCGCCGAGTTGCGCCGTCAGACCCGCGCCAAACTTGGTGTTGGGCGCCAGGGCAAACGTATCCTGCTCGGCGCCAAAGGTCGCCTTGAACGCCGAGTCGAACTTGGTTAACCCCGCATCCGAAGAGTCGTTCGTCAGTGCGTTGTTGCCGGCGCCGAGGTTGATCGACGTTGTTCCGACGACTTCCAGTTGTCCCAGTTCAACTTTGTCGTCGCCATAGCCGGCGTTGATTGCCAGTTTGCCGCCGACGTTCACATTGAAGTGCAGGTACGCCGCGTTGGCGCCGTTGCCCAACGCGATCGACGTATCGTGGTCCACGGTGACGTTGTTGAACAGTCCAACGGCGTCGTCGCCCACGCCGCCGATGATCTTCAACGACCCGACGTGCGTGCCGTTGAACACGCTGACGGCGTTCTGACCGTCGCCGACATTGACCACGATTCCGCCGGCCAGTTGGACGCCGTTGATGTCGACCTGGTCGTTGCCGCCCTTCAAATTGATGTGGATCGCGGTTACCGGCTGTCCGGTCGGGGTTGTCCAGTTGGAACCGCCGTTGAAGAACGTCGAGAAGCTGGGATCGTCCAAAATGATGCGGTGATCGCTGGCCGGCCCCACCATGCGCAGACGAACAGCTTCGTTGCCCCCCAACGTTGCGCTGTTAAGCGTCAGGACGCCATTGCTGAGGCTCGCCAGGACATTGGCGACGGGCGTCGCCCGGCTTTCGAGGGCCTCGATCCCCAAACGGCGAGCCAGGGGTTTGGTGTTTCGGTTGCGTCGCTTGAACATGAGTAGCCTTCGCTTCGGATTGGAATCGTTTCAGGTATGAAGAGATTGCGAAGCGCAGACAAACCGGACACGACGATCCCGGCATTTTGCGTTTGCGTTTCTGAGTCGCGGACGACGGCGGTCGAGCCGGCTCAGGAGCGACGATGGGGATGCGTTTAATAAATAGCTATTCGATAAGCTGTTACGTCAGAACAGATGCGTTTAAGATCGGGCGCGAAATTGCGTTTCTGGGGTGTGTGTGTTCGTGAACGAAACAAGTCAGGCGACCATTTGCTGAGGCGCCTGTAAGAATGTCGCGAACTGTGCATGCAAGGACGCATGCATGTCAGGCGTCCACCATCGGCGAAACTCAGCGCGGGCCCGGCTGAGTTCTTCAGTCGTTTCCGTCAAATGCCGACGGAGGATGCTGACCTTATTGGGTTTTCCCGTGGCCGCGAGCATTTCGTTCAAGCGGACCTCGGCCGTCGACAGATCGTTGATGTGGCCCAATCGTTCCTGCAACGCGCCAATCTGCGAATACAGTTCGCCCTGGAATTGCGGCGAGAAAGCACTAGCGAGCAATTCCATGGCGTAGCGCAACTCTTTGCCGAGGATGCGAAATTGATGGATTGCCCGATCGTCGGCTGTCCCGGATGGATCGGCTGCGAAAAACGTGGCAAGTAACGGCGCCAGCTTGGCGCGTGCAAAGTCGCCAAAACGTGCCGACCCAGCGCCCTCGGCCGCAAGGCATTTCACAAGCTGGCGCGTCCGTCGCTTCAGTCGTCGGCCTTCATCCAGGCGCTCGAATAGGCCGCGGATCTTCTTCATCCCTCGCCGCCGCTCGGCCCGCAACTTGGCGGACCACCTCTGCTTCGACTCGGCAACGTACTGGGCAAACACATCGCAGTCGCGCACAGCGCCCGCGCCACTACGGAGCCGCTTCAGCCACTTGCGGAACCATTGATATTCGCGTGGCGCCAAGAGTTCGGAATACAGACTCAATGCCGCATCAGCCCGCCGCGACCAGACGCGCAACTGGTGGATGTCCTCGACATCGCCCGTGCGCGCGACCTGCTTCAGATAATAACGAACGGTATCGAGCCGATTCGCCAGCGCCCGAGCCGCGACGTCGACGGTGCGATCGTCGGGTGCGACGTCGGGAAGCCACTTGGTCATGCATGCGGTCCGGAGAGTGTGCCTTCGGTAGTCAGGGTGGTATACTCACACTGTACATTCCCGCCTCCGCGTTCGCTCGATTCACGCCTCTTCCCGGCTCGGCAACCCGACAGGATTTTGCGCATGGCCCTGGTGACCAATCGCTGGCTGCATCTGTTGACTATCGCGGCCGGCGTCGCGATTCTCGTTGCCATTCCCAAGCAAGTCGACTGCGCCGACAAGGCTGAGCCGGCGGCGGAGTACAAGACGACCGTCACGCCACTGCTCAAGAAATACTGCCTCGATTGCCATTCCACCAAGTTGAAGAAGGGGCATCTCGATCTCGAACGCTTTACGTCAGTTGACGAGATCCGCAAGGATGTGAAGCCGTGGACGATGGTGATCGAGCAACTCGAAGCCGCCGAGATGCCGCCCAAGGAGAAGCCGCAGCCGACGGCCGACGAGCGTAAGCAACTCATCGCGTGGACGCGCAGCTTCCTCGACACCGAAGCACGCTCGCGCGCCGGCGACCCTGGGCATATCCCATTACGACGACTGAGCAACGCGGAGTACGATGCGACGATCCACGATCTGACGGGCATTGATTTGCGGCCGGCTCGCGAGTTCCCGGCGGATGGCGCGGCCGGCGAGGGTTTTACGAATGCCGCCGAGGGGCTGGCCGAGATGTCGTCGACGCTTCTCAACAAGTACCTGGCGGCCGCGAAGGACATCGCCGACCACGTGGTGCTGTTACCCGACGGCATTCGCTTCTCGAAGAGCAGAACGCGGCGCGACTGGGCGGACGAGGGGACGGCGGCTCTGCGCCAGTTCTACGTAGCGTACGTCACCGGCGAGGGCCGGCTGCCGATCGAGCCATACCTCATGGCCACCGTCCGGCACCGGGCCGAGTTTGCGCTGGGCAAGGGAACGATCGATTCGATCGCGGCGAAGGAGAAGTTGAACCCGAAGTACCTGACGGCCCTGTGGCAGGTGCTGACGGACAAGACTCCGTCTGATCCGCTCGATCAGATCCGCGCCCGGTGGTGGGCCGCCGGTGAAAAGGACGTGCCGGGCCTCGCGGCCGAAGTGGCGGCTTGGCAGAACACGTTGTGGCGAACCGTGAAGGTCGGCAACTACATCCAGGCGAGCTGGAACTCGCCGGACGGCTACGTCGAGAGTTTGACTCGGCAGGTTCCGAAAGATCCGCACGCAGCCGAGACCGTTCCTTTGCGGGTCGCCGTCAAGCCGGAGCCGGGTCGGGCCGACGTGGTCGTCCACCTGTCCGCGAGCGAGGCGGGTCGGGCCGGGCCCGTCGTCTGGAGCCGGCCGCGATTTGAGGGGGCTGGAAAGCCGGCGCTGGTCCTCCGCGACTACGCGACGTTCGGCCCGGCGTTCGAGGCGGACCTGTCGTCAGCGTTCGCCGGTGCCGAGAAGTACTTGACCGCCGTGGTCGCCGCCGCCAACGACCCGACTGCCAACGCGGATGACCTGGCGAAACAGGACGGGCTGGACGCGGCGTTCCTAAGGCAGTGGGTGAAGTTCCTGGCCGTCCCGGCGCGGAAGCCGGAGGCCGGTCTTCCGACTCGGCCTGCTGTCGAGTTGACCTTACTTGACGACAAGACGCCGAAGAACGAAGAGCACAAGTTCATCAGTGGCTGGAAGAAGAAGGGGATTGACCTGCCGGTCTTCTTGGCGAACGCGTCCGGTCAGGCCGAGATGATCCCAGGTCGGGTAGCTGGGTACGGCGTGGCCGTGCACCCGACGCCGCAGGAGTTCGTCGCCGTCGCATGGAAGAGCCCGGTGACCGGGACCGTGAAGGTCACCGTACGGGTGGCCCACGCGCATCCGGCGTGCGGCAACGGCGTCGCCTGGTTTGTCGAGCATCGCCACGGCGACCGGGCCGCCGTGCTCGGGGAGGGGGCCGTCGACTTAGGTAAGGACGCCAAACCGCCGGCCGCCACCGTCAAGGTCGAGAAGGGGGACACGATCGTTCTTGCCGTGGATGCCCGCGACGGCAACCACGTCTGCGACATGACCGAGATCGGCTTCACGGTCGCCGAGGCGGACAAGCCGGGCCGGTCGTGGGACCTGGCCGGGGACGTGTGGTCCAACGTGCAGTCAGGGAACCCGCACGCCGACAAGCACGGGAACGAGGACACGTGGTCGTTAGTCCGCGGGCCGTCGAAGGGGCGAACGGGCGCGGCCGCCGCCCCCGGCATCCCGGCCGAATCCGTCCTCGGCCGCTGGCGACTGGCCGCTGCCGATCCGGCCCGGCAGGCCGACGCCGACGCGCTG
>DATANR010000214.1:0-18965 GCA_036266155.1 Gemmataceae bacterium | reverse complement strand
TCCCCCCGGCCCCCTCTCCGAAGCGGAGAGGGGGAGAGAGGACAAAACGGTCAGCCTTGTTCGCTCTCTGCGGCGATACCTTTGTCGACGCCCAACTCTACCGCATGCGGCTTCAATGCGTCGATGACGAACTGAATGTGTGCGGTCAGCTCAACGCCAAAGTCAGCGGCACCGCGCTCCATGTCCTCGCGCGACACGTTGCGAGCGAAACCTTTCGACTTCATCTTCTTCTTGACGCTGCTGGCCGTCATGTCGCCGATGCCGCCGGGCCGCACCAGTGCGGCCGCGGTCACGAATCCGCACAGCTCATCGCATGCGTACAGGGCCTTGTGCAATGGCGTCACCCGCGGGCAGTCGGGTAGATAGTCGGCGTGTGTCTTGATCGCGTGCGTGATTTCTTCCGAGTAGCCGCGTTCCTTGAGAATGCGTTCGCCCTGGAGCGGATGGTCGGGCGGGTTCGGCCAGCGCTCGTAATCGAAGTCGTGGAGCAGGCCGACGACGCCCCACAGTTCTTCGTCTTGACCCAGCTTGCGGGCATAGGCCCGCATGGCGATTTCCACGGCTCGCATGTGGTTGCGGAGGCCGGGGTTCTGCACGTACTCGCAGACCAGGGCCCAGGCGTCGTCGCGGTTCATTTTGGCTTACCCGCGAGTTGTTGACAGCGAGCCAAGAGGGCGCGTGCGTGGGGCTCGCGGGCCGGGAACGGCGACTGGGCCTCTGCCGACGCGTCGAGGAACCGCTGCCACCATTCGGCAGCATTGTTCCACTGGTCGGGCGCCTGGCTCCGCTCGGCCCGCTCGTGAACGCACATTGCCATCAGGAATTTGATTTCGGCGCCCAGCGGCTTCGACGCGTTGCCGAGCATGAACGAGTGCTCAATGTCGCGATTACGCGCCGCGTTGCGGAAATTTTGCAGGTTCTGTTTCGCTTGCGCTCCATCAGGATCAGAAGGATCAGGTCGAATCGCACGGGCCGACAACCGTTGCAACTCGGCTGCCCATTGCACGAAGTCCTTTTTCAGGGTCGCGTCTTCCAGCATCCGCGTGCTGGCGTTGTTGACCGCTTCGTTCAAGTCCGAAAGTTGCGACATGGCTTCCTTGTACTGACCATGCAGCATCAGGTCGCGCGGAGAGCTTGCACTGTAACGCAAGGCGCCAAACTGAGCCAAAAATGAACGGGCCAACTCCTCGGCCAGCGCTCCATCCAGGTTCGTTTTCGGCAAGCGTTCGAGCGGCGTCATGTTGAGAACGTGGACGTCACGCACGGCGCGTTTATCGACCGTGGAATTCTCCTGCAGAACATACCTGCCAAGCACGCGCGTCGCGGAGTGCGGGTCGCCGTCGGGGTTCCAGAGTTCACATGCCGCTCCGCCAAACTTAATCCGCTGAGCGACCGGGTCTACGTAAAGTTTGACGCCCGTGTTGCCCGGATTGCGTTGCTCGAGCCATTCCATCCGTTTCGACAGGCTTGACAGCGCTGGCGCCAGGAACGGCTGCCAGGTCTTTACTTCGTCGGCCGGGAAGCCTTTAACCAAGTCTGGTGTTGCCCGGGCTTGACCGAGCGTCAACACGCTCTTGCCGTCGGCCGAGGCGAACGGGGCTCCGCTGGCCGGATCAAAGAGAAACAGGTCGTTGCCGATTTGGGCGCCACAAGCGCGAACGGGGGCAAACGCGGCTTGTCGGGGATCGGGATCGCCATTCCAACTCGCCGTTTTCTTCAGCGCGGGCGGGCCGACGACGCAGCCGTCCAATCCGAGTTGGCGCCAGGCGGCCAATACACAATACGCGCGGGAAAGCGCGACGCCCGAACCGCCTTCGAGCGTGTACCACGGCGGAGCCGGCCAGTTGACGCGATTGTCCAAATAAATTTGCCGACACACCCAATCGAACCCAAGCCGGGCCCGGTCGAGGGCCGGCCGATCGTCGATTTTCTGCGCCCGCATGCTGGCGCGGATCAGCAAACACTCTTCGAGATAGGAAGCGTCGAGCTGGGAAAACGTCACCTGTCCGATCTCGCCGGCTTCGGTCGGCGACAGCTCCAACATGCTCGTCAGCGCTGTGCGCTCCGAATCCGACAGCGTCGGTCGACTCGCGCCACCGTCGACCGAATCGAGTTGTTGAAGCACAGTCCGGCAATGGGCAGCATCTGTGTGCGATTCGAGAGACGCGAGGGCTGTCGCTTCGGACGTGGCGCTCGGCGGGGGCGGGGGCTTTGTCGATTGCGACTTGCGACTGTCGCACGCGCCCACCAAGAGGGCGGCGAGCAGAACCAAGGCGGCCGCCCCGACGGTGTTCCAACGTGAAAGTCTGGAGTGAGGGTAAGTCATCGACGATTCTCGCCGGGCGCTGCAACAGCAGCCCGGATTCTTTCGCACTCGGAGATCAACTTGGGAAACTCGGACAGCGGTATCATATTCGGCCCATCGCTGGGCGAAGCATCCGGATTCGGGTGGGTTTCGACAAACACCCCATCGCAGCCGGCCGCCACCGCTGCCCGCGCCAGATAGGGCACCATTCGTCGGTCACCCCCGGTTCGGTCGCCCTGGCTGCCCGGCGTTTGTACGCTGTGCGTGGCATCGAAGATCACCGGCCGGCCGAGGTCCTGCATCCACGGGATGGCCCGCATGTCGTTCACCAGGTTGCCATAGCCGAACGTTGTGCCACGTTCCGTGAGCAGCAAGTTCGGGTTGCCCGCTTCATCCATCTTGGCGACGACGTTCTTCATGTCCCACGGGGCCATGAACTGGCCCTTCTTCACATTCACCGCTCGTCCCGTCTTGGCCGCGGCGATGAGCAAGTCCGTCTGCCGTGCCAGAAATGCCGGGACTTGCAACAAGTCGACAACCTCAGCGACGGCCGCGACCTGGGCACTCTCGTGGATGTCGGTCGTGACCGGCAGTCCCGTCTCGCGTTTCACCTCGGCCAACACCTGCAAGCCCGCATCGATCCCGAGGCCGCGGAAGGACTTACCCGATGACCGGTTGGCCTTGTCGAACGAGGCCTTGAAAACCAACGGTATGCCGAGCTGTTTCGCCAGTCGGGCCAAATCGCGGGCGATGCCGAGCGTGTGGTCGCGCGATTCAATCACGCACGGCCCGGCGATCCAGAGCAACGGCAGCCCGCCGCCGCAGCGAAGGTTCGCAATGTCGACCGGCCGCATGTCCGGCCCTCCTGGCTTCTACGAAAGTTCCGCGAGCGAAGTTCGACGCGCCTGTTGTATCCCAGCGGGCCGGAAGAAGTGTCACGCAAAGGCGCAAAGACGCAAAGGAAGAAAGAAATCAGTCATCCTTTCTCTGCTTCTTTGCGTCTCTGCGCCTTTGCGTGACAGTTCTTTTCCCCAAAACGCGACTGGCGACGACCGGGGTTGCGAGCCCCCAGTCGCCGCCAGTGTAGAAAAAGTAATCGCGAGACGCTTATCAGTTCGGGCTTCCGTGCCACGTTTGGGATTCCGTTCCGACGCATGGTTTACCGTCTCTTGCATCAAGTCGCAAGAATGAAATTTCTTTTTTCTCGAAGTTCTTCCTCCGAGACCTTATGATCGCAGCCTCAGGAGGTTCATCATGGCTGAAGAAACGGCATTTGAGACATACACGCGCTCGCTCGCACAAAAGCTCCGCGCGAGCGATGCGCCGCCCAAAACACCAGCTGAGTGGGACGAGCGGCGCAAGAAGCTCCGCACGCGCATTCTCGCCAACATTGGACCAGTGCCGGATAAGCCGTGCGACCTCGAAACACGCAATTTGGGCACGCTCGAACGCGATGGTTACCGGATCGAAAAGCTCGTATTCCAGTCGCGGCCCGACGTTTGGGTCACCGCCTCGGCGTATGTGCCGAAGTTGAAAGATGGCGAGAAAGTGCCGGCAATTCTCGTGGTCCACGGCCACTGGGCCGGCGCTCGCCGCGATCCGGTCGTCCAAGCTCGTTGCCTTGGCCTAGTCAAGCTGGGCTTCTTTGTGCTGGCCGTCGATGCCTTCGGGGCCGGCGAGCGCTTCACGAAGCCGGCACGCGGAACTTATCACGGCGCCCTGTACGGCTCGACGTTGTGGCCGACGGGGCACTCGCTGCTCGGGATGCAGGTCTACGACAATCGCCGGGCCATCGATTATTTGCTGACGCGGAAGGAAGTGAACGGCAAGTTCGGCATCACGGGGGCGAGCGGCGGCGGCAACCAGAGCATGAACGCCGGCGCTCTCGACGAGCGCATCGCCGCCGTCGTGCCCGTTTGCTCGGTGGGCAATTATCAGGCCTACCTGCGGGCCGCATGCTGTGTTTGCGAAGTGCTGCCGAACGCTCTGACTTTCACCGAGGAAGGCGATGTGCTTGGCCTCGTCGCCCCGCGAGCACTGCTCGTGATGAACGCGGCCCGCGATGGCATCCAGTTCAGCCCGCCGGAGGCCGAAAAGAGCCTGGCTCGTGCGAAAGATATCTTCAAAGTGCTCGGCCACGAAGACAAAGTCCGCCACATCGTGTTCGACTCCGGCCACGACTACAACCGCCCGATGCGCGAGACCATGTACGGCTGGATGACGCTGCACCTGAAGGGTGAAGGCAAGGGCGATCCGATCGCGGAGCCGGAACACAGGCTCGATAAGCCCGAAGACCTGGCCTGCTATCCCGATCCGACCGACCGGCCGAAGGGGTTTCTGACGCCGCCGCTGTACGCGGGCAAAGTCGGCCGGGAACTAGTTGCGAACGTCGATAAGCTGGTGCCGGATCACAAGGAGATGTGGGAGGCGACGGCGATTGGGATGCGGGCCCAATTAAAGACGGTGCTTGGGTCTATCGCGATCGCGAAGGAACCGAAGATCGTATTTGGCGCACTTAACGGCGATGCCGTCCTGACTAGTGGGACGGTCAAGATCGAGATCGACGACGGGTTTGAGTTGTCGTGCATCGTCACGCATCCGTCCTTGAAGGAAGACTTTCGGTCGGGGGCGCTGGTGCTTCATCCCCAGGGAGCAATTCAACCGACAAATGAAAACAAGGTTCGCGAGAAACTCGGCAAGTCCGAGTACTCGTTAAGCGTCAACCTTCGCGCGACCGGTCCGCAACAGCCGAAGTCGGGCGCGATCGCCGGCGCTCCCGACCACACGCCTGCTGAACACGGCATTTGGATCGGCCGCCCGCTATTGGGCCAGTGGGTAGTCGAAGCACTTTCAGCGTTGAGAGTTTTGCGCGAACGCGTCGGTAAGGAGAAGCCGCTTGTCGTATTTGGAACTGGTTTCACAGCGCCAGTCGCAATCCTCGCGGCCGCATACTCATCCGACGAGCATCTGAGCGTTGTCGTTGAGGACATGATGGCCACTTACGTCACCGACCACCCTTACGCCTCCGGCACGCCGATGGGCATTCTCGCCCCCGGCATGCTCAAGGTCGGTGACATTCCGCATCTTGCCGGCATGGTGGCACCGCGGCAGCTGGTCATCGCCGGCGGGGTGTCGCCGCAGGGGAAGAAGCTGGCACAGAAGGAACTCGACGAAGCCTTCAAGTTCACCGCGAGCGTTTACAAAGCGCACAAGGCGGCCGACTGGCTGACCGTCACCGCCGAGCCGGATTGGGCCAAGATCGAACTTTAGAAAATGGGTTTCATTTCATTGCACCGAATCGCTTCGCAGGGCAGGGGGGTGTGGCAAACGGTGGCGATCTTGGCGACCTTACCCAAATTCCCGCGGAAAACGCGCTTTTTCAAAAAGGAAGATCGCCAACGGTCGACGGCCATTTGTTCGCCAAACTTCGTCATGCGGGCGTCGCCGCGACCTGTAAAGTATCATGACGTTATTCGATCGCCGCTCCCGAGGCCAACATGCTCCGCCTCCTTGCGTTCTTCTGCCTTGCCCTGCCTTGTCTCGCTCTTGCCGACGACGAACCGAAGATGCCGAAAGCCAAGAAGCCAGAGGGCCCGCTCGCCGAGGCCCATCAACGCTGGTTGCGCGGCAACTACGAGGAGGCGCGGGCCCAGTACGAGAAACTCCTCGACGACGAGAAGTCGCGTGCGGCCGCGGCCATCGGCATCGCCCGAACGTTGCAAAGCACCGGCGACGACGCCAAGGCGCTGACGGCGATTGAAGATGCGCTGGCGAAGGACGCGAAGAACGCCGACCTGCTGGCCGCCCATGCGGACATGCTGTTCGGCATGGGCCGGTGGGATGACGCCGCCAAGGATGCCGACGCCGCAATCAAGCTCAAGAGCGATCACTTCCTCGCCCGCTGGGTCCGAGCCCGGCACATCCGCGACACCGGAGACGTGAAGAAGGCCGACGCCGAAATGCGCTGGTTCGTGCGCACGTATACCCAGCGCGACAATGCCGACAAGCCGATCACCGATCCAGAGGAGTTGCTGCTCGTTGGGCTGGCGGGAGCCGAGAATGCCCGCGCCCACAGCCTGGCCGATCAGTTCCGTTTCCTGATCAACGACATTTACCCGGACGTGCTGAAGTTTGACCCGGACGACTGGCGTGCCGAATGGCACATCGGCATGTTGCTTCTGGAGAAGTACAACCGGCCCGAGGCGATCCAGGCTTTCGACAACGCGCTCAAAATCAATCCCAATGCGGCCGAGGCCCACGTGGGCAAGGGGTTGGTCGCGCTTCAGCAGTTCGAAACCAAGGAAGCGGACACGCACGCGGACGCGGCCTTGAAGATCAACCCGAAGCTTGTGAGCGCCTTGCGTCTGAAAGCGGACGGACAACTGCTGGCTGGCGACGTGAACGCCGCGCGCACGCTTCTGGAAAAAGCCAAGGAAGTGTCGCCGCGCGACGAAGCCACGTTGGCCCGACTCGCTGCGTGTGCCCGTGTGTTGAACAAGCCGGAGGAAGTGAAGTCGATCATCGCCGCGGTCGAGAAATTCAATCCGAAGCCGGGCCTGTTCTACCACGACCTGGGTTCGTCCCTCGAAGACCGCAAAATCTACGGCGACGCGGAGGTCTATTTCAAGAAATCGATCGAGGCACGCGACCAACTCGCCTCATCGAAAGCCGGCCTCGGCATGCTGTATCTGCGACTCGGCAAGGAAAATGAAGCCAAAGACCTGCTCGAAGCGGCGTTCAAGGGCGACACGTTCAACGTGCGCGTTTCGAACTCGCTCAAAGTCTTGCGCCATCTCGAAAAGTACGAGACCATCAAGACGCGCCATTACGATCTGCGCTTTGATCCCAAGCAGGACAAACTGCTGGCCGAGTTTCTGGCCGAATATCTGGAAGTCGTGCACGCACAACTTGCTCAGGACTTCGGCTACGAGCCTGCAGGCCGCACGCTGGTGGAGTTGTTCAACAACCACGAAATGTTCAGCGGCCGAACCGTGGGCCTGCCCGACCTGCACACGATTGGCGCCTGTACCGGCAAAGTCGTGACGATTGCGTCGCCCAAGGGCAAAGGACTCACCAAACCGTTCAACTGGGGCCGCGTCATTCGGCACGAGTTGGTGCACATCTTCAACCTGGCGCAGACCGATTTCCTCTGCCCGCACTGGCTGACCGAAGGGCTCGCGGTGCGCAACGAGGGCGGCAATCGGCCGCCGCAGTGGAGTGCCGTGCTCCGCGATCGGTTTGAGCAGAATGATCTGCTCAATCTTGACAACATCATGCTGGCGTTCGTGCGGCCACGCAACCAGGAAGAGTGGGCGCTCGCATATTGCCAGAGCAACTTGTACGTCGAGTACCTCATCAAGACTTATGGGATCGTCGCCGTCGGCCCGATGTTGAACGCCTATCGCGATGGGCTCGACACGGCGGCCGCGATTCAGAAGGTATGCAAGGTCGACAAGGACGCGTTCGAGAAAGGCTACATGGCTTATGTGACGCAGATCGTCAAGGCGATTCCATCGATCGAGAAGAAGGGGCCCGGCGAAAAGCCGATGACGCTCGCGGAGTTGGAAAAAGCGCACGAGGACAACCCGGACGATCTCGACATCGCCGCCAAGCTAGCGGATCAATATTCGCGGCGAAAGCGGGCGGCCGACGCCCGCAAGCTGGCCGAGCAAGTGTTGAAGCAAAAGCCCGGCCATCCGCTCGCTTCGATCGTTAAGGCACGCTTATTGACGCAAGCCGGCGACGAGGATGGCGCGAAGGAGGCCATCGAGTCGGCGGCGAAAGCGAACCCCAACGATCCGCGGTTGCTGGCCGGACTTGGGCGCATGGCCATGGAAGCCAAGGACTGGACCAAGGCAGCGGAACTGCTGGAACGCGGCCGTAAACTCGCGCCGATCGATGGCGAATGGCTGGCGCTGCTGATTGAGATTTACACCAAGGTCGAGGACGCGGAAAAACTGCTCGACGTCTTGAAGGAGCAAGTCGGCAACGACCCCGACGATCTCAAGAGCCGGGTGAAGCTGTCAAAGCTGCTTTGCGAAGTGAAAAAGTTTGTCGAGGCGGAGGATGTGGCCCGCGACGCGACACGAATCGACGTGACCGACGCCGAGGCTCAACTGGCGCTGATCGAGGCCCTGGAGGGGCAGAAGAAGATCAAGGAAGTTGAGGAGTTGAAGAAACGATTTGGCGAAGCCAAGGCCGGCGAAACCAAGGAATAACGCGCCGCCACAATTAACTACCGACCTTCATCGTCCAATTCTGGCACGGCCCGAACGAAATGCTAGAATCGCTTGGACCTTCGTGCCGAGCCGTGGTCCATGACGCTGTCCGAACTGCAGACGCTGATCCGGGATACGTTCGGGGCGAAGGACGGTCGTCGGGGTACAGCCGGCACGTTCATGTGGTTCATTGAGGAAGTTGGCGAACTATCGGAAGCGCTGCGCGGCAATCGCCCCAAGGAACACACGGCCGCCGAGTTTGCTGATGTGCTGGCGTGGCTCGCGACCCTGGCCAACATCGCGGGCGTAGACCTGGATAAGGCGGTTCGCGATAAATATGGGGCCGGCTGCCCCGAGTGCCGACGGATGCCGTGTGCATGTGCCGCGGCCGAGAAGCCCTGACCCCCGAGAAAACATGCTCCGCGGTCTCCTCTTGGCCGGCCTGTCGCTCGTCTTCCTGACGCCGTCCTTGGCCAACGCGCAGGGGCGCGAGCGCGTCAAGATCACCGGCGTCCGACTTGGATTTCCAAGCGGCCCATTTGGCAGCGACAGTTCGCGCAAAGGCGTCTTCAAGGCGGGTCAATGGGCGCCGGTCTACATCGATTTGGAATGTACGCGCGACACGGAGGAGAGACTTCTGCTCGTCGTCGAAACCAAGGATGCTGACGATGTTATCACCGAAGGTTCGGTCGAAATCGGCGCGATGGAGAAGGGCGATCGCTTACTCGGCAACGAGTTGGGGCGCATTCCTTACCTGAAGCCAGGCAGCACCTACGCGTTAGTCAGGGTCAAGGTCAAAGGCGCCAAGTCCGGCAAAGAGTTTGGCGACTCTGGCGAACGCAGCTTTGACGCCCTGGAAAGCCCCGGCTTCGTCATCCTGGGCATCGGTACGAATCTCGGTGGTCTTCGACTGCCTTCCGGACGCGCGGACCCGAACGATGAGAACCCCAACAATCAGCCGATCAGCCGCGAACTGCGCGGCGGCTGGGTGCAGACGGCACAACTGATCGACGTCGGCGTGATGCCGGACCAGTGGATTGGCTATGGGGCGGCCGATCTCGTCGTCATCGGCACCGGCGGCGACGCGGCCTTCTGGGAAGTACTTGGTGAGCCGCGGAATGAACGCAAGCGCAAGGCCCTTGCGGAATGGGTTCGCCGCGGCGGCCGGGCGATCTTGAGCGTGGGCACGAATCCGCAAGTGCTTGAGCCGCTCAAAGAACTTCGTGACATGCTGCCCGCGACGATTGCTCCGGGCAGCAAGCGCACGGTTTCCGGGCAGCCGTTCCGCTGGCTGATTAGCAAAACCAATAGTGCGGTGACGGACACGATCACCTTCCCCGATGGCAAGAGCCCGTTTTCGGTTGTCGCGATGCAGGCACGTGACGACCGACCCGTCAAGACTCTCGTTTCCGAGGACAATGCCGGTCGAACTCCCGTGGTTGTCCAAGGCGCGTATGGACTCGGCCGTGTAACGGTCGTCAGCTTTGATCTGGACCGTGGGCCGTTCAGCGACTGGGGCCGGCGCAAGGACTTTTGGGATAACCTCGTCGTTCAGTCCGGCTACAAGTTGCCCAACCCCGACAACAGGCCCGACACCAACAAATACGGTCGGTCCGACGATGATTACACGCGTGCCCTTCAGGGCAGCCTCGATTTCTTCGAAGGCGTGCCGGTCGTGTCGTTTGGCTGGGTGGCCCTGTTCATTCTCATCTACATCGTGCTGATAGGGCCTGTCGATTACCTCTTCCTGAAGAAGGTCGTCAAGCGGCTGGAATGGACCTGGGTGACCTTCCCGGTCATCGTCGTCACGGTCAGCGCGGGAGCGTACTTCGCAGCCTATGCGCTCAAGGGTCGCGACTTGAAGACCAACAAGGTCGACGTGGTGGATATCGATCTGGCCGGCAATCGCGTTTATGGCAACACGTGGTTCACGTTGTTCAGTCCGCGGATTCAAGATTACACGATCGGCCTGGAGCCGGGCGGCCCAACGTGGACATCGGGCGACTCGTCGCGTGCCGCTCACGACACCGTTCTAAGTTGGCAGAACACCGTTGAGCGCTATCGATATGGCGGCGGCGGAGCTGGCGGCTTCTTTTCCAAGCGCTATAAGTATCAGTCGACCACCGATCCGCAGGACCCGAACCGCGACCTGTACGCGAGCGGGATCGAGGGCGTGCCAATCCAGGTCTGGACCACCAAAGCTTTCGGCGCCGAGTGGACTGGTCCCATTGATCCCGCGAAACCGCCTGTGAGTGCCGAGCTTTCGGTGAGCAAGGCGAACCCTAATTTGTTGATGGGAAGCGTCACCAATCATTTGCCCGTGGAATCGTTCACCGATGCGGCAATCTTCTGGCGGGGTCGCTACCAGGACTTGGGCACGGCGTTGCCGACCGACGTTTCTAAGTCAATCAACCTCTCTGTGGAACAAAACAGCGATTTAGTCAAGAATTGGATTTCCAGTGCCAACCGTGGGCCGGTCAACATCGCGCCGAAGCAGACAAGCTACGGCTACTCGAGTGATTCTGGCACACCGGCGAACCCGAAGTGGCCGCTCTGGCCTGTCCTCTTTTCCGATGCCATCAACGATGGGAACACGCAGTTGCCGAACGTGTCGCTGCGGCGCATGGACCAGTCCTGGCGCATCGCGGACGATCGATCGGAACAGGCGATCCTCGTCCTGCGCATCGCGACCAAGGAGGGAGCGCAGGCCGAGGACATGGCGCGCGACCCGGCGTCACCCAGTCGGCTTTGGCTTGGCGATCTGCCTACGAACGGCGGCGCGCGCCCGTCCATTCAGGGGACGCTCAAGCAAGAAACTTACATTCGCGTCTTCATTCCCGTAAAGCAAGTTCCCGTCAAGAAATAGCCGAGCCCCCATGATTGAAACCCGCGACCTGACCAAGAAGTACGGCGACCTGTACGCCCTCGACCGGCTCACGCTCCGGCTCGAACCCGGCGACGTGTACGGCTTCATCGGCCCGAACGGCGCCGGCAAGACGACGACGATGCGCATCCTCGCGACGCTGCTCAATCCGAGCTGGGGCGAGGCGAGCGTGTGCGGCTACTCGATCTACACCGGCTCGAAGGAAATTCGCCGGTCGATCGGCTACATGCCGGACTTCTTCGGCGTCTACGACGACATGAAGGTGATCGAGTATCTTGAGTTCTTCGCCGCCGCGTACCGAATCAAAGGGCCGGAGCGCAAAAAGAAGTGCGAACAGGTTCTGGAACTCGTCGATCTTGGCTACAAACGCGATGCACTCGTGACGAGTTTGAGCCGCGGCATGACTCAGCGTCTCGGCCTGGCCCGCGTGCTTTTGCATGAGCCGCAAGTGTTGCTTCTGGACGAACCGGCCAGCGGTCTTGACCCGCGGGCTCGCATCGAGATGCGCGAACTCCTGAAGGAGCTGCGCAACATGAAGAAGACGATCCTCGTGTCGAGCCACATCCTCCCGGAGTTGGCCGACATCTGCAACAAGATCGGCATCATCGAGCGCGGCAAGCTCCTCTTCAATGGCGACGTCGAGACGGCCATCGCGCAGGTGCGCCAGAAGCACGTGTTCTTGCTGTCCGTCGGCGTCGACCGCAACGAGGAAGTAGCGAAGGCCCTGGGCGGCTTCCCCGAAGTCGAATCGGTCGACCTGCTCGAGCAAGGCAAGACGGTAAAGGTTGCTCTCCGCGACGGCAACGAGGACGGTACGTTTCTGCCCGAACGGCTCATCCATTCCGGCTTCAAGATCCGCATGTTCAAGGAAGAGGAAATCGATCTCGAAGACGTGTTCATGGGCATCACGAAGGGCATCACGAACTGAGGTCGCCCCTCGCGGTTTGCGCGCATGCGTTCCACGATCACTTGCACCGCCTGCGGTACCGTATTGGGCATTCCAAAAAAGGGAATGCCCAAGGACGGTCTGCCGTGCAATTGGTGTGGGTATGTGATGCAGGCCGCCACGGAACCGGCCCCGGCCCCATCGCCGAAGCCCGCTGCCTCGCCCGTACCCGCACCGCCAATCGATACTGAATCGGCACCGGTTGCGGTCAAAGACAAAGCGCCCGCACATCGCTGGGCCGACGATGAAGACGACAACGGCCAACCGTACGAACTACCGCAAGAAGAAGCCAAGACACGCAAATGCCAGAGTTGCGGCAAGGAAATCGACGTCCTTTCCGTGGTCTGCATTCACTGTGGGTTCCACGCGGAGGAAAGGCAAAAAGCCAAGCGGACCTATGCTCCCGTCGATCGCCTCTGGGAAACCGGCTGGCCCTTCCAGCGGCGCATGGCGATTTTTGTCGTTTTCCTCGTGCTCGACCTGATCTCACTCATTGCCAGCATGAGCGGCGGCGGATCGCTGCCAATGTCTTTTAGCGGTATCATCTTCTACGTTTGTCTCCAGGCTTTCTTGTTAGGCACCTACAGCAGCGTTCGCATACGTAGGAACAAGAAGGGCCAGACGGAGATCGTCATCACTTGGCGCGTCGGGTTCATCCCGATGGCGCCAAAGAAGATCGAGTGGCGCGAATTCGAGTCGGTGGTCTTTGGTCACTACGATGCGACGAGTGTGGCCGACTGGTTTATGCTGTTCTTGCTGCTCTTCGGCTGCATTCTGCCGGCGATTTTCTTCTACTTCTACGTCATCCGCTCCGATCGTTATTTTGCCGCGCTGGCCCGCGACCACGACTACCCGGAGACCTATCTTTACCGGGGAATGAACGAGCTTCAGGCCAAGGAGATCTGCCAGATCGCGACCGACGTGACCGGTCTGAAGCTCGCGACGCCGCTGTGAAGGGAAGGACTCGGAGTTCATGCGTATTCTGGTGACGGGCGGAGCGGGGTACATCGGCAGCCACACGGTGCGGGCCTTGCTTGCACGCGGGCACGATGTGCATGTCTTCGACAATCTCGTCTTCGGCCACCGGGCCGCGGTGCCGGCCGACCGCATGATCGTCGGCGACCTGCGCGACGCCGACGTGCTCGATCACGCCTTGCTCATCCATCGCATCGAGGCGGTCGTCCACTTCGCCGCGTTCGCGTTTGTCGGCGAATCGGTGGCCGACCCCGCGAAGTATTACCGCAACAACGTCGTCAACTCGCTGACGCTCCTCGAGCGCATGCGTCGCCACGGCATCAATCGACTCGTGTTTTCCAGCACGTGCGCAACTTACGGGACACCGGAGGCGATGCCGATCACTGAGGAGACACCGCAACGGCCGATCAATCCCTATGGCCGTACGAAGCTGATCGTCGAAGGCGCCATGGCGGACTACGCGGCCGCCTATGGTTGGGCCTGCATGGCCCTGCGATACTTCAACGCTTCCGGCGCCGCGGCTGACGGGTCGATTGGTGAGGATCATGATCCGGAGACGCATCTGATTCCACTCGTCATTCAGGCGGCCATGAAGAAGCGGCCGCATATTGAGGTGTTCGGAACCGACTACCCGACGCCGGACGGCACATGCATCCGCGACTACATTCACGTCGACGATCTGGCCGATGCTCATGCGCTGGCGCTTGAGAAGGCGGTCGCCGGATCTTTTAGTGCGTACAACTTGGGCACCGGTCGCGGTTATAGCGTTCGTGAGGTGATTCACGCCGTTGAGAAAGTGACGGGCCTGCCGGTGCCCGTGAAGCTCGGCGCTCGCCGGCCAGGTGATCCGCCGGAACTCGTCGCTCATCCCGCGAAAGCGATGAAGGAACTCGGTTGGAAGCCACGCTACGTCGAACTCGAAGACGTCGTCCGCACCGGGTGGGAGTGGCACCGCACGCATCCGGATGGATTCGGCAAATAGGCGCTTTGCAAGGAAACTGCCGTGCGGCCTACTGCACCGCATCGACGTGAGTTCCACAGCAACAACGTTCCCAGTTGGCGGAGCTTTCAGAGGGTTCTGGCAGTAGAATTGGAATTCCGTGTTTTCAACCCATCTCCTTTGCGGGCATTGGGATGGGCGCAAAAACGCAGGCAGAGATGGTCAACCCCAGTGTGTGTGTTGGCCATCTCTCAATTCTGGATGAAACGAATTCGCGGCGCGCCGGACAGTTTCATTGCAAAGCAACAAATAGGTATTTCCTTGACAGACCATTTGTCGGGCTGCTACCACAGATGGGCGACTTGCCCCGCACTGGCCGAGAAATCCGATGCCCGTCCTGCATTTGAACGAAGACGAGGTTCGCGGCCTGCTCACGATGGAAATGGCCATCGAAGCGGTCGAGGCAGGCCTGCGCAAGATGGCGCTCGAGGAAGCCTTCAACGTCCCGCGCTCGCGCTGCCAGACCGACCACGTGATGTTGCATACGCTGCCGGCGGCAGCCAAGACGCTCGGCGTCATCGGTTATAAGGCCTATGTCACCACGCGCACGGGAGCGAAGTTCCACGTCACGATCTACGACGGCAAGACGGGTGAGATGCTCGCCATTATGCAGGCCGACCAGCTCGGTCAAATGCGCACCGGGGCCGCGTCGGCAGTGGCGACCAAGTATCTGGCACGAAAGGACAGTACCACGGTCGGCATCTTCGGCGCCGGCAAGCAAGCCCGCACGCAGCTCATGGGGGTTAGCAAGGTTCGCAAGCTCACGCGTGCGGTCGTTTGGAGTCCGTCCGAAGAAAGCCGCAACGCGTTTGTCCGCGACATGTCCGCCGCGTGCGGCGTCACCGTCGAGCCGGCCGCGAAGCCGGAGGATGCGGCTCGTGGTCTCGATGTGATCTGCACGGCCACGTCGTCGCGTGAACCGGTCCTCTTTGGCGCGTGGATGTCGCCGGGCCAGCACGTTAACGCGATCGGCTCGAATTATCTGGCGAAAGCCGAGATCGACGTCGAGGTTGTCAAGCGTGCCAACGTCGTGGCGATCGACAGCAAGGATCAGGGGCGGCTCGAAGCCGGCGACCTGATCGCGGCACTCGATCAAGGAGTGTTGGAATGGATCGATGTGGCCGAGCTTGGCCGCGTCGTGGCGATGCGTGCCCCCGGCCGGCAATCGGCCGAGGACGTCACCCTGTTCAAGTCATTGGGAATTGGCCTCGAAGACATCGCCGTCGCGATGAAGGTCTATCAGAAGGCCAAGGACGCTGGAGTCGGACGCTGGCTTGATATTTGACGCCGATCAACGGCGGATGATCACGCCGACACCGACCGGCGGCGGCGGGCCGTAGACATAGACCGGCGCCGGCTGTGCCACGATTACCGGCGGCGGTCCTGCCGGCACGGCGACGTAGCGCTGTCGCGGGTATGCCTCGGGCCGGCGACTCTGCATCTCGTTGATCACCGCATCGCTTACGCCGCTGCTTGCCAAGTTCCGCAAATCGTCGGCGGTCAGATTGAACACGGAACCAGTCGTCCGAATCCGTGTGATGATCACGTCGTCGCTGAGTTTGCTCTGGCTCATCGTAATCACTTCGTCGATGCGCATCTGATTGGCCGTCGCGGCCGCATGTGCCTGCAGAACCGCCTTCTCCTTCTGGTCCTTCTCGTTGCCGATGGCCCCGCCGATCAGCGCCCCGCTGGCGGCGCCGATGATTGCCCCCGCTCCGCCCTTGCCGCCGGTCGCCTTATCGATGATCGCACCGGCGCCAGCACCGATAGCGCCGCCGGCCAACGCGTCCTTGCTCGTATTCGACATCGACGAGCAGCCCGTCGTGAACGGCGCCGCAACGAAAATCAGCGCAATCAACAAAAACCGCCGACTCATGATCTTCTCCCGCGGCCAAGCGCCGCTTCCGAGGGGACGCTTCGATATGCCTTCTCGCAGACGTCCTGTCAAGGCTGGACCGGGCGGTGTAAGGGCTTTCGGCAACGCCGGTAACCCTGTCAAGCAGGCGGAGAGGGCGCCCCTTGACTTGCCGGCCCACAATTGTTCATCGACCGTCCCGTTTGTCGAGGATTACTCATGTCCCGCTTCTGGCAGCACTTCGTGTCCAATGGCGGCATCTCGTTCGAACAGCCAGACAATGGTCCGGCCCCTGACGAATCGGCCGCCCTCGACGCGTTCTCTCAGGTAGTCGTTCGCGTGGCCGACGACTTGCGCCCGGCCGTCGTGAATTTGCGCGTCGGCCGCGGCCGGCAGATGGGCTCCGGCTCCGGCGTCCTGTTCTCGCCGGAAGGCTATCTGCTCACCAATCACCATGTCGTCGGCGAGGCCGAGCGGGTTCGAGTGCGGCTGCATGATGGCCAGGAGGTCACCGGCCGCGTCGTCGGCAACGATCCGTGGAGCGACCTCGCTCTCGTGCGTGCGGAGGGCGACACCTTCCCATACGCCCAACTCGGCGACTCGGCGAAGCTGCGCGTCGGCCAGCTCGTCGTCGCCATCGGTAGCCCGCTCGGGTTCGAATCGACAGTCACGGCCGGCGTCGTTAGCGCCATCGGCCGCACGCTGCGCAGCGTGACCGGCCACCTCGTCGACAACGTGATCCAGACCGACGCGGCGCTGAATCCCGGCAACTCCGGCGGCCCGCTCGTCGATAGCCGCGGCCACGTGGCCGGCATCAACACGGCCGTGATTCAACCGGCCCAGGGCATCTGTTTCGCGATCCCCGTCAACATGGCGAAGCACATCCTGCCGTCGCTCCTACGGCACGGCCGCGTCATCCGCGGCTACCTCGGACTACACGGCCGCCAAGTGCCGATCCCGCTCGACGTCGGCCGCCGCGTCGGCATCGAGATGGGCGCCGGCGTCGAAATCATCGCCCTGGAACCCGACGGCCCCGCGGATCGAGCCGGCCTGGAAGTGGAAGACATCGTCGTGGCCTTCGGCGACGAATCGATCGCGAACGTCGACGACCTGCACAAGCTCCTGACCGAAACGCCGGTCGGCGAGCGCGTGCAAGTGAGCGTCATCCGCGACGGCCGGCGGCTGGAAAGGGAGGTCGTGCCGGGCGAGTATCCGGCGGTTCAGCGGAGCTGATTCAGAGATTGCCAAGAAAGATTGCCACCCCCTCCCTATGGTTGGCAATCTCTGCTCGCTTTTCTTGACACATATCATTAACGGCACAGGAGATGGGTTGAAAACTCTTAGTGCAAAATACTAGCGCAATAGACCCCCCGAAATGGTGCCCTACGTGCTGCATTCACGCTCGGCCGCCTTCAATTCGTTTCACGAGGCGGTTTCGTTGCGAACCGGTCGCACTAAATGCGTGTCGGGCAGCGTGAGACAACCGATCTAGATAGAATCGTCGCTTTCAGAGGGGACGCAAGCCCATGGCGAATGAGATCAACTTCTACAGCGTGTCTGACGACTTCGGCTGCTTCTCCAATTTCGCGGCCTATCCGGTTCGGATGAATGGAAAGCTGTGGCCCACGTCCGAGCACTACTTCCAGGCGCAGAAGTTTCAGGAGGTCGAGCATCAAGAGAGAATTCGGCAGACCAATTCGCCGATGATCGCGGCACGGATGGGCCGCGATCGCAAGAAGCCGTTGCGCCGCGATTGGGAATCGGTCAAAGTCGCGGTCATGCGGGAAGTCGTTCGAGCGAAGTTCAGCCAACATGATGACATCCGCCAAATCCTACTCGCAACCGGCGATGCGAATATCGTCGAACACACTACGAACGATTCCTATTGGGGCGACGGCGGCGACGGCAGTGGCAAGAACATGCTGGGCCGAATCTTGATGGAGATTCGGGAGGAGATGAAGACGGCTGGCGAAAATCAATCGGCTCAATGAGATTTTGCGGTCCATCAGTTATTCGCGTTGTCTTCAATCTTCCCAATCGCCCACTGACACGCTTCACGCACAACCTCGTCATTCCATTTCAGCGCTTCTCTTAGAGCGGGCAGCGCTCGTCGGTCGCGACGGTTGCCGAGGACGATGGCGGCATTACGTAGGAGGCCGCGCCAGTTGGCTCGGCGCAGGGAGGTGCCCTGGAAGCGGCGACGCAATTCGTTGGGGGCGAGGCTTAGCAAATCGATGGGATCAATCGAACCCAACTCCGGGACGAGTGGTAGACCGGGCGCAGGGTTGGGCCGGTGGTTCCACGGGCAGACGTCCTGACAGATGTCGCAGCCAAACAGCCAGTCGCCGACGCCCGGGCGCAGGTCTTCGGGGATGGAAGTTTTCAATTCAATCGTCAGATAGCTGATGCATCGGCGGGCGTCGAGCCAGCCGGCTTGCGGGAACGCTTGCGTCGGGCAGGCGTCGAGGCAGGCCGTGCAGGTGCCGCAGTGGCCGATCTCGGTCGGTGGATCGGGTTCGAGTTCCAGCGTCGTCAGAAAGGCGGCGAGCAGGAAGAAACTGCCGTGCTGTTTGTTGAGCAGCATCGTGTTCTTGCCGTGCCAGCCGAGCCCGGCCCGGCGGGCGAAATCGCGTTCGAGGATCGGGGCCGTGTCCGTGACGCCGTGCGAATGCGTGCCCGGAACCTCGGCGTCGAGCCAGGCAGCGAGAATGTTGAGGCGGTTCCAGAGATAGCGATGGTAGTCGGGGGCCTGGGCGTATTTGGCGACGCGGGCGCTCCGGTC
>DATANR010000213.1:0-11590 GCA_036266155.1 Gemmataceae bacterium | reverse complement strand
TCGGGAACCAATTATGAGAAATACGTTCAGGGGGGTGGGAGGGCGTGAACGTATCGCAACGGAGGCGTGAAATGAATCAGGAGCCGGCCAGGCTTATAGCTCCTTCAGCGGCCGGCGGCCTTCGATCGCCAGGATCGCTTCGGCGGCGGCCAAGCGCAACTCGGGGTCCGTGCTCTGGATGGCCTTGCGGAGTTCCGGGAGCGCTGCCTTGGCCGCAGGACCAAAGCGAACGAGGCCCGTGGCGGCGACGCGGCTGACACGTAGGTCACTGTCCTTCAGGCTTTCGATGAGGACCGGCACGGTGCGCTCGGCATCGGTTTCCACTGCACCCAAGGCCTTGATGGCAACGACGCGTGGCTCGACGTCGCCGCGCGTCGCGGCCGCGAGCAGGACTGAACTCGCGGACTTGGCGGCGGCGCCATACTTTCCAAGCGCGGCGACGGCAGCCGAACGGACATCCAAATCGTTATCTGCAGCGAGCACGGCGAGCGTGTTCACGTCGTCGGCGACCGCAGCCGCCACTGGCTTCGCCGGCGCCGAGCGACCGAGCGCGCGGGCCGCTGTCCAACGGACGAACACGACCTGATCGGTGGCGGCCTGGCGCATCAACTCGCGGGCTTCCAGAGCGTCGCCCAGCGATTCCAGCGATTCGACAATCGCCAGCCGCACGTGCGGGCTATCGTCGCGCAGTCGCTTTGCCAGAATTGGCTTCATGGACGCCCAAACGCCGGGGAACGGATCGTTCGGCGCCGGCTCGCCAACAGGTCGGGCATTCAAGATGGTTCGCCGTGTGATGGCGATTGCCTCGAGCGTTCGTGCGGCCGAAAGTCGTGTGTCCTGCTCCTTCGCGTCGAGCGGCGCCTCCAGCTTTGGCACGGCCGCGCCGACGGCACGCAACACCGGCCCAAGCGGCGCGAATCGGCCGCCGGCCACGTCGATCTTGGGTTCATCGGCAGTGGGGCCGGGATCATAAGTGAAGAGTTCGGTGATCGTGTGCGTCGCGTTCTGGATGCCGGCGAGTGCGAAGCGCTGTGTTTCTCCATCCGAATCGCTCAGGAAATCATTGAGCAAGGGCAGGGCCTGACCCGCAATGTCGATGAAGTACTTGGCATAGGGCACCGCTTTCTGTGCTGGCGGTGAATTCTGAATCGCCGTGGCCAGCGATTCCGCGGCGGCACGGCGAACCACGACGGATTCAGACTTGGCGAACGGGCCGATGACCTTGGCTAGATCGGCGCCCGCCGGCTGCATGCGGCCAAGCGCTCGGACGCCGAGCGCGATCAGCTCCGGATCACGTTTGTCGCGCAACAAGAATCCGGCGATGGCGGCAGGGAGATTAGCCGCTTTTGCGAGGCCTGTAGGGAAGTCGGCGGCGATCGCAAGCGACGCCCGCTGGGCGTCCTTGTTGTCGCCCTCGAGGGCCGCCTTGATTGACGGCACTAACGGCTCCATCCGGCGGCGCAAATCGATGTCCGTCTGGCTCGGCTCGCGACCCGCGTCGCCGGGCTGTGCAATAGCACTCGGAACCATGTTCAGGTAGGCGGCGCCGGTTGCGGCGACCAGGAGGGTCGTTCGGAATGAGCCGACGAGTTTGCGCACGACAGGGCCTCGCTGCCACGGGTCCGGAGAACGGGACTCCATCAGTATCGCCAGATTTGGCGATTGACGCCAGTGGCTTGCTGCCTCGACCGGGCCGGCCCACCGCATGACTGAACGGAAGGAAGGGTTCGGCCGGTTGGACCGGGTTCCAACCGCGGGTACCTGCCGCTACACTGACCCAAGACTTCTGTAACTCCGGGACGCGGAATGCAATCGCTGACGATTTTGACCGATGCGCCGTTTTCTCCGGAACCACCGCGCCACCGGCTACCGACATGGTTGAAACGGTCGCTGCCGCGTGGGAACGAGAACTTTTTCACGCACACACTACTACGTGATCTTAAGCTCGAAACCGTCTGCGAAAACGCTCGCTGCCCGAATCGACCGGAATGCTATTCGCGGCGCACCGCGACGTTCATGGTGCTCGGCAACGTCTGCACGCGGCCATGCGGGTTCTGCTCAGTCCCCCGTGGCGAGACGCTCGAACTTGAGGACGACGAACCGGCACGCGTGGCCGAGGCCGCGGCAAGACTTGGGCTTCGGCATGTGGTCATCACATCGGTGACGCGCGACGATCTGCCTGACGGCGGCGCCGATCACTTTGCCCGCTGCGTTGTCGCCGTCCGCGAGCGTACGGGAGCCGCAGTCGAGGTGCTCACTTCCGATTTCCTCGGCGACCACGCCGCCATCGACCGTGTCATCGACGTTCAGCCTGAGGTTTACAACCACAATCTGGAAACCGTCCCGCGGCTCTATCGCAAAGTCCGTGGCAAGGCGGACTATCGACGCAGCCTGGACCTACTGCAGCGCGTGAAAACGCGTGCGCCGCACATGGTGACGAAGAGCGGCCTGATGCTCGGCATCGGCGAGACGGTCGCCGAGTTGTTCGACGTCTTCGCCGATTTGCGTGCGATCGGCTGCGACGTGCTGACGCTTGGCCAATATCTCGCACCCACGCTCAAGCACATTCCCGTCGCGCGGTTCCTGCCGCCCGCGGAGTTCGACGACATCGCCGCGCGAGCGCGCCTGCTCGGTTTCCAACAGGTCGTCGCCGGCCCGTTTGTCCGATCCAGCTATCACGCGGACGAGATGGTCCCGGGTTCGCCATGAGCGGCTTCCGCATCCGCGGCCACGAGGGCGTCATCCGCTCATTCGACGCCGCCTGGAAAAAGGGCCGACTCGGCCACGCCTATTTGTTCGTCGGCCAATCCGGCATCGGCAAGCACACGTTCGCCCGCGAACTGGCACGAGCTCTCTTGTGCGAGACTGCCGCCAAGACGCTGGGTGCTTGTGGCAAATGCGCGAGTTGCGCGCTGGTTGATGCGGGAACGCACCCCGATCTGATCCTGGCCGGTCGGCCCGAGGACAAGCTGGATCTGCCGATCGAAGTCGTGCGCGGCGTCATCGAGCAGTTGTCGCTGAAGCCGGCGCGCGGCGGCCGCAAGGTGGCGATCCTCGACGATGCCGATGATTTGAACGCCGAGTCGACCAACGCCTTCTTGAAAACGCTCGAAGAGCCATCGCCAGGTTCGGTGCTCATCCTCATCGGCGGGCCAATTCCCGAGCGGCAGTTCAGCACGATCCTCTCCCGGTGTCAGGTCGTGTCGTTCACAGGCCTGCGGAACGAGCACCTTGTCGAATTGCTCAAGGAAAGCGGGATCACCGAAGCAGATCGGCTCGACCGGTTGGTGCGCGTGGCCGGCGGCAGCATCGGGCAGGCTCTCGCACTCGACGACGAGACGCTCTGGGCCTTCCGGAAAAAGCTCCTCGGCGCTCTGACGTCCACGAAGCTCGACGTCTTCGAATTGGCCACTGAATGGACCCACGACATTGAAGAAGCAGGCAAGGAGGCCGCGATCCGCCGGCGGCGAGCGTCGCTGCAACTGCGGCTGCTTATCGGCCTGCTGCAAGACGCTCAACGAGCGAGCCTTGGCGTGACGCCGGTCGTCGCTGACAAATCGGAGGCCGCCCAACTCAGCGCGTTCGCCGAGCGCATTGGCCCCGACATGCTCATGGCCTGGATCGACCGCGCGGCCGAGGCCGACCTGCAGGTCGATCGCAAGGTGCAACTGGAGCTGACGATCGAAGCCTTCGCCGACTCGCTGGCACGCTAGCTGAAAAGAGAATTGACCTTGTGCCGGAGCGGCCGCGCGCGTATTGGCATGCGATGCGCCGGATTCTCCTTCTCATTTGCGTCATTTGCGTCGGCTGCAGCACCGCCCCGCTCGCCGACTTGCTCGATGCGGTGGCGCCCGGCGCTACCGGCGGACGCACCGCTGAGCGCAAACGCGACAACCTGCCACCCGCACCGAAGAACAACAACGACCTACCGCCTCGCCTGCCAACACGCGAAGATGTCCCGCCGCTTCCGCCGCCGCCCGTGGACCGCCCGCCGGATCCCGACAACGAAGGCGAACGGCCCGCATCGCGCGCTCGCACGCCGCCGATGGGTGTTCGCGAGTAATTTGGAGTGCTGCGTCAAGCCGCAGCACTCCAAGGCTCTCAATCCCCGTACAGCCCCGCAACACTGGCGAGCGTTTGACGCGTCTCCAGCCATGCGCGAACTTCACGCACGCCGGTAAGCAACTCGTCTACCTTCGCTCGTTCGCGCAATAGCGCCGCGGCGGTATCGCCGGGGATGGGGCCGTACACCGCTGCGAGTTCCGTTTCGAGCCGCGAGACCAGTTGGCGATGGAACTCGTCGCGCACCGACGACCAGCGCACGGGCAGCAAGAGCGCGCTGAGCAATTGCAGCACTACCAGCACGAACAGGGTCAACGCGAACGGCAACAGTAGGTCGAGCGACGTGACTTTGTAGCCAACGCTCTGTGGATCGAAGAAGCGCCACAGCAGTAGCAAGAAGGACGCAACGAAGACCAATTCCGGCAGGATGTTCGACAGCGTTACGACCGACACGTGCAGCAGCTTGCGGATCCCGCGGGGCCGCGTGCGGATGCGTTCGACCTCCGCGAGAGCCTCCATGAGGGCGCGATCATAGCGGACCTGCCAGTCGGTTCGAGCCGCCTCGTTCGTGGGGCCATTGAGCAGCGGCAATGGGAAGCGCTGCCGATCTGCTTCCACGAGCAGTCGGTTCACGAGCGCCCCGGCTCGTTGATTCAAAACGCGTTCGCCCGCGACGCGCGTGCATTCGTGAGCGAAGGCCGCGAGGTTCCAGTTGGTCGGCGTCTCGACCTTCTTTTCCATCCGGGGCACGAGCGGAATCTTGTCACGCAGCGATGTGCCGGCATAACGCAGCTTGGTCGTCAGCTTCAAATAGGCGGACATCAGCCCGCGGAATTTCTGCTGGCCCTCGACCCGGAAATGATGTTCGATCTCGGCCGAGTAGGGCTCCAGAGTGCTGACCAGCACGGTGCCCGACGTATCCGCTTCTTCACGCAACACCTCGTCCCAAGCGGTCCGGGTGCGCTCGGCCTCGGCAGTCAAATCGCTCGGCCGGGCCTGGTCCAGCCCATGGTCGAGTTGAGCGAGAAGCTGGCCGACGCCGCGGGCCTTGACCGCTTCGATCTCAAGGCGCGTGAGGCCGAGTTCGAGCCAGTCGCGCAGCTCGGCGAATTGCTCGCCCGCGGGCAAGCCACTGGGCGCCGGTGCGTCGACCCACGCCTGGGCCATTGTGCGAAACAGTCGCGGCTCCGCGAAGCCTTCGTCCTTCAAGTCGCGGAGCAAATCCTGATCGGGTCGCAGACCCAACGCGCCGGAATGCAGGCAGCGGTCCCACTTGTTCAAGACAAAAGCGAATGCTCGGCGTTTCCGCTGCTCCTTGAATAGATCCCATCCGAGCCGATCGTGGTATTTCTCTTGCGAGCCGACATAGAGCACGATGTCTGCGACCGGCAGCAGCGCGATCAACTTGTCGCGGTTGGCGATGTCGTTGCTGTCCAGGTCCGGCGTGTCGACGATGATCTTCTGTTGCAGGTTGGGCCGATCGTGCGGCACGAGCCGGCAGTGGCGCAATGCCTCGTCGAAGCGGTCCGGCTTCACCGATTCGTGATAGTAGACGACCGGATCCCGCGTAGTCGGCCGGGTGAACGAAGCCTGTGCGACAGCGCCGCCGGCCAGTGCATTGAGCAGCGTCGATTTGCCGACGCCGGTACCGCCCATCAGCATGACGATCAGCAGCGGCCGCTCAACGTCGAGCGCATCCGATTGCCGGCCCAAGTCGCGGGCCATGCCTTCGAGCGCAGCGCGTGCGATCAGCGATAGCGGCTGGCGATGTGCGCCGTCGAGCCAGCCGCGCAGGTCACGTTCCAGTGCGTGAAGCAGAGGGGAGAGAGTGCGAAGAAGCGGCTCGGCGGTCGGCGAAGCGTCAGTCATGCGCGCAGCCGCGGCTCCGCGAGCCGCCGAAGTTGGGCGATAGAGTCCGGCACCCGGCGCAGAGCGCCTTGCAGCTTCTCATAAGCCGAGCCGCCCGTGGCCGGCCAGCGGGCCAGCCAGTCGGCCATCGGCCCGGACACATCATGGGAAACGATCGACATCTTCCGCGAGCGGATGGCCGAGCGCCTTCCCTCGACATACTGCCGAACGATCAGTTCGACCACCTGATGGGCGAGCGACACGAACAGGAAGATGTAAACGATCGTCGGCCAATCGAGTCCGCCGGCCCAGATCGCCAGGATGATCGCCGCCACATCCAGGAGCAACTTGCCGGCACGCAAGGAAGCAAGCGCCGCCGGGTTTTGCTCCAGGCCCGCCGTCACCGCTCGTGCCGCACCCTCGATTTCTTCCGCCGACGAAAGCTGGTGCGAGTGCAGCAAGGCTTGAAATTGATCGTGAGCCGCATCCGTGAGCCCGGCGTTGAAGCCTTGGCTGATATGCTTCCACAGCGGGTTGCTGTCGGCCCGGCGAATCGCTTCAGCGCGCAATTGATCGATCCATGCGCGAAATGAACCTTCGAGCACTTGGGCTTCGCCCACGTTGACGGCTGCTGGGCGGATCAGTGCTTTTTCGATTAACGAGCGCAGCCCGCGATACGGCATTCGAAGCACGAACAACGTCATTGCGAACGCCCGGCCGGCACCGGGCAATTCCAGCAGATCGAGCAGACGCGTGCGTGCCTCGTCGAAGCGGCGGAAGCCCTCGCCATTGAGAAACTCGGTCCGATAGCGATTGTCGAAGTCGGCCCGCGACGATTGCACGAGGCCGCGCCACGCATCCATTGCCGCCAAGTCTTGCTGTGCGACGTCGAGCAATTCGCCGCAGGCCGTCGACAGATACTGCAACGCGTGGTCGACCGTCCGCTTGCGCGCGGTCGTCGGATCGGTGAGCACCATCACCTGATTGATGAGCGGAATGCGGTGGACGGCCGCTTTGCCAGCCGGATCAGCCAGTTGCTCGGATGTCAGATAGGGCACCGCGAGCACGGGCACGGCCGGTCGGCCACTCGTCGCCTTGGGCAATCGGCTCAGCACCTCCCCTTCAAAATGCTCGACGATCCGCCCGGTCTGGGCCTCCGACATCTTCGTGAGGACGACGACGACCGCCTTGCCGGCTCGCACGAGGAGATGGAGAAACTGCGTCGGCATCTCGTCGTTGTAACGCTCATCGGAAGCAACGTAGACAATCACATCGGCGAGTGCCGCAACCTCGATGAGCCGGGGCACGTACCCGCTGGCGGCCCAGGTCGTCATGTCCGGACAGTCCCACACGATCACGTCGCCGAGTGGGCTCGCCGCGTCGCCGGGAACACGCCGCACCTGATAAACATCCTGATCGAGATCAGCCGGCGCCGGCTGATCGAGTTTGCGGAGAGAGCCGAGGAAGCCGAGATGCCCCGACCATCCTGATGCGGTCGTGGACTGTAAATAGGCGGTGGGATGGCGTGTGTAGCCGGCCTGCGGGTTGGCCTCGGCGACGGCCGAACCGACGAGAAAGTTGACGACCGTGCTCTTGCCCGCGCCGGCCCCGCCGACGACCGCGACGTGCAACGGCGTGATAGCGCCGCCGTCCAGGAACGGCCCTGCGACATTGCGAACAAGCGCGGCCGCGAGCCGAAGTTGTCCGGCATCGCGGGCGAGAGCCGGCTGCCGGCGACAATGATCCTCCAGCCAGGCCAGGTCGCCGGCGAGCAAACTGACAAGCTGACGGTGATCGGCATCATCCATCGACCGACTCCGGGGATTGCTCCATTGTAAGGTATGATCCGTGGAGCAGGGATTCCTGATGAAATGACTTACGCTTGCGATTAGATCGGTCGATGTGGAAATCGTCCGGACTCAGCCCAGATTCGACGAAGCAAGACAATCGCCGATCGGTTCATTCCCAAATGCGGCAACCGTCGCTCGGCCCGTCGCAGTTCGACCGAGAATGCGCCACGAAGTCGCCCGGCGAAAATGCGCATTCCAGTCTTGGCGTCTCGGATGAAAGATCCTGACCATCGTGCCCGAACGTACGTCGCGCGCGGACTCGGGCATTTTTTCTCAACGAGCACGTGACACAGGCAAGCGCCAGATTCGCGGCTATCGACGGGCCGCCGGCAACGGTGGGAATGATGTGGTCAACATGAAATGTGGCCTCCTGCGACCACTGCGGAAGTCGACAATATTCGCAAACGTCGCCGGCTCGCGCTGGAACCAGTCGGGCCGGGACGACGGCGATGTGTCCGCTCATCGAGGAAGTTTCGCGGCGGTGCGATGGGCACGTGCTTTCATCAGCGACAACATGTCGACGAGTTCCGTCAACGCCGATGCCTCACGGCGGTCGCGCCGAGTCTATTTGCCGTCGCGATCCTGACGGTCTAGCAATTCTTGCAATCGCTCATCAAGGGCCGGCGGCAGTCGAAATTTTTTCCAGTCCTTCGGAAGTGTCATTTCCACGAGTACAGATTGACTCACGATGGTATCTGTAGAAATCGATGTCAGCGGATCTTCAACCAATGCCATTCTACCAGAAGCGCCTGCCAATCACGATCGAAACGCCGTCGCCATCGGCGGCCCGTGAGGACGGTCGGGACGAAAGGGTTCGAGAGACATCGCCGGCGAACGTCCTTGCAGAAGGTTCGCCATCAATTGACCCGTCGCTGGCGAAAGCTGGATCCCGGCTCGATGGTGGCCGGCGGCGACGAAGGCGTTGGACCAACCGGGGATTGGCCCCAGGTGCGGCATGCCGTCGGGCGAGCCGGGGCGGAGGCCGGCCCAGGATTTATCGACAGGTGATTGTGCAAGCGCCGGCACCACGTCCGCGGCGAATTGCATGAGGCCGACGACGCCAGTCCCTGTTGTCCGTTTCTCAAAGCCGGCTTCGGGTTCTTCGGTTGAGCCGACCAGGATGCGGCTATCCTCGCGGGGAACGAGGTAGCGCTTCTCGACGCAAACGACGTGACGAAGCAACGGGGCAGGGGGGTGGTAAAGAACGATCTGCCCACGGACGGGATGGATGCCGGTGCGCCAGCCGAGCTGAGCGAGCATGCGATCGGCCCAGGCGCCGGTCGCGATCAAGAAGCGGTCGGCCGGATACTCTTCGCCCGACTCGGCGACGGCAGTTGCGACTCGATTCGCCGCGGTTCGGAAGCGAACGACCGGTACGTCGGCTTTGATTTGGACGCCGAGGCGCTGACACGCTTCGACGAGAGCGCGGAGATGCCAGGGATTGCGCACCTGGGCCATGCCTGGCAGATGGAAGACATCGCCACGAGCTTGCATCTGCGGTTCCAGCTTGCGAACGTCGCCCTCCGTCAACGGGCGAAAGTCGATGCCTTCCGCTTGCCAGACCGACAGCACCTCGGGGGCAGGCGATTCAAAAACTTCGATGCCGCCGCACACGCGATAGCCGTTGTCGATGCCGGTGAGCTCGTTCAATTCCGCGGTCAGCGTTGGAAATGCACGCGAACTGGTCGCACGTAGGCGATCGTACGCCGTCGCTGCCCGCTCGGGATTCCCTGGTGGAATAATGCCGGCCCCGGCCCACGAGGCTTCCGAGCCGGGTGTCGTTCGGTCGAGGAGCGTGACTTTGACGCCGTCGCGGGCCAGGTAGCACGCCGTGGTCAACCCAATGACGCCGCCCCCGATGATGAGCACGTCCGCTTTTGTCTGCATTCGATTGTTATAACGGCCAAGAGCGATCAAGTTGGAGTCCCGGCTTCAGCCGGTTCCGGAAGTCAGCGTCAGCCGCCTAAAGGCGGGACTCCAACTTTCGATCGCGGAGTTGGAGTCCCGCCTTTTAGGCGGCCAAGGCTGACTCCGAACAAGCCGCTTGCCGAGAATGAAGCGAGTCGGTCTGTTCCTCTGCCTGCGACGGCCGTAGACTTCGCACATTCCCACGGATCGGGACCCCTGCATGCGCACCGCCATCGTCATTCCCGCTCGCTTTGCTTCGACCCGGTTGCCGGCCAAGGCACTCTTGCGCGAAACGGGCAAGTATCTCGTCCAGCACGTTTACGAACAGGCTCGCCGCGTGCGCGGCGTCGAGACCGTCATCGTTGCCACCGACGATTCGCGGATCAAATCGGCCGTCGAGAGCTTTGGCGGCCGGGCGGTCATGACGCGGTCCGATCATCCATCGGGATCGGATCGAGTCGCCGAGGTGGCTCGATCCCTCGATGTCGACGTAATCATCAACGTGCAGGGCGACGAGCCGTTGATCGATCCAACATCGCTCGAACTCCTTGCCGACCTATTGCGACAGGACCCGAAGGCCGAGATGGCGACGCTCGCGATGCCGATCGTGAACGAGGAGACGTATCGCAATCCAAACTGCGTGAAGGTTGTGTGCAGCGAAGGTGGAAAGGCCCTGTATTTCAGCCGCAGTCCGATTCCGTTCGTTCGCGATGGGCAGCCGGATTTCGCAAGAACACCCGCGAATTTCCTGCATCATCTCGGGCTTTACGCGTATCGCCGGGCCGCGTTGCTAGCTCTTTCAACTCTTCCGCCGCATCCGCTCGAACAGCTGGAGAAGCTCGAGCAACTTCGCGCGCTTGGCCATGGGTGGACGATCCGCGTCGGCATCATCGAACATGGGGGTAGAGGCGTAGACACGCCAGCGGATTACGAACGATTTGTTGCCGAGTATCGCGCGCTGACGATGGGATGATTGCGCGATTCCGGCGCGCAAATGGTCCCTTGGGTCGATTCCGGTATAGTGAAGACGACGTGAAGTCTCACGGCCCCCGCCCGACATCCTTAGCTCCCTCCGAAATGTCCCAGGGGAACTGCTGCGCATGACCAAATTCATCTTCGTGACCGGCGGCGTGGTCAGCTCGCTCGGCAAAGGGCTGACGTGTGCCTCAATCGGAATGCTGCTGGAACGTCGGGGTTTGAGCGTCCGCTTGCAGAAATTTGACCCCTACATCAACGTCGATCCCGGCACGATGAGCCCCTACCAGCACGGTGAGGTTTACGTGACCGACGACGGGGCCGAGACGGACCTGGACCTCGGACACTACGAACGTTTCACGAACATGGTCGCGACCCGCGACAACAACTGGACCACGGGTAAGATCTACCTCTCCGTCATCCAGAAGGAACGGCGCGGCGACTATCTCGGACGCACCGTCCAGGTCATTCCCCATATAACGAACGAAATCAAGGACAGCATCCGGAACAACGCCGGTGACGTGGACGTGATGCTGGTCGAGATCGGCGGCACCGTCGGCGACATCGAGAGCCTCCCGTTCCTCGAAGCGATTCGCCAGTTGCGGCAGGATGTGGGCCGCGAGAACACGCTCTACATCCATCTGACGCTGGTGCCGTTCATCGGCGCCGCGGGCGAGCTGAAGACCAAGCCGACGCAGCACAGCGTGCGCGACCTCCGGTCGATCGGCATCCAGCCGGACGTGCTGCTCTGCCGGACGGACCGGAAGCTCGACACGGACATGAAGCGCAAGATCGCGCTCTTCTGCGACGTGGACGAAGAAGCGGTGATCACCGCCAAGGACGTCGAGACGATTTACGAAGTGCCGATCGCCCTGGCGGCGGAGGGTCTCGATCGCATCGTGCTCAAATGCCTGCACTTGCCGCAGACCGAGCGGCGGATGCAGCAG
>DATANR010000212.1:0-13494 GCA_036266155.1 Gemmataceae bacterium | reverse complement strand
CCTCTCCCCCCGCTTCGGGGGGAGAGGGAGCAGAACCGGCATACGTCATCCCCAGCATCAGGACGCTGCGCACATCCTTCAAAATGGAATCGGGATGCCGGCGCGGCTCGCGTTGCTCGTGGAGGTATCTCATCTCGCCGCCGAAGCCGCGGTCGAGCCATTCTTCGAAGCGGTCGAAGCCGTCGGCGTCGGTGGCGCGGGCGATGCCGGCTAGCTCGAAGCCGAGTTCGCGGGCTTTGGCCTTGAGCCGGTCCTCGATCCGCTCGCTCATCGTGGCAACCCGTTACGCACGAGATCGACAGCCTTGCGGCCGGCCGCCCAGAGTTGCGAAAAGATCTTGCGCACCTTCCCCTCGTCGGCCTCTGCGTGCAAACAGCGTAAGAGCGACACCGACTTCGCTTCACCGAGCCGGGCGACGATTTCGGGCAACAATTCCTCCTGAATGCCCCATTCCTTGCCATCGGCCGTGCAACAGGGGACGAAGCCGGCGACTTCCGGAAACGTATCGCGGGCGCCGGCGACGGCGTCCGCCATGCTGCGTTCCTTCGTGCGATTGCCGGTTGCCCAGTCGTACGGCGGGGACCACTCCATCGCGGGTGTCAACAGATCGACATGCGTCAATACGACGACGATCGGCGGAAAGCGCAAGTGCGGTCGTTCGACGAACCACTGCCGGAGTTCGGCGAAGAAGTCGGCGTCGGCCTTGCGTGCCGGGTTGCGGGCGTGCGTGACCCAGAGGATGAGGTCCGACTCCTGAACCGCCGCGGCCGTCTCTTCGAGATGATCCTTCACGGCCCCGGCACGTCCGTAGCCCGCGGTATCGAGTAGTACCAGGTGTGTCGGCACGCCAGGCGAAACCAGGTCGTACTTCGTCACCTCGCTGGTTAACGGCAGCACGTCCGTCGCGGCCTTGCGTTCGCCGAGCAGAGCATTGACGAGGCTCGATTTGCCGGCCTTCACCTGGCCGATCAGGGCGATGGAGACGCCCACGGGCCTGGCCTTGGGTTCCGGAGACTCGGTCGGCGGCGTTACAGTCTCGCCGCTCGGCCCCTCGGGCACGACGATCGGCGGTCCATCGGGATCGTGGGTGTGCTCTTTCATCAGCTCGCGATAGCGTGCCGCCCCGACCTTAAGCCGGCCGCTGTACAACTCGATCAGGTAGAAGCCGAGTTCGCGCACGTAGGCCGAGTAGAACCAAAGGATGACATTTTGCTGAAACATCTCGAGCGGCTTGCCCATGCCGTACTTGGCGGCCACGTAGCGGCTCGCGGTCTTGATGGGGTCGAAGACGGCCGACGCCAGCCAGTAGACGTTGCTGACCTTGCGATACCAGTCGACCGCCTTGCGTGCGGTTCGCCAGTGGTCGATTGTCATCAAGTGGCTGCCGGGCACGTAGGTCTTGGCCAGCTCGTTCAGGTCGTGCGACGCCAGCTCGATCACGGAGAGGATTTCGGGCAACGTCACAATGGCGACGGGGTCGACCGCGTCCGGCTCGTAAACGCGGACAACCTGGCCGGCCATTTCCTGAGCCGTGTCGAAGTAAAAGCGCGGCTCGCTGAAGCGCGAATCGTCGATCTTGTCCGCGGCCTTGACTCGTTCAAGCACGGTCTTCCATGCGAGCCGATCGCGATCGGTCCAGTGCATGGGCGGCGGGATTTCGCTTTGCTTGGCCCGAAGCTGCCGTTGCCAGCGCCAGGCGAGGATGTAGCCCAGGGCCAGCGACAGGCCCATTGGCCACCACGCATAGAACGCCCAGCCGCGATCCCACAGGTGATAGGCCCCGGTACCCGCCAGAAAGAGAATCGGCAGGGCGACGAGTGCGAAGACGGTGATGATGCGAAGGCGGGTCATTTCCACAATCTTCCGGCCTTGGCCAGTTCCGTATCAAAGAGTTGCTTCAACTCGGCTGGGTCCGGCACATGTCCTTCGCGGATCGACTGGAAGTATTGGCAGAACGCGCGCCCTAACGCATAAGTCAGACCCCATGCGAGGGCGGCGCCGGCCGCAGCGCCGATGCCGGGGATCACCTTGGCCGCCTCACGCGCTGCTTGTCGAGCGACGACGCCACTGCCAATGGACGATGCGATCTCCCAAAATCGCTCCTTCGTCATCGGCTGGCCGTAACTGTCGGCAAGGGCCTGCACCATCTTCGCTTGGATGCCGGGGATCAGCAGCAGGTCGACAAACGGCACCGGGATCGCGCCGGCCCCGGCCGCCAACGTGCTGTAGCTAAGCACCAGCGGCATAGCACGCTTCAAGGCGGCATCGCGGAATTCGTGAGTCGATTCGTCGAGCGTCAGCAGCGTCTGCCGCAGCGCGGCCGGCAGGTGCTTCAGGATCGATTGATGCAGTTCCTGGCCGCCGTAGTTGGGATCGTCGAAGCCTTCCTCGGGGCGGGTGAGGTCGATGGGAATGATGTCGTCGACGAGCGGCTTGAAGCGTTCGTGTTGCGCGGCGATTGATCGGAGCAGGTCTTGCGGCAGCCCGTCGGGATACAGCGTCTCCTTGAACGGATACGGCTGCGGATGCTGGCGCTGCGGGTAGGCCTCGTGCAGGCACGTGAGCGCCAGGATCACCGGCCGGCCTGGTTTCGCGGCCCGGATTGTCTTCAGATGCCGTTCGACGTTCTCCTGTGCGTGGTCGGTCACCTTGACAGTGACGACGATCACGTGGGCGCGGTTGTTGAACTGGTTCAAGTCCTCTTCGGGGTCGTATCCGGGTTCATCGAGGCCGCGCGTGTCGAGGAAATCGAGCAGCGGCGCCTCGGCATTCGGAAACGGGTACTCGCGGCTAAAGCGCGTGCAGGGCCGGAAGCCGGAGCCAATCTCGGCGTCGGTCGCGCCGGTCATGTGCTTGACGATGGACGTCTTGCCGCTCTGCGTGCGGCCGAACAGCCAGAAGACCGGCGTTGGGGCGCGCTTACGCGCGTCGGCCATGCGCGCCTGGAATTGGCGGTCGTCGGCTTTGAACAAGTTGGCCAGCTTGGTCCAGGCCTGAAGCATGTGGTGTGTCCGGCAGGCGTTGCGGATACTAATGCAATTCGGACGCCAGTTGATGGGATTCTAGCTATGTGCCGCGCGTCTTGCTCGTTCCATCCCTGGGGGAGCCCTACTTCGCGCGATCGAATGGTGCGAACCACGTCTCTAACTGGCCGGTGGGGATGTTGGCGTGTAGGTGCGTGAGCTTCTTGTTGGCACTCAGGGCGGCTGTGGTCTTGGCGAGCAGTTGGCCGATGCGTTCGAGGCGTTGATCCGGGGCATCGAGCGACTTGGACAGAGACTCAAGACCGTTGCCAAATCCCTTAAGGAACTCGAGAGCTTTGCCCGACTCGGCCTCGTCGGCGAGAACATGCAAATGCATGCCGCGCTCATCGAACGCAACGATGCCGGCGATCGAGTTGATCTTGGCAGCGGCCGGGAGGTCGTTTTCCCAACGTTGCCGGAGCCCGAGGACGAGTTGGACGCCAGCCGTGCGGCCAAACATGGTCTCCGCAAGGGCCGGCCGGCTAAGAAGTGCGAAGCTGCGGGAGACGGTAGCATCCTCGAATTTCGTCGTGCGCTTCGATTCGCGTTTTTCGAGAGCTTCGACGATCAGTTCCCTGCGCGTGGAAACGAACAGGCATGTTTCCGAAGTCGCCAGGAACGAAGGCCCCTTGCCGACCGCGGAAATCTCCGGGCCGCCCTCCCACGCGGTGCTCACATTGCGCCCAGCCAGCGCGCGTAGAGAGTCAAGGAGTTTGTTGGAGATCAGGCTCTTGCCTTGCAGGATCACGAGAGCGCCGCCGCGATCGTCCGAGCGGAGGCCGATCACGGCACGTTCGACCAGGGCCGGCAGGTCGATGCCGAAGGCGGTGCGGAAGGGGAGCAGCTCGTCGGCAATAGGGCCGAGCAGAACCTTACGGGCGATTGGCGACGCTTGCAGTTGTTTGATGTCCAGCACCGCGGCGAGAGCCGTGTCGTTTGGCAAATACTTGTCGACGGCCTCGAGTTCCTTCGCGGGTGGCAGCTCGGCCTTCGTCTTGGGTATTACCTTGCTCGGGTCGCCCTTGGGCGGCTCTTGATTGCCGGGCGACGGTGGCGGATCCTCGGCTTTCTTGCCGCGTCCCTTATAGAGGCCGACGCCGATGGCCCCAACCAGCAGGAAAATCAAAAACACGGCCGCGAGGACCAGCCACGGACGATACGCGCCCTTCGGCTGTGGCGCCGGTCCCTGAGTTCGTGGCAACGGGGCCGAGCGGCGGACCGTCGGGGGCCGCACCTGCGGTGGCTCTTCCTCTTCACCAAAATCGAAGACATCGTTCGGGTCGGTCTCCAGCGTGACGGATGTCGGATCGACTGCCTCGGCAGATAAAACCATGGTTGGCTGAATCGCCGAGTTCGCGGCGGCGGCACACCACGGTTCGAGGGCGTGGGCCAGGGCCGCGCCGGATTGAAACCGATCGTCCGGCTTCTTTGCAAGCAAACAGTGAATGATCGTCGCCAGTTCATTCGGCACGTCGGGCCGCAGGAACTGGATGGGCCGCGGCGCGTCCATCTGGTGCTGGAGGAGTTTTTCGAGCGGGTTGCCCTTCGGAAACGGCGCTTCGCCTGTCAGCAGGAAGTAGAACGTGCAACCGAGCGAGTAGATGTCGGAGCGGTGATCGACGGCACTCGAATTCTTCGCTTGTTCGGGCGACATGAAATCGGGCGTGCCGACGACGGTGCCGGTGCGCGTCAGTTCGGACGAAATCTGCTCCGTGTTGCCGTCGTCGACCTGGATGCGGGCGAGGCCCATGTCGAGGATCTTGACGACGTTGCGGACCTGATACTGGCCCTTCTCATTGACGGCGACAAGCAGGTTCGACGGTTTGATGTCCCGGTGAACCATGTTCTGGTCGTGCGCGTGCTGAAGCCCAAGTGCTGCCTGGCGGGTGTACGAGCACGCCATCGGCACCGGTAGCCGGCCGCGATCTTTCACGAGCTTGCCAAGGTCGACGCCGTCGATGAACTCCATTGCCAGGAAGTGGCGGTCGTTGATTTGGTCGGCATCGAAAACGCGGACAATGTTCGGGTGAGTCAGTTGAGCGGCCGAGCGCACTTCACGCTTGAAGCGCTTCATCGCCGTTTCATTTTTCAACAGCGACGTGCGAACAACTTTCAACGCAACCACACGATTCAGGCTCAGCTGCACCGCCTTGTAGACGCGGCCCATGCCGCCTTCGCCGAGCTTGTCCTGAATCACGTATTGGCCGACGACGAGTTCGTCGGCTTTGCCGGAGACGAGCTTCTTGGCCTGGTAAAGAGTGATCCAACGAAGGCGGATGAGCGTGCGGGCGAGCTCTTGAGTATCGGCCGTCGCCGGAGCATATTTCGTGAGCAGCTCTTGCGTCTGCTCGGGGCGCAGAATGGGCCTCGTGCGGAGCGCGTCCACCAGGGAGTCGATGGTGTCGAGCGGCATGGGTGCGTCCCTGACCGGGGGCCGGTTGCGATATCCGGCGGCCGGCTCAACCAACCATACTTCATGTCCCGAAAAGAAGATGCAATAGAGGGATGAATGAAAGTTACTGCCAGATCACAATTGCCGCAAGCGCCGGCGGGCGAAAAGCATGCCGAGAATGATGAACAACAGAATTCCCGCCCACCGAATGAAACCCGTCTCGTAGACGACTGTTCCGTTGAACACGACGAAAGCGAAGAAGAGATGAATGACGAGATCGAGCCACCGTGGCCGTGAATCGTAACTTGCGCGATCGGCCCACCACCAACCGACGTCGCCAATCCAAATCAGCGTAAACGCGTAGGACACAAACAACCCCGGCCCGAAGCCGCTGACGTCTTGGACGTGCTGCAGCGCCGCGAGGTGAGACCAGCCGTGAACACGGTCGAATGCCGTGGCGACATGGATTAGGAACGTCAAACAGCCGATCGTCCAGGCCGCCCGAGCCCAATCGCGTTGTCGAACGATCAGCGACATGGCCGCGATGCCCCAAAACAGGATGGCAACGCGGGCCGTTTGACGGGTCACCAGGTCGGCAGGATCAATTTGCGCCAGAACAGCCGGCGAAGCGAACGCGGCGGCGACCAACACGATCCCCAGGAGACTGCAAAGAAAAAGCGGCTTCCACATCACTTCCCGTCAAGTAACTTGCCAAGGCCGAGCTTCACTTCCTTGGTATCGCCGGCCTTCACAATCGCCTTGTTCGCCTTCTCAAGCATGTCCTTCTCCAGCGACGGCCGCCAGAACTTGATCGTCTCGTGGACGGCATCGCCGAGCACCTTGGCGATGTCGCCGCCAACACCAGCCGTGTGTTCGACCTTAAAATCGTCGTAGGTCAACTTGGCATCGAGCACATGCATGCGAAAGATCACGTCCGGGATGAAGCTGCCCGACTTCTGAACCTTCGTGGTCGATTCACATTTCAGGATCAGGATCGGCCGGCAACGTGCCCGCGTTTCGCCGCTGTAGAGGCGGACGCCGTCCTTCCAAAGTTGCTGTTGGAACTGAATCTTGGTCGGCATGGTGACGATCATGTCGAACGTGAGTTTGCCCTTCTCGGGCTTCTGCACGTTCTTGACTAGCAGCGTCAGGTTCTTGTCCGCATCGACAGCCTCGATCCTAATCTTGCGCCAGATGCCGTCGTTCTTCAGCTTTTCCTGCTTGACCGGATGCTTCAAGATGCCGTCACCCTTCCAGGTCACGCCATTGAAGACTTCCTTCTGGTGGCCCCAGTTGAAATCCTGAGACACGAGCGGCGTCGGCAACGCGGTCACGAGCAACGTCTTCATGATCGACGCGAGTTCATCGGCGGACGGCGTTTCGCCAGGGGCCGGCGGAGCGGCAAGAACCGGCCCAGCAAGGAAAAGAAGGGCTGTCTGGGTAAGCAGCATGCGCATGGAATAGGCTCGGCAATTAGGAACCTAAGTTATATCGCGGTGGCCGAAAGAACTTGCGGGCCACTAACGCGCGTGCGTCAAGATTTCACGGATGTAATCGCGAACGCCGACAATGTCGACACCGGTTGCCACGTCCGCGTTGGGCACGCCCGCGGGTGATGGCCGCGTATCAAATACGCTCATGCCACGGGTAAGTTCCCCCCGCGTTTCGACATCGACATAGACCCGTTCCAGCGTGAACTTGCCCGGTTGAGCGACGGCGGCGATCCCGAGAACGTCCTTCAGGTGGAAGCCTTCGATTCCATACAGGTTGCTGCTGGCGCGTATTCCAAACGGCACAATGCGGCGAAGAAAGGTATTCGTCGCCGATTCGGGATTGGGCAATTCGAGCAGGTCGGTCGGTGAAAAGACGAGTTTGCGGGCTGCATCGAGTGGAATCAATGTGACGGAAGTGCCGCTGCGCAACACCCGTCGAGCCGATTCCGGATCGCAATAGAAATGAAACTCGGCCGTGGCAGTCGCATTGCCCGGCACGCGCCATGCCCCACCCATCAGGATGACACGGTCGACCAGGACCGAAAGCTCGGGATCGCGATCGAACGCGGCCGCGACCACGGTTGCGGGCCCGAGCACAACGAGCGTGACATCGTGAGGATACTCGCGAATCAGTTCGACGATCGCCTTGTCGCCCGCCGTGGGACTATGCAAGGTTACCGGCGGCAATTCGATGTTACCCAAACCGTCGCGGCCATGCAGTCGCGTGCCATCAAGTTCGTATTGGACTGACAGCGCGGCGCCGAGCCGCGGCCACTTGGGCGGGTCCATGGCGTTGATTAGCAGATGCACGTTTTGTGTCGCGCGATCGGCCGTGATATTTCCCGCGGATGCGACTAGCCCAATGACATCCATGGTCGGGTCGTGCAGCGCGAGCGCCACGGCGAACGCCGTGTCAATTCCAGGGTCGGCGACGAGAATGACCTTTTGTGCCATGGGTGCTCCACACGGAGTTCATTCATGTCGCGGGCGCGACGAGACTGGCCAATAGTTGCCGGGCGGCGCCGGAATCAATGGTGGCCGCAGCAAGTTCCACGCCGCCGGTCAATGACGGGACGCGGCCGGTCACAAGCAGAGCCGCGGCTGCATTGGCGAGGATGATTCGGCGCGGTGCTCCCTCCACGCCTGAGAGCACGCCTTCGATGATCCGCACGCTTGCCATCGGCCCGTCGGCCTTAAGGTCGGTGATCGACGTTGGTTCCAGCCCGAAATCGGCAGCCGACCATTCCAATTTTTCAACCAACCCATCGCGAACTCGGCGGACGAGTGTGGGAGCACACAAGCTCACCTCATCGAGGCCATCCTGCCCGCAAACAAGAATAGCGTCGCGTGTGCCTAGATGGGCCAATGCACCCGCCATTGGATCAAGAAGATCGATGTTGCCAACTCCAAGCAGCTGATATTCTGCCCCCGCCGGATTCAGAAGCGGTCCGAGCAGGTTGAAGATGGTGCGAACACCGAGCTTGCGACGAAGCGGCGCGACCCTTGCCAGCGCCGGGTGAAAGTGTGGCGCAAAGCAAAATGCGATTCCGTATGTCTTAAGCGTCTGATGCGCCCACGTAGGTCCGGATTCGATCGGCACACCGAGGGCCGCGAGCACGTCGGCGCTGCCGCTACGGCTGGAAACTGATTTGTTTCCGTGTTTGACGACGGGAACGCCGCTCGCGGCGACCACAAGTGCCGTCACCGTGCTGATATTGAATGTCCCTGATGCGTCGCCGCCCGTTCCGCATGTATCGAGAACAGGTCGAGTCGGACAAGAGAGCGGAAGCATCGCTCCACGGAGGACCGCCGCCGCCGCGGATAATTCGGATGCGGTTTCTCCCTTGAAGCGGAGTGCCAGCAGGAGTGCGGTAGCTTCCGCTTCGTCAAAGGTGCCCGCGATGAGGTCCTGCATTGCCGCGCGGACGAAGTCCGTCGGCAACTCACGCCGATCGAGCAAGAGCGGTAATCCAACCGAATGCCAGTGTTTGGAGGCGGCACCCATCGCTATCCACTGTAACGTCTTGACCGTCTCCGGGACAACAATCGCGGGAAATTCCACTTTCCTTCTGTACGAATGTCACATATACTCATTTACATCATGGTGTAAAGGTGAATCCCGGCCGACTTTTCGCGACCGGAATATTTCGCTCAACCCGTGGGGGCATAATCATGGCTGACAGTCCCAGCGTCACCAAGCGACAACACGAGATCCTGGATTACATTCGCGACAAGATCGAGAATCGCGGCTTCCCGCCGTCGATCCGCGAAATTGGCGAGGCATTTCAGATCGCATCGCCCAACGGCGTGATGTGTCACCTCAAGGCGCTCGAGAAGAAGGGCTGCATTGAGCGAAACAAGGGTGTCAAGGACCAAAAGTCCGCGGCACGCGCCATCACCATTCCCGGACTGAAACTAGGCTCGTCGTCGATACCAATGCTCGGCCTCGTTGCCGCGGGCACTGGTCTCGAAGCGGTGCGGCAAGACGAGCGGCTCGACCTGGGCGACATGTTTTCCGGCAAAGATCATTACGCTCTGAAGGTGCGTGGGCAGTCGATGATCGAGGACCATATCGACGACGGGGACATAGTCATCGTTCGCCGGCAGGAGACGGCTGACAACGGCGATCGTGTCGTGGCCATGATCGACGGGACCGCGACTCTCAAGAAGTTCTATCGCCGCAAAGAGCGTGTCGTATTGGAGCCGGCCAACAACACCATGGATCCGATTGTCCTTGAGCCTGGACAAAATGCATCCATTGTCGGTGTGTTGATTGGCGTCGTGCGAAGAGTTTAGTTCTTGATCTGCGCGATTTCGGCCCAGTTTGCAATCGCGGTGCTTGCCTAGCGTCGTTACGGCACACGACACAGCTCGGGCCGTCTGTTTCGATCTTGTTTTTTGATGCCCGTACTTCACATCGGGCGAGCAGTCTCAGATAGCGGCGTTCGCCTATTCTGCAAAAGGCCGGGAACGTTCAGCCTAGTGAATCTGCCCGGCAGCCAGAAGCCGGTCTAAATGGAGCTAACGAACGAGGCCGCGTCGTGAATCTCCCTTGCCATACAGCATTTTCAGTCATCATGGCGGCCATCATAGTGGCGGTCGCGGCCGGTCCAGGCCGTGCGGGCGGCGATGAAAGATCACCGGAGGCCAAGTCGGCGATCGTCGATGCCACCACGATGCACCGCAAGGTCATGTGCGGTTACCAAGGCTGGTTCCGTTGTCCGGGCGACCTCGCCGGCGAGGGCTGGCGACACTGGAGCCGCGATAGCAAGAAGATCTCTCCGCAGACCCTGACCGTTGAGATGTGGCCCGATACCTCGGAACTCAGCGCTGAAGAGCGCTACGAGGCAAAGGGGTTTACTCTCGGTGATGACAAGCCAGCCTGCCTTTTCAGTTCCGCAAACGCAAAAACGGTCGATCGGCATTTCGAGTGGATGCGCGATTATGGCATTGATGGAGCGTTCGTTCAGCGCTTTCTCGTCAGCCGCGATTCGCCATCAGTCGACAAGGTTCTCGACAACGTCCGGGCCTCGGCGGCCAAAACCGGTCGGACTTATGCGATTTGTTACGATCTCACCGACGCACCGAAGGACGAGCTGTTCGATCGGCTGATCGCGGACTGGAAACGATTGGTGGACGAACGAAAAGTGACTCAGGACGACCGCTATTTGCGCCACGAAGGGAAACCAGTCGTATTCGTGTGGGGCTTCTTCAGTGAGCGCTTCGGGCCCGCACTTGCGCATCGCATCATCGACTTGTTCAAGACGGACAAACAATACGGCGCGACCCTCATCGGTGGCTGCCAGTGGCAATGGCGAACCGAGAAAGATGCCGAGTGGGCCAAAGCCTTTCGGCGGTTCGACGTCATCAGTCCATGGAATGTCGGCAACGTGACCATCGCGGACGGCAAGAAGCATGCGGCGACGGGCTATTGGAAGGACGATCTTGCTGAAACGAAGAAGGTTGGCATGGCATACTTACCCGTCATCTATCCGGGGTTTGGCTGGACGAACTTGAAGGGCAAAGGCGCAGCAGTTGCGAATGTTCCCCGCCTGGGCGGCGAGTTCTTTTGGCGTCAGTTCGTGACGGCGGCCGATCTCGGCATCGACATGGCATATGTGGCGATGTTCGACGAGGTTGATGAGGCGACGGCCATTTTCAAGGTGGCGAACGATCCGCCCAAAGAAGCCAAGTTTGCGACGTTCGATGGTTTACCGACGGATTGGTATTTGCGGCTAACTGGCGAAGGGACAATGGTTATTCGTGGGGAGCAGAAGGCCCAGACGACGTTGCCGATCAAGCCATAGCAGTTGTCCGCATGCGGATGACGGTCTGGTTCATTTCCGGTCCGTGTTTGGCAGAATGTGGCCACCGAACCAGGCGCCCAATCCAGTGGCCATGAAAGTGGTAAGCCCCAGGACAAGATAGGGCAAGGACCCCGAGTTTTTCAAGTCGAGCTGATACACCCAGAAGTCAACAACGGGAGAAGGTGTTGAGTCTGCTTGCGTGGCGAGCGCCAAGGCGACCCCTGCTCCCGATGCAAGTCCCGCGAACACCGCCTGGCGCAGCCCGCCGCGATTGCCGTAGCTCGTGACCACGCCACCGGTGAGCGCGGCCAATGTGCCAATCTGCCAGGCGATCAAGGGCCGCGCGCCAAATGCCGACGCCTGGCCCGCGAAAACGTATGCCAGCCCGTGGCGAATGGAATCGACGCATGCTGCACCGGCGACGGCGATTGCAACTCCCAACAAAAGCTGGAGCCACGCAATGCGTGCTGGTGGCCGTTTGATGCGGACCACGATTTGCGAATCCAGCCGGCCAAACGTCGGCAAGTTCGGCGCCGGCGGCACCATCAATCGACCGGCGAATCCGGCTATTATGCCAACAATTCCGAGCAATGTGGGAACCCCAAGCAGCCACTCTTCGGGGATCGAATCCATATGTAGCAGGTCAGGCCCCAAGAAGAAAATACTTGCCGCCAACGCCAGCAAGAGGCCAGTTAACTCGGCCCGGCGATTCACGGTGCCGGCGACAACTCCCGCCACCAGCATCGCTATGACCAGCAGGCTCACGTGAGTGTCAGAAGAGAGCGTGGTGTCGCCCGTCTGTGAGAGAATTCCCGCCAGGGCAAGATGCTTGAGCCCATGATAAAGGCCCAGCAGGGTTATGCCGCCAAAGACGAGTCGACGTAGAAACGAAGGGCCATCGGGCAATTCGTCCTCAGCCGCCGAGTTGAGCGTCATCCCGGCGGATTCCGGTTCGCTTTGCAATTGAATGCCGCAAAGCGGACAGAGCATCTGTCCGTCAAACGTTCGACCGCATTTGGCGCAGAATCCGCGCATGTCACCCGTGTGGATTGTGGCTCATCGCCTATCGGGACACCTGGAATCTAGTTCACGGAAATGCCGTGCGACGAAAAAATGGCAGACGTGGGAATTTGCCGCTCAAGGGTGACTCTCGCCATTCACACAAAACGAACGGGCCGGGATTGTTTCCCGGCCCGCAAAGGCTTTCTCATCAATCGCTTAGCTGGCCTGGCGAACATCGAACAGAGTGTCCAAGCGGGTCACCGACAAGACACCGGACACCAGGGGGCGGACATTCAAGAGCGTCAATCGGCCGCCATTCACTTCGACGCGCTTGTGAAGCGCGATGAGCGCGCCAAGGTCTTCGCTGCGAACGTAATTGACAGCAGCGAAATCCAAAGCCAATCGCCCGTCGGCAGAATGAACGCCGGCTGCCAGTTGTTCCGTCAAGCGGTTTGCCTCTTCGCGGACGCGATCCTCCTGAATGGCAATAACCTGTCGCCCCGACGGACTGTCGGTGGGGACCTGCGCATGCGGGTCTCGGCGTTGGATCATGGCAAACCTCTCCTTATCGGGGCAAGCGTGTAGCATGCCTTGAACGATCCTGGTTCAGACCGCCAAGACAATCCGCGTGGATCAAATGGCTTTGCGACTTTGGGACGATTGCTGGCCTACTGCCGTACGACAATCGTAAGGGTGGGATTTCAGTTCACATACCCTCTCTATGCTAGTCCACCTTTCACGGCCGACAACCCCGCCGCGCCTGCTACTTTGAACCTGCGTGGGACATGGAGAAGTTCCGACGGTCGGGTGGTTCGCGCAAGCTGAGTCAATTGAGCGTGGTTCTCCGCGCGAAATGAATTTCATTGTCCGAACGCCCCGTGAAAAGCCGATAAAACCCGGTCCGCCCGCACGCCCACCACGAGGGACACGATGTCAATTGAAACGCCTGCCGTCGAACACTTCTGGGCTCGCACCGGCGAATTTCGGCCGGATCAGGAAGAGTTGCTCAAGGCCGTCGACCGGCTGCGCGGCCGCCTGAAGCGCCCGCCGCGCCTTACGGAGATGCTTGCCCTGCTTCAGACGATGGGTTATCGGCAGCTATCGCCGGAAATGGTTCAAGCACATGATGCCGGCCGTCTTGTCATCGTTGAACCGTGCTTGTCGGCTGACGAGTCGGCTCCGACGGTGGCCGCCTGAATCGAGACTACTCACTGAAAACGGAATGCAAGAAGCCCAGGCCGAAGTGCCTGGGCTTCTTGCGTCGAATCACCTTTACA